>NZ_JAGRLA010000009.1 GCF_020442045.1 Bauldia sp. | reverse complement strand
GCGACGACATAGAGCGCCATCACCGGCAGCACCGCGCCGTTCATGGTCATCGACACGCTCATCCGGTCGAGCGGGATGCCGTCGAACAGGGTCTGCATGTCGAGGATGGAATCGATCGCGACACCGGCCATGCCGACATCGGCCGCGATCCGGGGATCGTCGGAATCGTAGCCGCGATGGGTCGGCAGGTCGAAGGCGACCGAAAGGCCCCGCTGGCCGCCGGCGAGGTTGCGGCGGTAGAAGGCGTTGGATTCTTCCGCCGTCGAGAAGCCGGCATACTGGCGGATGGTCCATGGCCGCTCGACATACATGGTCGGGTAGGGGCCGCGCAGATAGGGGGGCAGGCCGGGCCACCCGTCGATGAAACCGAGCCCGGCGACATCGTCCCGCGTGTAGGTGGATTTGACCGCGATGCCCTCGGGCGTCGTCCAGTCGGCCGGTTCCCGCGGCGGTCTTTCGGCCGCCGGCGGCCGCCACGGCATAGCGGCGAAATCCGGGAAGCGGCCCGCCGGAATAGTGTCAGATTTTGTATGGAGTTCCGGCTGCGCCCCTTGCGGCGCGCTCATCGTTTCTCCGCGCGCCAGTACCCGCCGCAGCGGAATTCCGGCGCCACCCAGCGGCCCGAACCCCGATTGGCGGCAAGCGCGCCGGAGCCGGTGACATGGTTGCTGCCGCTGCCGAGGTTGATCGCCACCGCGCCCTTGGAGCTGACCCCGATCACGGTCGGATGGACCTTGCGGCCCTTGTAGAGAACCGTGCCGTCACTGATCGTGATCGGCAGGCGATAGCCGAACTTGCAGTTGTCCTGACCACCGAAGATGTAGATCTTCCAGTTGCCGTCGAAGGCGCTCGCCGCCGAAGCCTGGATGGCGCCCGGCACCGATATCATGGAGACGAGGGACAGCAGCGCCACCGCACGCACGATGGCCCGCCCGAACTGAATCTTGGTGAAGGTCACGATTCGGAGCCCCCGCCCTTCTGCTGGATCGTCTGATTCTGCACTTTTTTCCTCGCATTCGCAATCGCGTCAAGCGTTTTGCCGAGGATCGCCGCGAGATTTTCGCCGCCACCGAGGCGCCCGTCCGCCCAGGAGGCGTCGGTCGCCTCGGCTTTTCCTTCGCCGCTGAACAGAAGCAAGGTCGCACCCGCCGCCCTGATGGCGGCGGCCGTGGCGGCGATGTCGTCGTCCGCGGTGCTCTCGCCCGCCGTGACGCAGGCGACCGTGGCTCCTGATTCCGCGAAGGTGGCGGCGGCTTCCTCCGGGGTGGCCGGACGGCCGTCGCCGATGGCTTCAAGGCCGCCCGCGGCGAGCGCGTCGGTCGCGGCTGCGATCGCCGGTCCGGTCTCCTTCGCGGCGCCGACGGCGGCGACGAAGACGACCGGCGACCTGTCCCGCGTGCCGAGCGTCGCGGCCCGGACGCAAAGATGCTCGAAGGGCTCGGCGAGGCGGATGAAGTCGAGCCGCTCGGCGGCCTCGGCGGCGCCGGCGGCGGATATCCTGGTCGCGACGGCGCCGGTGACCGTCGGCGGCGGCCGGCTCCGGTCGACATGGACGTTGACGCCGACGATCTCGATGGCGCGGGCGCCGACCCGCGCGAGGCGGTCGTCGCGCTTCTCCGCGATCCGGGCCTGCAGGGTTCCGGAGCGGATGGCGGCGAGCATCCCGCCCTCGGCCTCGATCGCGCGGAAGCCGTCCCAGGCCGCGGCGGCGAGCTCTTCGGTCAGCGCCTCGATGGCTCCGGAGCCGGCGCCGGGATCGCCGACCCGGTAGAGGGCGGATTCGTCCTGGGCAATCGACTGGATGTTGCGCGCCATGCGGTCGGCGAAGGCGTCGTTGTCGAGGGCGAAGGGGAGGACCGCGATCGTGTCGGCACCACCGGTCGCCGCCGCGAAGGCGCCGCCGGTGGTGCGGAGCATGTTCAGATAGGGATCGCGCCGGCTCATCATCCGCCACGACGTCTCGGCATGAACGCGGAGCGCGCTTTTCCTGATGCCGATGACCTCATGGAGGCGGCGGACGAGCCGGCGGACGGCGCGGAACTTGGCGATCGTCAGGAACTGGTCGGCGTCGGCGGCGAGGACGACACCGAGGCGGCGGGCGGCCCGTGCCGGATCACGGCCGCTCTCGTCGGCCAGGCGCAGGACGGCGCAGACCGAGGCGACGACGGCGGCGAGCTCCTGTGCGTCGGTCGCGCCGGCGTCGTGCCAGACACGGCCGTCGGCGACGACGGCTTCGCCATCGATCCGCGCGCCCTCCATGGCCTCGCCGAGCGCAAACAGGCCGTCCAACACCTCGCCGAAGGGATCGGCGAGGAAGCCTTTCGCGGCGAGGGTCGCGAAGGGGTCGAAGGCGAAGGTGGCGTCGGCAATGCCGGCCTCGCCGAGCGCGGCGACGAACCCCGGAGCAAGGCGGGCGCTCGCTTCGCCGAGATCGAGACGAAGATGGTGTCCCGATTCGAAGCTGTTCCCGCAGACGCGGGCGACGGCGGTGCTGTCGACGGGGATGCCGCGGCCGCGGGCGGTGGCGCTGTCGGATGCGACCAGAACGACGCCGCTCGCGCCGCCGGTGAGGGCGGCGGCCACGGCCATGCGGCAAGCCTCGACGTCGCCGTGGTCGATCCGCTGCGCCGCGACCCAGCGGCTGCCGGGCTGGCGACCGGCCACCGGAGCGCCGTCGCCGGGCCGGTAGACGGGACCGACGGGAAGGCCATCATCCGTGCGCGCAGCGAGGCGCGAAAGCGGCATACGCCCGGAGCGTGTCGCCAGGGCTTCCCAGTCCCCGGCGGTGGATGGCGGAAACAGGTCGGTATCGGCCACGCGCGATCCCCGGTCAGCGGTCACCATCGTCCTCCGGCTGATTGAGGCCCAGGGCCCTCCGCCTCTTCTTCGACAGCCCGAGAGACACGATCCGATAAGATTCGCGCAAATATCTTTTCAAATCCTGATCATCCAGCACGGCATCGTCATATCGCTGGATCCATTTCATCCCGCGCGAGGCAAGATAGGGCGCCGGCCGCAAGCCACGCTCTTCTTTCAATATCTCAAAAGCCACGTCTGAGACCTTGAAAGTAAAGGCTTCCTTGCCGTCGTTCCAGCCTCCGATGGCGAACACTTTCTCGCCGACCTTCCAGACGTGCGAGCCGCCCCACTGAACGACATGGGATGTCGCGGGAAGCGTCGCGCAGAAGCTGTTGAACTCGTCGTAGGTCATATTGCCCGCATGATCGGTCGGCCGTCGCCATCCACCACTCAGGCGAACTGGCTGAGCCCCGGGATGGACGCGACGATATCGTCGACCGTCTCGGCGCCGAACTTGCCGCGCGCATAGTCAGCGAAGCTTCCGACCACCGACTGCACGCTGAACATGCCGACGCCGGCGCTGGTCAGGTCGTTGAAGGCGCCCATCAGCCCGGACGACCCGCCGGCGCCGTTGCCGCCGATCGCTTCCCGCGCGCCGGGAATCGCGGCCACCAGCGCATCGACCTTGTCCGCGGGCCCCTCCTTGTGGAGAAACCTGAGGATGATGACCGCGGCCTTTCGCGCGACCTCGGGCGTGACGCCGGAATCGGCGACGATCTTTGCGATGAGTTCGTCCATGCCACCCTCACATATCTGTCCCTGCCAAGGACCCTTTGTGACTCCGGCGCGGCGCCGAAGACAAGCCGGTCCACTTCCGGTGGCCGGCCGATGCGGCTAGGTTGGCGCCGTTCTTGGCAAACAGGGGATAGCGATGCTCGAGCGCGTTCTGCAGCAGATTGACCATGACCTTCCAGCGAGCCTCGATCGGCTCTTCGCCCTGTTGCGGATCGAAAGCATATCGACCGACCCGGCCTATCGCGACAATGTTCGCTCGGCCGCCGACTGGCTGACCGCCGAACTGGCCGGCCTCGGCTTCGATGCCTCGGTCCGCCCGACGGCCGGCCATCCGATGGTCGTCGCCCATGACAAGGACGGGGCCACGGGACCGCATGTCCTGTTCTACGGACATTACGACGTCCAGCCGGTCGATCCGGTTTCCGAATGGAAGAGCCCGCCCTTCGATCCGAAGCTCGACGTCGTCGACGGCCGGAAGCGGATCGTCGCCCGCGGCGCCGCCGACGACAAGGGACAGCTCATGACCTTCGTCGAGGCCTGCCGGGCGTGGAAGGCGGTCGGCGGTGGCCTGCCTGCGAAAGTGTCGATCCTGTTCGAGGGCGAGGAGGAGTCCGGCAGCCCGAGCCTGGTTCCCTTCGTCAAGGCGAATGCCGAGGAACTCCGCGCCGACGTGGCGCTGATCTGCGACACCAGCATGTGGAGCCGGGAGCGGGCCGCGATCACCATGATGCTCCGCGGCCTGGTCGGCGAGGAGATCACCATCACCGCCGCCGACCGCGACCTGCATTCCGGGCTGTTCGGCGGCGCGGCGCGCAACCCGATCCATGTCCTGACCGACATCCTCGCCCGGCTGCATGACAGGGACGGCCGGGTGACGGTCCCGGGCTTCTATGACGGCGTCGACGAGGTCCCGACCGAGGTGCGATCGCTATGGGACACGCTCGACTTCGCCGCGGCGAGCTTTCTCGGCTCGGTCGGCCTCAGCGAGCCGGCGGGCGAGGCGGGACGCAGCGTGCTGGAGCAGATCTGGTCGCGGCCGACCTGCGAGGTGAACGGCATCGTCGGCGGCTATACCGGCGAGGGATTCAAGACGGTGATCCCGGCAAAGGCCTCGGCCAAGCTTTCATTCCGGCTGGTCGGCGACCAGCAGCCCGAGCGCATCCGCGAGGCGTTCCGGGCCTTCGTCCGCAAGCACCTGCCCGCCGACTGCAAGGTCGAATTCGCCGACCATGGCGGCAGCCCGGCGACGCGGCTGCCCTTCGGCGGTCCGTATCTGGCGGCGGCGCGCGCGGCGCTGACCGACGAATGGGGCGTGGAGCCGGCCCTGGTCGGCGGTGGCGGCTCGATCCCGGTGGTCGGTGACTTCAAGCGCGAGCTGGGGATGGATTCGCTGATGGTCGGCTTCGGCCTCGATGACGACCGCATCCATTCGCCGAACGAGAAATATGAGCTGTCGAGCTTCCACGGCGGCATCCGCTCCTGGGCGCGGATCCTTGCCGGGCTCGGAAGCCAGGCCTGAGCAAAAAAGAGACGGCGCGGTGAGGACCGCGCCGTCGTTGCGCCAAGGTCGTGGCGGATCAGCTCTCGCGATAGACCTCGTGGCAGCCGCCGCAGGCCTTGCCAACCGCGCCGAACGCCGCGCCGAAGGCTTCCGGACCATCGGCCGCCGCCGTGGCAGCGGCCTTCGCCGCATCCTCGGCGGTCTTGGCGGCGGTATTGAAGCCGTCCGGATCGCTCCAGATCTTGTTGCCCGCCTTGGTGTCGCCGGTCTCGGTGCCTTCCGGGAAGTAAGTGGCAAACACCGAAAGATCATCCGCGATCTGGGTCATCGCGGCGGCGGCCACCGACGCATCGAATGGCGTTTCGCCCTTGAGCATCCCGACGGCGAGTTTCGCGGCCGCGCCGTTGGTCTTCATCACCTGCTGGCGGAGGCCGATGATATTCTCGTTCGCGACCGCGATACCCGTGGCGGCAACGGCAAGGGCCGCGACGGCCAGACCCAGTTTCAATTTCATACCTGTCCTCCGGTTGGTGGTTCGTACGCTCTGCTAACACCCGAGGCATCGACATTATTCGGGACATCGCGTGGGTTGCGATACTGCCCCGGCGGATTCCCGCCCCACAAGCCTGGATCGGCCCCAAACCGACCCGGTCACGGAAATATTATTAGCTGTTGATGAGGATGGAATCTGCGCGGCGCGGTGGCCGCTCCATTGCGGCGACATCGCCCGCGCCGCTACTCTCCGTGCATCGATCGGATCAAGGGGAACGGGGCGCGGTCAGCATGACAGTTCTGGAAGATGGAAAGGTGTTTGTCGGCGGGAGCGGCAGGCCGGAATATGTTCAGCTCCCCTTCGCCAACCGCCACGGCCTGATCACCGGTGCGACCGGCACCGGCAAGACGGTGACGCTGCAGATTCTCGCCGAGGGCTTTTCGCGGGCGGGCGTCCCGGTCTTCTGCGCCGACGTCAAGGGCGACGTGGCGGGCCTTTCGATGCCCGGCGAGCCGAAGGATTTCCTCGCCAAACGGGCGGAGACGATCGGATTTGCCGACGAATATGTCTTCGAGGCCTTTCCGGTCGTGTTCTGGGACCTTTTCGGCAAGGAGGGCCATCCCGTCCGGACGACGATCTCGGAGATGGGGCCGCTGCTCCTCGCCCGGCTGCTCGATCTCAACGATACCCAGGAGGGCGTCCTCAACATCGCCTTCCGGATCGCCGACGAGGAGGGGCTGCCGATCCTTGACCTCAAGGACCTGCAGGCTCTGCTGGTCTATGTCGCGGAACGGGCAAGCGAACTGACCGTCCGCTACGGCAACATCTCCAAGGCCAGCGTCGGCGCGGTGCAGCGCGCCCTGCTGGTTCTCGAGCAGCAGGGCGGGCAGATGTTCTTCGGCGAGCCGGGGCTGGAGATCAAGGAGCTGATGCGCACCGCGCCTGACGGGCGCGGCATGATCAACATCCTCGCCGCGACGACGCTGATGCAGTCGCCGCGGCTCTATGCGACCTTCCTGCTGTGGCTGCTCTCGGAGCTGTTCGAGGACCTGCCGGAGGTCGGCGATCCCGAGAAGCCGAAGCTCGTCTTCTTCTTCGATGAGGCGCATCTTCTCTTCAGCGACGCGCCGAAGGCGCTGCTGGAGAAGATCGAGCTGGTGGTGCGGCTGGTGCGCTCGAAGGGCGTCGGCGTCTACTTTGCCAGCCAGAATCCGCTCGACGTGCCCGACACCGTGCTGTCGCAGATCGGCAACCGCGTCCAGCATGCGCTTCGCGCCTTCACCCCGCGCGACACCAAGGCGGTCAAGACGGCGGCGGACACCTTTCGCCCCAATCCGGATTTCTCGACCTTCGAGGTGATCACCCAGCTCGGCGTCGGCGAGGCGCTGGTATCGACGCTGGAGGCCAAGGGCGTGCCCTCGGTCGTCCAGCGGACGCTGGTCAGGCCGCCCTCGTCGCGGATGGGGACGATCACCGAGGCGGAGCGGGAGCAGATCATCTTCACCAGCCCGATCGGCACGGTCTACGACGTCACGGTCGATCGCAATTCGGCCTACGAGATGTTGAAGAGCCGGGTCGAGGGCAAGGTGGCGGATGCGCCCGACGCGCCGCCGCCGGCCCAGGGCGAGGTCGGCGTCGGGAGCGTGATCGAGGATATCCTGGGGCTCAACGTGCCGCGCAACAAACGGTTGAGCAACACCCAGAAGGCGGCGCGGGAGGTGACGCGTGACCTCTCCGAGACGATCGGTGGCGCGATCGGCGGCTCGGTCGGCCGCCAGATATTCCGCAGCGTGCTCGGCGGCATCCTGAGGCGCTGACCCGAGGCGGTGAGGGGGGATTGGCCGGAGCATCCCCTGCGGCTTTACCGGCGAGGGCCTGCCGGTCGGCCTGCAGATCGTCGGCCGGATGTTCGACGATCGCGGCGTGCTGGCCACTTCGCGCGCCTACGGGCAGATCCATCCGCTGTCCGGCAATGTACCACCGGGCTTCTGACGCTCGTCCGGGCGCCTAACCGGGCATCGCAACCCGAAAACGCGCGGCCGCCGTCCGGTTCGGTACGCCGAGCTTGTCGTAAACGTGCTCCAGATGCTTCTTCACGGTCAGTGGCTTCGCACCGATGATCGTGGCGACTTCGTCATTGGTCTTGCCCATCGACACCCAGTAGAGCACCTCGTTCTCGCGCTTGGTCAGCGGGACCGCATCGACGCGGATAGCACCTGGGCTTTTGGCGGCAATCGCGTTGCCCTCGGTGGCTTTGACCGCATTGCCGTATGCCGCAACGATATGCGGCTTCAACACGTCCAGTCGGTTCGCGTCCCGGTGATCGAAATCCCGGATGCTTCGGTTCAGGGCGATCCCAATCTTCTTTCGCGGCGCGTTCTCGATCGTCATTCCCATGTTGAGGCGCAGTTCCGCATCGCCGCAGCAGTTGCCGACCATGCCGAGCATGCGAATGCGGTCGAGGAACTGCTTGAGGTCGGGGCGTGAGGAGGGCCTCGAACTCAGCTTCTGGGCAAGGATCGGATGATTCCCGAAGCGGCGGACGAAGCGGACGTATCGTGAATCGTCTTCGCCAAGTTCCGTTATATCCGGCTTGAGGAGAAAGCGGTTGTCACTTCCGCCGAGGTCGATCTCGCTGTAGCTGATCATATCGACATCTATGACTGCGGTGACAGCATCGACGACGCGCTCGGGGAAGGTGGCGTAGTCGATGTCGCGGCTAAGGATCTCAATTGCCCCCAACACCTTCCGGTAGTCTTCCGAAGACAGTTTCTCCATGCCGCCACATCCGCATACGCCGGTCGGCGTATTTCGCCGACGGCCGGAAAGCGCCACCGTCACAGGGCACGGTCAACGCCGCCAAGCATATATCGGGCGAAACGGCCGTGCAGGTCAAAAGGAGACATCGCAATGAGTATAATCAGAAAATCCATCAACAGCTTGATGCTGGCGGGCGCCCTTCTGGCGACCGCGGTCACCTCCGCCTCCGCCGACGACGCGGGTTACCAGGCGGCGCTGAAGGACATCGAGGCGACGTTCGGCAGCGTCCCGACATTCTTCACCCAGATGCCGAAGGCCGGCTTCGCCGGGTCCTGGCGGCAGCTCAAGGAGCTGGAATTCAGCGAGGACACGGCCCTGTCGCCCAAGGTCAAGGCGCTTATCGGTCTCGCCGTGGTGTCGCAAATCCCCTGCAGCTATTGCATCTGGGCCGACGCCCTTTCCGCCAAGGCTGCGGGCGCCAGCGACGAGGAGATCGGCGAAGCGGTCGCGGTCGCGGCTACCGAACGCTACTGGAGCACGATGCTGAACGGCATGCAGGTCGACCTCGCGACCTTCAAGCAGGAGTTGGGGCCACTCATGGCCGGCGAGGCCGAATGAGTCGACAGCGGCCTGGAGCAGAATCCGCGGCGTCGCACGCGCCGTGGGTTCCGCATGCGAGAGACTGAAGCTCCCAAGGCTGTTGTCTCATTGCGGGCCGGGGCCTATGTTCCCTGCCGAGCACGGTCCGCCGCCGGCGGTGGCGCTTTCGGCCGTGGCTGCATTCATTCTCGAGAGGAGCTTGTCATGGCTTTTGAACTGCCACCCCTTCCGTACGACTATGAAGCCCTCCAGCCGTATATGTCCAAGGAGACGCTGGAATATCACCACGACAAGCACCATCAGGCCTATGTCACCAACGGCAACAAGCTGCTGGAAGGCTCGGGCCTGGAGGGCAAGAGCCTCGAGGATATCGTCAAGCAGAGCTATTCGAAGAATGCCGGCCTCTTCAACAATGCCGCCCAGCATTACAACCACGTCCATTTCTGGAAGTGGATGAAGAAGGACGGCGGCGGCAACAAGATCCCCGGTGCGCTGGCCCAGGCGATCGACTCGGATCTCGGCGGCTACGACAAGTTCAAGGCGGACTTCATGCAGGCCGGCGCCACCCAGTTCGGCTCGGGATGGTGCTGGATCGCGGTTCGCGACGGCAAGCTCGAAATCACCAAGACGCCGAACGGTGAGAACCCGCTTGTCCATGGCGGCACGCCGATCCTCGGCTGCGACGTCTGGGAGCACTCCTATTACATCGACTACCGCAACGCCCGGCCGAAGTATCTCGAGGCGTGGGTCGACAGCCTGATCAACTGGGACTACGTGCTGGAGCTCTACGAGAAGGCGATCGCGTAGCGCGCCTCGCGGCCGGGCTGTTTCCGGCCGACGTGAAACGCCCCGGACGACCGGCATGCAACGGCCGCGTCTCCGGGGCTTTTTCGTTCAGTAGGGGAAACCCCGCTTGCAGGGCAGCCACTGGTTCCAGTCCGGCCAGTCGGTCTGGGCCCAGTAGAGCCACGCCTTGCAGTCGGCCTGGCTGCGGAAGCAGCGGACCATCATCGTCGTTTCGCGCTGATCGAAGAAGCCCTTCCGCGCGCCCTGGAAGTTGGTCCACCAGATCGATTTCTTCGCCGCCGACGCCTTGAGCGACTTTGAGCAGATCATCCCCTTGACCCGCGGCGGCGGGGCGGCCGACGCCACCGGCGGCATGACCGAGGCCGCCGCCAGCGCGGCGCACAAGGCTATTGGCAGGGCAGATCGGTGTTTCATGGCGTCACCTTGCTCTCAGTCACCGTTCCATCGGAGTCCGGCGATATCGCGGCAGGCCTGTCGGGTTCGCCGGGAGCCGTGTCGGCGTCCTGCTCGCCGGATCGCGGAGATTCCCCGGACTCCGCAGATTCTGGCGTCGCGGCGGTTTTGGCCGCTGCCTGGCGCCTGCTCCTTCGCCGCCATTGCCAGGCGATGCGCGCCGCCCGCGCCCGCCGCCGCGCATAGAGCGCTCCGCGCGACACCATCAGCCGGCCGCGCTCGATCTCGCCGATCTCGCCGGCATAGACCTCGGCAAGGGCCTCGCGGAAACTGGTGATGCCGGCACGCGCGATCGCCTGGAAGCGGCGAAGCGACACCATCCACAGCGGGCTGACGAGGAGCGAGATGGCGATCACCGCTATGGCGAGGCGATAGGTATCCTGCGAGACCGCGCCGGAGACGAGCCCGCTTGCCGCGAGAACGAAGGAGAATTCGCCGATCTGCGCCATGATCAGCCCGCCGGGAAAGGCCTGTTCCCACGGCGTGCGCACCAGACGCAGCAGGGCGACGTTGATGCAGGTCTTGGCGGCCAGCACGGCGATGACCACGACGATGACGGTGCCGAGATTGGCGATGACGAAGTCGAGGTCGATCAACAATCCGATGGACAGGAAGAAGACGACGATCAGCAGGCTCTGGATCGGGTGGGTCGCGGCGATCGCCTCGGCGCGCATGGTCGAGCCGGCGATGACCAGACCGGCCAGGAAGGCGCCGAAGGCCGCCGACAGGCCGGCAATGCTGGTCAACGCCGCCGCGCCGAAGCAGAAGGCGACGCTGGCCAGCGCGACCATGTCGACCCGCCCGCTCATCCGCTCGGTGAAGGGCAGCTTGATCTTGCCCGGGCGGGTCGCGAGATAGCGCAGCAGGGCGAAGATCAGGATGGCGGCGATCGCCAGCTTGATCAGCAACCCGGCGATATCGCTGTCGCCGCGGAAGGACGAGAGGATCACCAGCATCGGCACGACGGCGATATCCTGCGCGATCAGCACCCCGACGGTTATCCGTCCGGTCGCGGTCCGTGTCTCGCCGAGTTCGTCGAGCATCTGCATCGCCACCGCGGTCGACGAGATCGCGACGATGAAGCCGAGGGCGATGACGGCCTCGAACTGCCAGTCGAAGACCAGGCCGAGCAGCCCGGCGACGGCGAGGCTGGCGAGAATCTGGCCGGCGGTGACCAGCGAAGAGGTCGCCGCGACCGTGGCGAAGACCCGGACCGAGAGCTCCATGCCGATCAGGAAGAGCAGCATGATCACCCCGAGCTCGGCGAGCGCGGTGATCGACCCGGTATTGGATACGAGGCCGAAGCCGGTCGGGCCGAGGACGACGCCGGCCAGGATGTAGCCGACGATCGGCGGTTGGCGGAACCGCATGAGCACGAAGCCGAGCAGGGCGGCGATCGCCATGATGAAGGCGATACCGGTCAGGTCGACGAGGTGCTCCTCCAATCGGTCACTCCCGAGGTTGCCGTTTCCACCAATCTAGCACGTCCGATGATTCGCATTTGCGGCGGCCATGAAAGGAACGTTTTACCGCGCCACAAGAAGGCCCCCGACCGTCAACCGGAACTTGCCAAGATGGCCGGGATGCACCGCATGGCATTGACTGAGGTGATCGGAGTGAACCAGGGCGGCCTTCAGCGGCCCGCCCATCACGAGGAGGCGAGACGATGGTCAATCTGATTCAGCAACCCGCGCCCTATGATCTGGTGGGCAATCCCATCCTGGTCGGCGGCATCGGGCAGGGCTTCGAAGCGACCCTGCAATATCGTGTGCATGACGGGCATGACGAACGCACCGGCTTCTTCAACGTCGGCGGCGGGACCGGCGAGCACGGCCAGTTCCAGCTGTCGATCGACGTGACGGGCGCCGCCTTCCAGCTCGATCGCCTGTTCGTCGAAGTCTATGAGGAAAGCGCCCAGGACGGTTCGGAGATCAACAAGGTGACGGTTCCGGTGATCTACGGGCCGGGCATCGTCCCCGGCTATATCGGCTACCGCATCCATATCGTCGAGCCGGGCGACACGCTTTCGGCGATCGCCGACGCGAATTACGGAAGCACGGCGGCCTTCGGCAATATCGTGCGCGCCAACCCGCTGGTGATCAGCGACCCCAACCTGATCTTCGTCGGCCAGGCCCTGCGCATTCCGATCGGCGCCTGAGCCTTTGGCGCCGTGGGGGCCATCGCCGCGGCGCGACGTTCCGTGCCGCAGGATCAATGCGGGTGCGCGTGCGGCAGGATCCTGCTGATCACGCCGACCAGGAAGGCGGTGCTGATGCCGAAGTTGAGGAGGCCGGTAACCGCGGCCATGGTGCCGAAGACCCGGAACTCCTCGCTGAGGGTCAGGTCGCCATAGCCGAGCGTCGTATAGGTGACGAGCGTGAAATAGACGGATTGCTCCATGTTCGGCAGCGCGCCGGAGAGGACGAAGGCGGTCGACCAGATCCAGACCACCACGGTGTGGCCGAAGACGACGGCAAGCGCGACGACCCCGACAAGGAGGATGGCGCGGGTCGATCCGAGCGGCTTTTCCGGATGGTCCGCCTCGCGGGTGACGAGCCTGCTGGTCGGCACCATCGTCACGACATAGAGCATCGCGGAGAGGGCGAGCAGCGCGGCTCCGAAAAGAATCTGACTGAACATTTGCCGGGCCCTCCGCTTGATTCCGGGTTTTTCGCTCCGCAACGCATAATGTTGCGTTCGTCACGCCGCTGCCACTCCCGTCCCGCCGCCTCGCGGTTCCGCGACGAGTTGAAGCATGCCGGGGCGCTCAAGGACGGCTTTGCGGCACAAGGGTCTCCGCCTTGCGCGTCGGGATGCCATTCATGCTTGATTGGGCCTGGCCGGGACAGCATCAAACCGACATAGTCCGTTTGCGAATAAGACGTAAGAAGGGAGGCGTTGGCTGCGGACAGGCTGGAGACACGCATGGGACCACACCGTCTGGAGACGATTTTCAACCCGCGGGCAATCGCCGTGGTCGGCGCCAGCGAAAACCCGACGAGCGTTGGCGGACGGGTCTTCAAGAACCTGATCTCGGACGGCTTCGGCGGCGAGGTCATTCCGGTCAATCCGAAGCATGACGAGGTCCGCGGCCGCAGATGCTACCCGTCGATCACCGAGGTCGATGCCCGATTTGACCTGGTCGTGGTGGCGACCCCGGCGAAGGTCGTACCGGAGATCATCCGTGAATGCGGCGAGAAGCGCGTCGGAGCGGCCATCATCCTGTCGGCGGGCTTCGGCGAGACGGGCGATGCGGGCCGGACGCTGGAGGCACATCTCGAGGACGAGGCGCGCCGCGCGGAGGTCCGCTTCGTCGGGCCGAACTGCCTCGGCGTCATGCGTCCGGAGATCGGCCTCAACGCGACATTCCTCGATACCGCCGCTCCGGCCGGCCGGCTGGCGCTGGTGTCCCAATCGGGTGCCCTCTGCACCGCCATCGTCGACTTCGCGACGCCGCATCACATCGGCTTCTCGACCATCGTCTCGCTCGGCAACGCCACCGACGTCGATTTCGGCGATATCCTGGACTATCTGGCGGGCGATCCGCATTCGGATGCCATCCTCCTCTATGTCGAGGGGGTGAAGGACGCCCGCGCCTTCATGAGCGGCCTCAGGATCGCCGCACGCTCGAAGCCCGTCATCGTGCTGAAGGCCGGCCGTCACGACCGGGGCTCGAAGGCGGCAAGCACCCATACCGGCGCCCTGATCGGCTCCGACGACGTCTTCGATGCCGCGCTTGAGCGAGCCGGCGTCGTCCGCGCCATGACCTTCGGCCAGCTCTTCGCTGCGGCCGAAATCCTGTCGGAGCGGCGGCGCGCGCCGGGGAACCGGCTCGCCATCGTCACCAATGGCGGCGGCGCCGGCGTGCTCGCCGCCGACCGCGCCGGCGACCTCGGCGTCGCGCTTGCGGATCTCGCGCCGGAGACCCTTGCCAAGCTCGACGAGCAGCTTCCCGCCTACTGGTCGCACGGCAATCCGGTCGACATCCTCGGCGATGCCGCGCCGGAAGCCTACGGCATGGCGGTGTCGGCCTGCCTCGCCGACAAGGCTGTCGACGGCGTGCTGGCGATGCTGACGCCCCAGGCGATGACCGATCCGCATGCGGCGGCCGAGGCGATCATCGCGGCGGCCGGGGAGAATGCCAGGAAGCCGATCCTCGCCTGCTTCATGGGCGAGGTACGGGTCGGCGAGGCGCGCAGCCTCCTTTCCGCCAACGGCATACCGGATTTCACGACGCCGGAGCGGGCGGTCGAGGCCTTTTCCTATCTCGCCCGTTTCAAGCTGAACCAGGGGCTGCTGCTGCAGACGCCGTCGCCCTTCTCGGACGACCGCAAGCTGCCGGATGTCGAGGGCGCCCGGATGATCGTCGAGGCGGTTCTGGCGCAGGGGCGCACCATGCTCTCCGACGTCGAATCGAAGGCGGTGCTCAGCGCCTTCCATGTCCGCTGCAACCCGACCCGCGAGGCTCGCGACGTCGCCGAGGCGCTGGTCGTCGCCGAGACGCTCGGCTTTCCCGTGGCGATGAAGATCAGCTCGCCGGATATCTCGCACAAGTCGGATGTCGGCGGCGTGCGGACCAACATCATGACGGCGGGGGAAGTCCGCGCCGCCTTCCACGCCCTGATGGAGAACGTCAAGGCGGCGAGGCCCGACGCGGATATCCGCGGCGTCACGATCGAGCCGATGGTGACCGGCGGCGACTCCCGCTCCTTCCTGGTCGGCGTCAAGGACGATCAGGTATTCGGACCGGTGGTCTCCTTCGGCGCCGGCGGCACGATCACCGAGCTGCTTCGCGACAATGCGGTGGCGCTGCCGCCGCTCAACCGCGTGCTGGCCGGGCGCCTGATCGACCGGACCCGGATCTCACGGCTGCTCGGCCCGTTCCGCAACATGCCGCCGGTCGACAAGACTGTTGTCGAGGATGTCCTGCTCAGGATCTCGGAGCTGGTCTGCGAGCTGCCGCATATCGAGGAGCTCGACATCAACCCGCTCTTCGTCGACAGCGCCGGGGCGATCGCCATCGATGCCCGCATCAAGGTCAGGCGGCCGCATGCGACGGCGGTTCCCTATGCCCATATGGCGATCCATCCCTATCCGGCGCACCTGTCCAGGAGCACCTATCTGCCGGACGGCGCCGAGCTGGTGATCCGGCCGATCCGGCCGGAGGATGCCGAGATCGAGCAGGACTTCGTCCGCAACCTTTCGGCCGAGGCGAAATATTTCCGCTTCATGCAGAGCATCCAGGAGCTGACGCCGGAGATGCTCGTGCGCTTCACCCAGATCGACTACAGCCGGGAGATGGCGCTGGTCGCGGTCCTCCGCGAGGGGGGGCGCGAGAAGGAGATCGGCGTTGCCCGCTACACGATCAATCCCGACGGCAGGTCCTGCGAATTCGCCATCGCCGTCAGCGACGAAAGGCAGAAGCAGGGCATCGGCTCGTCCCTGATGAAGGGCCTGATGGAAGCCGCGCGGAGCCAGGGGCTGAGGTCGATCGAGGGTGCGATCCTCGCCGACAACCGCCGCATGCTCGACCTGATGGAATCGCTGGGATTCTCGATCCGCAGCGATCCGGACGACGAGGGTCTGCGGCAGGTGGAATGCTGGCTCTAGGTCGGCCGCGCGTGGCTCCCGGCATTTTCGTGCGTGACAGACGGCGATTTCTCTTCTAGAACGCGCCGCATGAACACCGCTGCCGCGACCACTTTTTTCTGGTTTAGCTATCCGCATTCCGTGGCGGAGGCAGGGGTTCGTTCGATCTGACCGATTGAAACCAGAATTTTCCCGAAAGCCGCCAGGTACCACCGGCGGCTTTTTTGTTGGGCCGGCGGCGGGGCGGAAAAGCCAAAGGAGACCGACCGTGCTGACCACCATCGAGGAAGACACCGACGATCTTCGCATCCGCGAGATCAAGGAACTGAGTACGCCCGCCGAGGTGATCGCCGAAAGCCCGCGCGACAGCCTCGCCACCCGTACCGTGGTTGAAACGCGCCGGGCAGTCCGCGACATCCTGCATGGCGAGGACGACCGGCTGGTCGTCGTGATCGGGCCGTGCTCGATCCACGACACGCGAGCCGCCGAGGATTACGCGGCCCGCCTGCTTCCGCTTCGCGAGCAGCTCGGCGACCGGCTGGAGATCGTCATGCGGGTCTATTTCGAGAAGCCGCGGACGACGGTCGGCTGGAAGGGGCTGATCAACGATCCCGACCTCGACGGCAGCTTCAACATCGACAAGGGGCTGAGGCTCGCCCGTGGGCTGCTGCTCAGGGTCAATGCGCTCGGCGTTCCGGCGGCCTGCGAATTCCTCGACATGACGACGCCGCAATACCTCGCCGACCTCGTCTCCTGGGCGGCGATCGGCGCCCGCACCACCGAGAGCCAGATCCATCGCGAGCTCGCCTCCGGCACGTCCTCCCCGGTCGGGTTCAAGAACGGCACCGACGGCAATGTCAGGATCGCGGCCGATGCCGTCAAATCGGCCGCGAGCCCGCATCATTTCCTCGCCGTCACCAAGACCGGCCACTCGGCGATCGCCGCGACCACCGGCAACGGGGATTGCCACATCATCCTGCGCGGCGGGAAGGCGCCGAACTATGACGCGGAAAACGTCGCCGACGCCTGTGCCGTGCTCGAGGCGTCCGGTCTGAGGCCGGCGGTGATGATCGACGCGAGCCACGCCAACAGCCGCAAGAAGCCGGAGAACCAGCCGCTGGTGGTCGCCGACGTCGCCCGCCAGCTCGAAACCGGCGAAAGCCGGATCATCGGCGTCATGGTCGAGAGCCATATCGTCGCCGGCCGGCAGGACCTGGTGCCGGGCCAGGCGCTCGCCTATGGCCAGAGCATCACCGATGGCTGCATCGGCTGGGAAACGACCGTCGCGGTGCTCGAACGGCTGGCCGAGGCCGTCGCGGAGAGGCGCCGCCTCGCCCGCGCCGCCGCATAGCCCGTGGCGGAGGGCCGTAGTCTTCTCCCGGCGCGTACTGGTATGGGTGGCGGATGAGCATCTTTACGCTTGGTGTCGCCATCCATTGGCTGATGGTGATCGCCATCGGCATTCGCGTCATCATGAAGCGGCCGGAACCCGGCGTCGCGCTCGCCTGGATGATGCTGGTCGCTGTCGTGCCCTATGGCGGCGCCCTCGTCTACCTGCTGATC
Organism: Bauldia sp.; assembly: GCF_020442045.1. GTDB lineage: Bacteria > Pseudomonadota > Alphaproteobacteria > Rhizobiales > Kaistiaceae > Bauldia. Next base: position 2,216 of record NZ_JAGRLA010000009.1, on the reverse strand, counting down.
GGCGAGCGCCGGATCGATCCCCGCCGCGAACGGGAGATCAAGGCGCTCCAGCACGACTATCGCCGGCTGTTCGACGCGAGCCGCGAGCGGGGCGCGACCGACATCGACTGGTCGCGACACCGGCCGGCGGCCAGGCAGCTTGAGGCGCTCGGCGGCAACCTCGTCGGCAGCCACGCGGTCGCCGGCAGCGCCTACCGGCTCTTCTCGGACACCGCCGAGATGCTGGCGACGATCGCCCGCGACGTCGAGGCCGCCAGGACCAGCGTCCTGATGGAATTCTACATCTGGGGCGAAGGCGGCGCCGCGGATACGGTCGTCGAGGCGCTGGTCGCCGCGGCGGGGCGCGGTGTCGCCTGCCGGATACTGGTCGATGCGATCGGCGGGCGCCCGTGGTGGAAGGGGAAACAGCCGGCAAGGCTCCGCGCGGCGGGAGTCGAAGTCCAGCCCGCCCTGCCGGTCGGGCTGTTCCGCAGCTTCGTCGGCCGCACCGATCTCAGGCTCCATCGCAAGATCATCGTGATCGACGGCGAGATCGCCTGGACCGGCAGCATGAACCTCGTCGATCCGCGCTTCTTCAAGACGGATGCCGGGGTTGGCGAATGGGTCGATGCGATGGTCCGCCTCGAGGGGCCGATCGTCGCGCCGCTGGCCGCGACCGCGATCGGCGACTGGCGGCTCGAAACCAACGAGGAGATCGCCGACCTCGTCGAGAGCGCCGGCCTGCGACTCAATCCGCCCTGCGGCTCGGCCGATATCCAGGTCATCCCGAGCGGTCCGGGCGAGAGCGTCGACGGCCTGCTCCAGATGATGATCGCGCTGATCTCCTCGGCTCGCGAGGAACTTGTCCTGACGACGCCCTACCTCGTGCCGGATGCATCGCTGCTGCGCGCGTTGCGCGGCGCCGCCGGCCGCGGCGTCGCGGTTTCGATCATCGTACCGGAGCGCGTCGATTCGGTGCTGACGCGTTATGCCAGCCGGTCCTACTACGACGACCTGCTCGATGTCGGCGTGACCATCTACCTCTATCGGGACGGGCTGCTGCACACCAAGTCGATCACCGTCGACGGCGAGATCGCGATGTTCGGCACGGCGAATATCGACATGCGCAGCATCTGGCTGAATTACGAGGACGTGCTCTTCGTCTACGACCCCGGTTTCACCACCGAGCTGCGTTCGCTTCAGGCGCGCTATATCGAGAAGAGCGACCGGCTGCGATCGTCGAAATGGGTCGAGCGGCCGACAGCCGAGCGGTTCACGGAGAATGCCGCCCGGCTGATCAGTCCGCTGCTGTAGCCGTGAGCGGCGGTCAGCCGAGGAATTTCTTGACGATATCGTTCATCGGCGAGCCGTCGCCGTCGGCGTCGAGCGCCTGAAGCACCTGATCGAGGCCACCTCCGCTCGACGATTTGGCGCCGCCGCCGAGGAGGCCGCCGATCATGTCGCCGAGGCCGCCAAGGCCACCGCCGCTTCCGCCGCCGCTGCCGCCGCCCAGCGCGCCGAGCAGGTCTTCGATGCCCGCCCCGGCGCGGTCATTCGACCCGAGCGCGCCCATCGCGCCCTTGATCTGGTCGTCGGGCGCCTGTTTCTGCAGGGCGCCCTGCAGCATCGCCGCCAGGGCCGGCAGGAACTGGGCGACGAGGTCCTGGGACGCACCGGTCTTTTCCGCCGCCGCCCTGGCGATTTCGCGAGGAGCCTCGGAGGAGCCGAACAGACCTTCGAGGAAGCGCTCGCCCTGCTGGCGGGCGGCCGGCGTCGCGGCCTGGGCAGCGTCCTCGTAGTATCCCACCTCGTTTTCGCCGAGGAGCTGCTCGAGCAGGGCGCCGAGGCCGCCCTCCGCCTTGGCGCGCTGCTTGGCGCCACTGGCGATCGTCGGTGCGAGCTGCTCGGCAAGCGACCGGGTGGTCTTCTCGTCGATCCCGAACTGCTGTCCGAGGTCGGTGAGACCACGCCCGCCCTGCGCCTGTTTTGCCATATCAAGTAGCGACATCGTGTTTTCCTATCCCAGAGTGACTATGGCCGATGATCCCCCCCGGCCGTGCCAAATGCAACCGGGGGGTTGGTTCGCGGCATATCGCGCCCTGCGGGTTTATGGCGCGAGTTGAAGACGTTTTGACGAACCGCCGTTTCGCCCGGCACCGGCCGGCGCCTCGCCTCCGGGCCGTGTCCGCAACGTTCGGCGCGAAGGCGGTGGTGAGCGCGATCTCCTTCACCGCCTG
>NZ_JAGRLA010000090.1 GCF_020442045.1 Bauldia sp. | reverse complement strand
TCGGCGGCGACGAGGCCAACGAGGCGACGCTTGCCGCGCTCGGCGAATTTCTCTCGAGACCGGAATCGTAAGAGCATGACCGACCCCGTCTTCCCGCGCCTGGCGCTGATCGGCATCGGCCTGATCGGCGCCTCGATCGCTCTCGCCGCGCGGAAGACGGGCGCGGCGGGCCATGTCGCGATCCACAGCCGGACCGGCAGGACGTTGCGGCGCGCCGAGGAGCTCGGTCTCGGCGACAGCTATCACAGCGACCCGGCCGAGGCGGTGAGGGACGCCGATTGCGTCATCCTGTGCATCCCGGTCGGCGCCTCGGGCGAGGCGGCCAAGGCCATTTCCGCGAACCTCAAGCCGGGCGCGATCATCTCCGACGTCGGCTCGGTCAAGTCGTCGGTCATCGCGCAGATGGCGCCCCACATCCCGGAAGGCGTCCACTTCGTGCCGGCCCACCCGGTCGCCGGCACCGAATATTCAGGGCCGGATGCCGGCTTCGCGGAGCTCTTCGAGAACCGCTGGTGCATCCTGACCCCGCCGCCCGGAACCGACCCGGACGCGGTCGAGCGGCTTTCGGAATTCTGGAGCCGGATCGGGGCCAACGTCGAGACGATGACCGCCGAGCACCACGACCTGGTGCTGGCGATCACCAGCCATGTCCCGCATCTCATCGCCTATAACATCGTCGGCACGGCGGAGGATCTCGAGACGGTGACCCAGTCGGAGGTGATGAAATTCTCCGCTGGCGGCTTCCGTGACTTCACCCGCATCGCGGCCTCGGATCCGACGATGTGGCGCGACATCTTCCTCAACAACAAGGAAGCGGTGCTGGAGATGCTCGGCCGCTTCACCGAGGACCTGACCGCGCTGCAGCGCCTGATCCGCTACGGCGAGGGCGACAAGCTCTACGACCGCTTCGCCCGCACCCGCGAAATCCGCCGTGGCATCATCGCCGCCGGCCAGGAAACCGAGGCCGCCGATTTCGGCCGGCCGCACGGCAAGGGCGACGATGCCGCCGGCTAGCTAGAAGCGGAGCGGCGGGATCGTGCCGACCGGGACGACACCGACGGAGACCACGCCGTTCTGGATGACCAGCGGCACGTCGCGGGCCTCCGGCTCGCCCTCCACCGGCCTGGTGACCATCGAGGCCGCGGCAACCAGCTGCTTGACCTGATCGGCGGCGCCCGGCCGGATCTTGCCGATCGCCTTGGCGAGCTTGTTGAGGCCGGTCAGCCGGACGTCGAGCCGGCCGGAAAGAAGGCCGGCGGCCGAAAGCTGCAGGGTTCCGCTGGCGCGGGCGGAGGTGCCGCCGAGGACGACCAGCAGGTCGCCGACATCGATGGTCCCGCCATGGGCGAGCCACTCCCTCAGGGTCTTGCGCGGGTCGGTACCGAGCGAATGGCCGACATCATGCGCGGTGATGTCGAATTCGGTGGAGATCAACGGGAGGTCGGCACCCTTGCGGACCTTGGCCTCGAGGTCGTCGGCCGACAGGTAGAAGCGGTAGGCGCCGCGTCCGGCGGGTTCGGCGACGATCTGGGCGCGGCTCGCCGACAGCTTCGAAAAGGGCGGCTTCGCGGTTCCCGGTTTCGCGGCGACGGAGAGATCGTCGAGCTCGAAGGTGACGCGCTTGAGGCCGGAGAGCCCGGCATCGGCGTCGGCGATCGCCCGCGACCAGTTGGCGTCCCAGGAATAGCCGCGGATCGGCGCGGTGAGAGCCATCGGCGAGGAAAGCGAGGCGGCGACGGTGCCGGGCGCATAGACGGGGGCCGTGGCGGTCAGTCGCGACAGTCCGACGGCCACGTCGGCCTGGGCATCGCTGAAGCGGGCCTGCGAGCAATCGAGATCGAGGCTGAAGGGAAAGCCGCCGGTGGTGTTCGCGGTGCAGTCGACCATTCGGCCGTTGGCCGCCATCGAGGCGATCAGGCCGCCGACGGCGTTGGTGGCGATGAGGTTGACCGCGAACCAGTAGCCGGACCAGAGCAGGACCAGCAGGACGGCGAGACCCGCTGCAAGGATGGCGCGCCGGCGAAAACGACCCGGCCGGTCAGGTGTGGATTGGCGTGTCATGGGTCCTCGTGTTGCACCCGATTGTTCGACCTGATAGGCCGTCGCCGGCCCGGGTCGACCGTCGCGGACGCATCCCCGGCTTTCCGGCTTTCGAGGCCTGCAATCCGGTTTCGCTGCGTATGTCCGATTTCTGGATCTTTGGCTACGGGTCGCTGATGTGGCGGCCGGGCTTCGATTTCATCGAGTCGGAGGCGGCCGATCTCGCCGGCGCCCATCGCTCGCTCTGCGTCTATTCCTGGGTCCATCGCGGCACCCGGCAGAAGCCGGGCCTGGTCCTCGGTCTCGACCAGGGCGGTTCGTGCCGCGGCGTCGCCTTCCGGGTTCGGGCCGGGGAGCGTGACGCGGTGCTCGCCTACCTGCGCGCGCGCGAGCTGGTCACGAATGTCTACCGGGAGGTGACGCGGCCGATCCGGCTGCGGCGCGAGGGGCGGCCACGGGTCGGCGCCGTCACCTACATGGTCGACCGGGCGCACCGGCAATATGCCGGCAGGCTCGGGCCGGAAGCGATCCTCGCCCATGTCCGGGCGGGCCGCGGGCGCTCCGGCGCAAACAGCGACTACATCGTCAATACCGTCGCGCATCTTCGCGCCCTTGGCCTCGCCGATCCGGTTCTCGAACGAATCGTGGCGGCGCTGGCCGACACCGGAACCAGGGGCGATTGAGCGGAGCAATTCGGGCGGGACGATGGCCGCCGCCAGCGGCGATCAGCCGCTCGGGCGCCAATCGCGAACGGGTCCCGCAGGTGGCTGCCCATCGACGGCATACCTCCATGCTTGACAGGAATGCACTATTATGTACAATCTGTTTGTCAATCGATATGCCATCTGTATAGAAACGCATGGACGATCTTGATCAGGCAACGCGCGTCCTGGTTGCCTTTGCCCGGAACAGCTTCGAGAAGGTGACGATGGGTGCGCTCGCGGAGGCCGCAGGAATCAGCCGGCAGACGCTCTACAACCGCTACGCCACCAAGGAGCGAGTCCTGGCCCGGGCCGCCGAAGAATTCAGCCGCCACGCCCGCATGAGGGCGTGCGCGGAGCTCAATGCTTCGGATCGCCCGACGGCGGATTGTCTGGTGGCGGCCTTCTCGGAGCGCATGGGAATCCTCGTGCCGCTGGTTCACGGCCTGCCGCATGGTCCTGAAATCCTCGACCTGGGCATCGCCTTGAGGCGCAAGTCGCAAGGCGACTTCCCGCCCTTCCACGTCGACTTCACCAAGGAGCTGGCGCTGTTCCTCCAGGCCCGCGAGGTCTGTGAAACGCTCGCCGAAGCGGAGGAGACGGTCTTTCTGCTGATGATGTCCGGCAAGGGCCTGCTGATGGACACCCGGTCGCGCGCGGCCTTCGAAGCCGGGATGGCGCGCGTCGTCGCCGTCATACTTCGCGATTCGATGCCCGCCGGCCGGCGGACCGACCCGGGCGCGGCAGGAGACGATCCCGAAATCGATCCAACCCGCACCCTGCGCCAGCGACCAAGATCCATTGAGGAGGAGCGAGACCGATGAGACCATCGCGTATCCTGCTGATCACCATTCTGGCGACGGCCGTATTCTACATCGGCAGCTTCGTGGCATTGGGCAGTTCCGCCCCGACCATCAATTCGAGCGGCGAGGACATCGTCGCGTGGTTTACGGCGAACGGCACGAACGCCCGGATCTATGCCTGGACCGGCGCATTCTTCTCGCTCGGGTTCGCCATCTTCGGCGGTCAGGTCGCATCCCTGCTTCCCAGGCCCAGCCGGTACATCTTCCTGGCCGGGACCATCGGGGCCGCCGTAACCGGGCAGGTCCAGGCCTGGTTCTGGGCCGGGCTGGCGTTTCATCCGGAGGGCCTCGATCCGGGCGCCGCGCGCGCGATCTTCGACATCACCTCCTTCTGGGGGCCGCTGGTCAACGGATCGACGACCGCCATGTCGATCGCATTCGTGGCCATCGGGTTCGGCGCCGCGGCGATCATTCCGCGCTGGCTGGCATGGCTGAGCGTCGTCTTCTTTGCCGAGCAGGCGATCGAGACGGTCACCGTCTTCGGACAGTCCGGGTTCATCGCGCCGGCCGGCACGATGAACGTCTATCTCGGTGGCGTGATCGGCTTCCTGTGGATCGGCGGCATCGTGCGCTGGGCGATGCATCGCATGGACGCGCCCGGTCCATCCGCACCGATGTCGGCGCAGGGCTGATGCGACGGCCGAACGATCGCGCCGCAATCGCGCTGTGATGCCCTCACCTCGCAGTCCGCAACCGGCATCCGGGGACAGACGCAATGCAAACCAAAGCGGTCTCCCGCCTTCTCGTGACGCTTGGGTCCATCATGCTGGTCGCGATGGCGATCCTGGCGGTCGCTCTGGCGTTTTCCGAAGACAAGCTGCTCGTCTTCGCCGCGACCGTGCTGGTCACGGTGTTTGCCTTCTCCCACGGCGTCCTGCGCTACGGACCGGGCGCAATGGCGTTCTTCGTCGTGATCGTGCTGGTGATCGGCTGGGGCTACGAAACGGTTTCGATCCTGACCGGCTTCCCGTTCGGCCACTACCATTACACCGACCTGCTGGGACCCAAGGTCGGGCTGGTACCGGTGATCATCATGCCGTCCTACTTCTCGGTCGGCTATCTCGCGTGGACGATCGCCTCGGTGCTGCTCGGCAAGCGCGACGACGGCGTTTCCGGCGCCGAGCTCTGGCTGCTCCCGATCCTGTCGGCCTTCGTCATGGTGATGTGGGATCTCGGCATGGACCCGCTATCCGCGACCATCGCAGGGGAATGGATCTGGGAACAGGGCGGGCCCTATTTCGGCATACCGCTGACGAATTACGCCGGCTGGTTTCTATGCGTCTTCACCTTCTACTTCGCCTTTGCGCTCTACCTGCGCGCCCGCCGGGGCAGCGCGGCGGTCACGGTGATCACGACACGGGCCTACTGGGTGCTGCCGATCCTGGCCTATGCGTCGATCACCATCGAATATTGGGGTAACCTGCTGTCGGGCCAGCGCACCGTGATCACCGACAAGGCCGGCCACGTCTGGCACACCGGTGACATCTACAGCTCGGTCGTGCTGATCAGCACCTTCACAATGCTGTTCGTCGCGCTGCTGGGGCTGATGCTGGTCGCGCGGACCGGGCCGTCGGAGACTGCGGGTTAGCCCGCCGCCGCGTCAGGCCGGTCCAGGCCTTCGATCCGGTCGCGCGCCTCGTCGGAAAGCGGCGGTGGATTCGGCGCGCTCGCGGCCTCGGCGATCAGCCGGTCGGAGGCCGATTCGATCGTCTCCTCGAGTCGCTTGCCGAAGGCCTTGAGGTTGAGGCCGGGTTCGATCGCCGGCAGGAACTCGACGACGATGGTTCCCGGGTAGCGGGTGAATCTGCGACGCGGCCAGAAGAGGCCGCTGTTCAGCGCGACCGGGACAACCGGCACGCCGAGGGACTTGTACATGAAGGAAACGCCCGGGTGGTAGTCCGGCCCGGCTCCCGGCGCGCGGCGCGTCCCCTCGGGGAAGATGATGATCGGACGGCCCTTGGCGATCTCCTCCTCCGCCCGGTCGATCAGCGAACGAAGGGCGCCGGCGCCGGCGCTGCGGTCGACATGGATCATGCCGGCGGTGGTCGTGTAGAGGCCGAAGAGCGGAATCCATTTCAGCTCGCGCTTGATGACGTAGGTCGGGTTGGTCAGCGGCACGGCGAGGGCGAAGGTCTCATAGGCCGACTGGTGCTTGGCGGCGACGATCGCCGCGCCGGCCGGAATGTTCTCCCGGCCGCGGATCTCGAGGCGGATGCCGGCCAGCAGGCGCGCCAGGAAGATGCAGATCCGTCCCCATAGCTGGCTGTAGGCGACCCCGACCCTTTGCGGGAACATCAGAAAGGGAACCACGCCGATGACCAGCATGATGGCGGTCACGACATAGAAGGCGAGGTTGAAGACGAGGGATCGGACGATGGTCGCCAAGCTGCGATATCCCGACGATGATCAGCCGGCGGCGGCGCGGGCGGGGCGGACGAGCGGCAGGAACTGGCGCGCCTCGGCGACCAGGAACTTGCCGTATTCGCGGGCGAGCAGCTCGAAGGTCGCCGGATCCCGCCACCAGTTGGCGAGCTTGAGGTCGGGATTGCTGACCGGGAAGGAGATCAGCTCGACATCGGGCATGGCGCCCCCGAGCTCGGCCATGCTGCGCGGCATGTGATAGTCGCTGGTGACGACGATCAGCGACTTGAAGCCCTGCTGGTCGACCCAGCGCTGGGTCAACTCCGCATTCTCGATCGTGTCCCGCGCATGGTCGAGATCGACGCAGCAGTCGAGGATCGGGCGAAGCTCGCTGCCGATCGTCCCGGCCAGCGCCTCACGGGTCACGACCGGATTGACGCCGGAGATCAGCAGGCGCCTGGCGCGGCCTTCGGCGAGCAGGGAGAGGGCTCCGTCGATGCGGTCGCGGCCGCCGGTCAGGACGACGATGCCTTCGGCGCGGGGATCGGCCGGCGCCGCGGCCACCGTCACCGTCCGGGCGAAGGCGATGAAGCCGACCGCCAGCCCGACGACGACCGCGCCGACAATGGCAGTCAACGCAAACCACAGCGGCTTCCGCCTGCGTCTTGCCATTCCGAGCCCTTTCGCCGCCTGCCCCCGGCGGGCTTCTTCTCCTGTCACCGCGCTCATGAGACGAGTGCCGTAGGAAATATCATAGCAAAGAAACGACCCTGGCGGAGGTAACTCATCGTCGCGGCATCATTCCGTATCGGCGAGGTAGCGATAGACGGTCAATCGCGACGTCACCGCCGTCATCACCGCGATCATGAAGGCGATGGCGAGAGCGCCGAGATAGCCGACCGGACCGACGGCGAAGCTGCCGAAGAGCGCGGATGCCTGTTCGGCGCCGGCCACCGACGGGCCGATGACAAGGCTCGACAGGGCGAAGAGGAAGGCCGCCGCCGCCGCGCCGATCAGGCTGCCCTTCAATCCGAGCAGCAGGAAATGGCGCTGGTATTCGCGGGCGATGAAGCCGTCCTCGGCGCCGACGAGATGGAGCACCGAGACCACGTCGCGGTTGCCGTCCATCGCGCCGCGGGTGGCGAAGACGACGCTGAGGATGGTGGCGACGAAGACCAGCGACAGGATGGCGACGCCGATGAAGACGGTCACCCGCGCCATGGTCTGGAGGCGCGCCGTCCAGCCGCGATGATCGTCGAGCGTCGCGCCGCGGACCTGGGCGGCAAGCCGTGCCTCGAGCGCGCCGAGATCGACGATGGCCGGGTCGGAGAGGCGAACGACGATGAGCCTCGGAATCGGCAATTCGCCGAGATCGAGGCCCTTGCCGAGCCACGGTTCGAGCAGCGCGGTGCTTTCCTCCTCGGAAATCACCTCGGCGCTGGCGACGCCGCGAAACAGGCGCGCCACGGTCGCCGCCTTGGCGGCCTCGGCGGCGGTGTCGACGCCGTCGATCGGCCGGACCTGGATGGTGATCTCGCGCAGCAGGTCGGTCTGCCAGTCGGCGGAGGCGTCGCGGACGAGGGTCACCGCGCCGAGCGTCAGGCAGGCAAGGAAGCACATGATGGCGACGACGATCATCAGCGCGTTGCCCGAGACCGTGTTCTCGGGCACGAGCTGGCTCGGCTTGCGCATCGCCAGGCGGGACTGCCGGCGATAGGCGGCAAGCTGGAGCTTGTGCGAGCGGTCGGCCTCAGTCGTAGACAGTGAGCCGTCCTTCCTCGATGACGAGACGCCGTGCATTGAACTGGTTCATCAGGTTGATGTCATGGGTGGCGATGACCACCGAGGTGCCGAGCCGGTTGAGCTCGACGAAAAGACGCATCAGCCGCCGGGCGAGCGGCGGGTCGACGTTGCCGGTCGGCTCGTCGGCAAGCAGGATCTCCGGCTTGCCGATCAGCGCCCGGGCGAGGGCGGCGCGCTGCTTCTCGCCGCCGGACATGACGGGCGGAAAGGCGTGCATGCGGTCGCCGAGCCCGACCCAGCGAAGCAGCTCGACCACGTCGGCGCGATAGCTCGATTCCTCGTTGCCGAGGACCCGGAGCGGCAGCGCGACATTCTCGAAGGTGGTCAGATGGTCGAGCAAGCGAAAATCCTGGAAAACAACGCCGATTCGCCGGCGCACGGCGGGGAGCTCGGCCTTGGTCAGCGACGCGGCATCGCGGTTGAACACCGTGATCAGCCCCCGCGTCGGCTTTAACGCCAGAAAAATGAGTCGAATTAAGGTCGTTTTCCCCGCGCCGGAGGGACCGGTCAGGAACTGGAAGGATCGCGGTGCGATCTGGAAATTCAGATCGCGAAGGATTTCGGGCCCCATCCCGTATCTGAGGCCAACATTCTCGAAACGGATCACCTGCTCGCCAGTCCTGCCTCGCCTGTCCCGGTCGGATACTCTCGCAAGACCCGGATTAAGCCTTTGTTAACGATCAAGCCACCGGAACAAGGCAATCCAACGATCTTCACTCCGTCGCGCCCCCCGCCATTCGGCAATCATGGTTTCCAAGACGTTAACTTTTGTCCGCCATGCTCCCGTCGCGTGATCCGGATGGGGGATTCCTGAGCCATGACGTTACGGTGTCCGAAATGCAAGACACCCAGCCTGCTCTCGGCCGACGAGCTGGGCGAGGTCGGTCGTCTCGAGCGATGCCCGAAGTGCGAGACGACCTGGCTCGCGCGCCACTATAGCGAATCGCGCCGGGATTTCGGCCAGCGCGGCCGCCGGCCGATGACCCGCAAGGAGCCGCCGATCATCGAAGGCGAATTCGTTCCGCCGATTCGTTTCACGACGGGCTTCCATGGCCAGGGCGCCGGTGCCCAATTCGCCGGACCCTCGAAGGCCGGCCGTTTCGGGATCGCGGCCGGCGCGACGGCGCTGATCCTGCTGCTCCTGGCGATCGTGCTGCTGACGCCGGCGGTTTCGGCGCTGCCGCGGCTGGCCGGTTTCGGCGCCGGGCAGGGGGATGTCGCGCTCGAGGGCGTGTCAAGCAAGACGGTGACGCTGCGTGGCACCGAGGCGATCCTGATCGAGGGGCAGATCGTCAACCGCAGCGGCGAGGAACTCGACGTTCCGGCGATCCGCATCGCCTTGAAGGAGCAGGGGGCGGAGGTCTATAGCTGGCTGATGGAACCGACAGTGGAACGCGTCGCCGCCGGTGGATCGGTTGGCTTTCGATCGGCGATGGCAAGCCCGCGGCCGGGTGCGAAGCAGCAGGTCGCGCTGAGTCTCGCCGATCGCGGCGGGACGGCCGCGGTGGAGCGCTGATGCCGAGGATTCGCGGCCGAGACCTCAGGGTCCTCTACGACGTCCCGGCGATCGCCGCCCGCAATGCCGAGCTGGCGCGGGAGATCGCCACCGCCGGCTATGTCGACCTTGTCGTGGTGTCGATCCTCAAGGGGAGCTTCATCTTCGCCGCCGACCTGATCCGGGCGCTGCACGGGGTCGGCCTGGCGCCGGAGGTCGAGTTCCTGACCCTCTCCAGCTATCGGTCCGGAACCGAATCGAGCGGCGAGGTGACGGTGCTTCGCGACATCGACACGGATGTCGCCGGCCGCGATGTATTGCTGATCGACGATATCCTCGAATCGGGGCGGACCCTCGCCTTTGCCCGGGACATGATGCTGTCGCGCGGCGCGCATCGGGTGGGCGTGGCGGTGCTGCTCGAAAAACCAGGCAAGCTCGCCCAGCCGCTGCAGGCGGACCATATCGGCTTTTCCTGCCCCGACCTGTTTGTCGTCGGCTATGGCATGGACGTCGCTCACGCCTTCCGCGAGCTGCCTTTCGTCGGCGTGGTCGAGGACGGCTAGTCTCCGTCGGCGAGATCGCGGGTCGAAGCATCCCGCGTCGCCGCCGCGGCGGGTGGCGAGACAAGCGCCGGGCGGAATGCCGGTTTCAGCTTGCCGGAATCGGCCGGAATCGCCCGATAGAGCTGCTTGGTGGCCTCGACGATGATGACGCCGGCGAAGGCGGGCCACAGCGATATGCCGATCCGCTCCCAGCTGGTGCCGGTCCGCAGCCAGGGTCGCCGCGCAATCGGCGGAGCGGCGAGCGCCTCCGACCAGCCGAGCGGCGAAAACATCGATTCGCGCAGCAGCGTGGTGAGCTGGGCGCGGGTGAAGGGCCGGCCATAGCCGAAGGGCGTCTTCTCCGCCCAGGTCCAGATGCCGCGCCGATTGGGCACGACGAGGATGACCCGGCCACCGGGGGCGAGCACGCGCCAGATCTCGCGAAGCTCCTCGCGTGGATTGTCGGCGACCTCGAGGCTGTGCACGACAAGCACCCGATCGATCGCGGCATCGGGAAGCGGCAGCGCGTCGGTGGCGACCAGCGCCGATGCATTGGGGCCGTCCGCCGGCCAGTTCACCACGCCCTGGCCGGCGGGCATGAAGGCTATCGTGCGGGACGTGCCATTGGCGAGACCGGTGAGATAGGGCGTCGCATATCCGATGCCGAGAAGCCGGTCGCCGGCCAGCGACGGCCAGTGCTTCTTGAGCCGCGCACCGATCAGCCGGCGGGTGATCCCGCCCAGCCGTTCGGCGTAGAAGGCCCTGAGGTCGACGACGTCGAGATACATGCCGCCTACCCTAAGGCATGAGTCCGAAGATGTGGTGACCGTCACACGGGTGGCCGTGGCGGCCATCAGGTGCTAGTCACAGGGGTAACGATGCTACCCGACGGAGTGCCCCGGAACCATGGTCCTGAAAATCGAGCAATTCACCTGCCGCTCGGACAATTTCGGCGTTCTGATCCACGACACGGAGGCGAATGTCACCGCCTCGATCGACGCGCCCGAATTCCAGCCGATCGTCGACAAGCTCGCGGAGCTTGGCTGGGACCTCACCGAAATCCTCGTCACCCATCACCACGAGGACCATGTCGAGGCCAATCTGACGCTGAAGACCGCCTATGGCTGCTCGATCACCGCGCCGGCCGGCGAAGCGTCCAAAATTCCGGGTGTCGACCGGACGGTCAAGCAGGGCGATACCTTCCTGTTCGGGAGCTTCGAGGTCCAGGTGATCGAAACGCCCGGCCATACCCTCGGCCATATCGCCTATTACCTGCCGGCGGCCAGGGTCGCCTTCGTCGCCGACACGCTCTTCGCCCTCGGCTGCGGCCGTGTCTTCGAGGGAACGCCCGAGATGATGTGGGAATCGCTCTCAAAGCTCGCGGCGCTGCCCGACGACACGACCATCTATTGCGGCCACGAATACACCCAGGCGAATGCCAAATTCGCACTGACCATCGAGCCGGAAAACGCCGAGCTGGTGGCCCGCGCCGCTGAGATCGACCGGCTGCGCGGCGAGGGCAGGCCGACCCTGCCGACCACCATCGCCATCGAGAAGGCGACCAATCCCTTCCTGCGCGTCGACGCGCCGGCGATCCGCAAGCGGCTCGGGCTGGAGGATGCGTCGCAGGCCGCCGTCTTCGCCGAGATCAGGAAGCGCAAGGACAATTTCTGAGCGGCCGGGGCTCGTCGCCCCGCCGGTCAGCGACGCCTCAGGGCGTCTTTCGAGGCGAGCATCGCCCCGCCGGTGATCAGGACGGCGGCGGCGGCGATCGACCAGTCCGGCACCGCATAGCCGGCAAGGATGAGGACCAGGGTCGACAGCAGCGGCGCCGCATAGGCGCTGGTGCCGAGGATCTGGATGTCGCCGTGCTTGACGCCGTGGTCCCAGACATAGAAGGCGGCGCCGACCGGCATCAGGCCGAGACCGACGACGGCGAGCCATTCGCCTGACCCGGCCGGCCAGGCCGTTTCCTCCAGGGCGAGATGGGCGATCGCGCTCAAGGCGGCCGTCGCCAGGCAGAAGCCGGCGACCGCCCCGGTGCGGACGGTGGCGAAGCGCCGTGACAGGACCGAATAGGCCGACCAGGTCAACGCGGCCGCCAGCGCCGCGGCATAGCCGGCGAGAAAGCGCGGATCGATCGACAATTCGCGGCCTCCCGAGACCACGACGAAGGTCCCGACCAGCCCGAGCAGGGCGCCGGCCAGGTGGTACCAGCGCAGGCGCTCGCCAGGCAGCAGGGCCGAAAAGACGACGATCAGTAACGGCCAGAGATAGGCGACAAGGCTCGCTTCGACGGGCGGCGCGGCGCGCAGCGCCGTGAAGTAGAAGAAATGGAAACCGAACAGCCCGCCGACGCCAAGGAGCCAGGCGCGCGCCGGCAGGACGAGCTCCCCCATCCGGCCGGTGGCCACTATCCAGACGAGGCCGAGCAGGCCGCTGATGGCGAAGGCCATCGCCGTCAACTGGAATGGCGGCACGCGGCCGGAGGCGGCGGTCAGCATCGCCAGCAGCGACCACATCAGCACCGCGGTGAATCCGATCAGGGTCGCGGATCGTCGGCTATCGGCCATTCAGTGCTCCGGTCGCAGCCGTCGCGGACGGCGAAAAGCGAATTGCCGCGAGGAAACAAAATCAATCAGAACAGGCGAGACATAGCGGGACGAAAAAGCTAAGCATAGTGGAGGCTGAGGGGTCAGAATCACACCTACCCGAGCGCGGGAACACGCTCGAGGAGAATGATGGCGAATACAATCAAAAGCGCACTGTTCGTCGATTACGACAGTTTCGACCGCAGCCTCAAAGCCGCCAAGGACGATGTCGCCGAATTGCTGGCCCAACGATCGGCCGCCCTGGTCGCGGCGATCGAGAGCGGCGCCCTGGTGACGCCGGCGCTCGAGGAAGGCTCCCGCCGGCGCAGCCTCATCCGGCGATGCTACGCCGACCCGGAACTGCTCGGCAATAATCGCGCCGCCCTGATCGCGGCGGGTTTCGAGGTGATCGACTGCCCGACGCTCGAAGGCTGGGAACGCAATTCCGCCGCGGTCCACATCGCCCTCGACACGATCGAGGCGCTTGGCCATCCGACCGGCTACGAGGAATTCATCCTGCTGTCCGCCGATGCCGACATGACGCCGATGCTGCTGAGGCTGAGGGCCCATAACCGGACGACCGTGATCTTCGCCAATGACGTGACGGCGGCGAGCTACAAGGCGATCGCCGACGGCATGATCGAGCAGGAGCCGTTTCTCGCACTGCTCGACGGCGAGGAGATCGCGCCGGTCGAGGAGGAGCCCGAACCGGCAGCCGCCGCGCCGGTCGGCGACAGGAGCGGGCTCGAGGCGCTGGCCCGCAAGATCCACGGGGCGACCAACGTGCCGATGTTCTCGCCGCGGACCTTCGCCGACCTTTTCCGCATCCTCGCGCAGGAAGTCGGCGAGAACGGCTACCACTTCCAGCAGACCGCCGAGAATGTCACCGAGAAGCTCATCGAGGCGGGCCGCAACGTCAATCGCCGCCAGGTTCTCTTCGTGGTGAAGGGACTGGCGCTCAAGGGGCACGTCTTCTCGACGACCGACACGCCGGAGCGGCTGGCCGAGGTCTTCCGCGACCAGGTGCTCTACCTTGCCGGAAGCGCGGGCATCGAGGTCACCGAGGAAGAGACCGCCCTTCTCCCGGCCTGGATCGTCGGGCGTTCGGCGGCGCCGCCGCCGCCGAAGCCGGCCGCTACCCCTCCCGCCAAGCCCAAGACCCCGCCCGAGCCGGAAAAGAAGTCGCTGCTGCGCCGTCGTCCGGCGCGTCCGGTGACGACGAAGGCCGCAGCCGAGGAGGAAGAGCCGCCGGCAAGCGAGGCGGCAGCGAAGAAGGCAAAGGCCGAACCTGAATCCGGGCCCGAGCCCAAGAAGCCGACGCCGTCGAGTGGGTCCTCGCATCTGCGCCGGCTGGCGGAACTGCGCGCCGGGAACGCTTCGCGGACCCCGGGCCGGCTGGCGGCGCTGCGTTCCGGGAAGGCCGACGACAAGGAAAAGGCCGGAGCGGCTTCGCCGGAACCGGCACCGCGAAGCGCCGCGAAATCCGCGACCAAGAAACCGGACGAACCGAAGGACGAGCTCGAGAACTCGATCCTTGCCGCCATTGCCGAGGCCGTCGACGTGCTGGTCGAGGACGGCGGTTCGGCCAAGGACAAGGATGCCGAAGAGGCGGGCGAGGAGATCGAGGTCGATATCGAGGCCGAGATCGGGGAGATCGTCGAGGCGGAAGCCGATACGGCGGCCATCGCCGAGGGGCCGCCTCCCGAGGCGGAGCCGAGCGAGGGCGGCGACAGCGACGATATCGGTGACGAGATCCAGCGGATCATCGCCTCCTACAGCAAGGCCCGCCAGCAGAACTGAGCCGCTTCCCGGCCGCCCCACCGGGGCAGCCGGATCAGCTCGCGGCCATCCGGTCGCGGAGCCAGGCGGCGATGCGGGCGGTGCTGCCCTGGTCCGCATTCCAGGTTTCGGCCGCGGCGAAGGCGGTTGCGCCGAGGTCCGGATAACCGCTGACGGCGCGTTCGAGCGCCGCCAATACCGCTTCGAGGGTCGTGTCGGCGAAGGTCACCGGCTCGCTGCCATACCGACGCGCGAAACCGGCCATCCAGCCGCGCTCCGGCACGACCAGAACCTTGCCGAGGGTCAGCGCCTCGACGAAGACGCCGGAACCCGAGACCTCGTAGCGCTCGCGATAGGGCAGGACGACGATATCCATGCGGTCGAGCATGGCGAAGTAGTCCCCGGTCGACACCATGCCCTCGACCAGCTCCACCGCGGGATCGTCCCGCATGGCGGCGATATCCCCGTCGAGCGCGCCGCCGGTCTGGCGCGACAGGCTTTCCGGGTCGAACTGGGCGGTCCAGGCAATGCGATCGCCGAGGCTGTTCCGTGTCGCGCGGACAAGGCCCGGTATCAGGTCGACGCCGCGCTCGAGCCGGGTGCCGCCGAGATAGCCGATGCGCAAGCGGTCGGCCCCTTCGTTCCGGCGCGGCGCGGCATGATCGAGGGCAAGCGCCGCGGCGACATAGGGATAAAGCTGGATGTCGAAGGCGTCGCCGCCGAGTTCGACGAGCGTGTCGATCTGGCTCCGGGTCTCGCAATAGACGAGCAGCTCGGCATTCTCGAGCTGCTTCAGGGCCGCGAAGGCCTCCCGGTAGATGTCAGCGACAATGCCGGCGCGGGTGGGATGGGCGCCGAGGTTGGAATCGACGATACCGATCATCAGCGCCGACCCGTCGGCGCGGTGATTGCGCAGCATCCAGCGGGCGAGCCCGAGGATCGTCGTGTTGCGCATCGTGTGGAAGATGAAGAGCCGACCGTCCGGCGGCATTTGCCGGTCGAGCTCGGCCTCGAAAAACAGGTTGACGTTGCGGTGCCACTGGAGGTCGTCGAAGGGGAGCTCGCCCGTATACATCCGCGTCGTGATCGCCGGCCGGAAGTCGAAGCCGAGGTCCGGCGGCGGCAGGCCGGCGTCGGAGGCGCCGTAAAAGGTCGCCGGCAGGCCGAGGGTGGCGCAGAGGCGGCGGTAGAAGAGGTTGTTGTTGAAGTTGTGCCCGTGGCCGGTGTCAGGCGCAAAGGCCGGGTCGACGACGATCGCATGCGGACCGGCGAAGTCCCCGGCTTCCGCAATCGGCGGTGCATCCATGTGGCCGAGGGCGATGTCGAACTCGCCGAGCCAGACGAGCGCGTGCCAGATCGACATTCTCGGCTTCTTCGGCTTCGGCTCGTCGGGATCGGCGAGCAGCGCCTTCAGCCGTTCGGCGAATGACGGCAGGCTCGCGACGTCGTCGAGCTCCACCGCCTGATGGAAGCCGCGGCGGACCGCGCGTCCGCTGACCGGGCCGGCATCGAGCGCCTCGAGCAGCAGCCGGTAGCTTCGCTCCGTCTCGCCGGCGCGGGCGAGCGCGTCGACCAGCCGCACGCGGTTTCCCTGGCCCGACGCGATCGCGTAGGCAGCCTCCCGCTCCCGGACCGCATTCGCCCAATCGCCCCGCTTCTCGAATGCGTCGGCTTTCGCGCGATGGTCGTCGAGCGCCTGTTTCCGGTCCCTGGGATCTGCCACCGGCTACCCGCTATCCGCCAAAGACCGGCCGTCCGGCGTTTCCCGCCGGCAGGGCTCAGCCGTTCGCCATATATTGTCCGCCGTTGATGGTCATCACCGCGCCGGTGATGAAAGCGGCGGCATCCGAAGCCAGATAGGCGACGAGCGCGGCGATCTCCTCGGCCTTGCCGAGACGGCCGACCGGGATCTGGGCGATGATCCCCTCCAGCACCTTCTCCGGAACCGCGGCAACCATCTCGGTCTCGATATAGCCGGGACAGATGCAGTTGACGGTGACGCCCTTGCGCGCATTCTCCTGGGCAAGCGCCTTGGTGAAGCCGATGACCCCGGCCTTGGCGGCGGAATAGTTCGCCTGGCCCATCTGGCCCTTCTGGCCGTTGATCGACGAGATGTTGACGATCCGGCCGGCGCCGCGGTCGCGCATGCCCTCGATGACCGGCCGGGTCATCGTGAACATCGAATCGAGGTTGGTCCGCAGCACCGCCGACCACTGGTCGTAGGTCATCTTGTGGAACATGCCGTCGCGGGTGATGCCGGCGTTGTTGACGAGGATATCGACCGGCCCGAGCTCCGCCTCGACCTTCGCCACGCCTTCCGCCGATGCCTGCGGATCGGCGACGTCCCACTTATAGACCGCGACGCCGGTCTCCTTCCTGAAGTCGGCCGCCGCGTCGTCGTTGCCGTGATAGATGGCGGCGACGGAGGCACCGGTCCCCTTCAGGGCCGTCGATATCGCCGCGCCTATGCCGCGCGTTCCTCCCGTGACAATGGCAACGGCCATGGCAGTCCTCCCCGTGTTGTTTGTCGTGTTTTGATCGTCATTCGGTGGTTCGAAGCGGGCCTATCTCTCGACGCACATGGCGATGCCCATGCCGCCGCCGATGCAAAGCGTGGCGAGACCGCGCTTGGCGTCGCGGGCCTCCATTTCGTAGAGCAGGGTCGTCAGGATGCGGGCACCGGAGGCGCCGATCGGGTGGCCAAGGGCGATCGCGCCACCGTTGACGTTGACGATATCCGGATCCCAGCCGAGGTCCTTGTTGACCGCGCAGGCCTGGGCCGCGAAGGCCTCGTTCGCCTCGACCAGGTCGAGGTCCTCGACCTTCCAGCCCGCCTTGTCGAGGGCCCTGCGGGAAGAGGGAATCGGGCCGGTGCCCATCACCGCCGGATCGACGCCCGCGGTTGCCCAGGAGACGATGCGGGCGAGCGGCTTGACGCCGCGGGCGGCCGCCGTCTCGGCGCTCATCAGCACGAAGGCCGCGGCGCCGTCGTTGATTCCCGACGCATTGCCGGCGGTTACCGTGCCGTCCTTGGCGAAGGCCGGGCGCAGCTTGGCGACGGTCTCGATCGTCGTGCCCGGACGGAAGTGCTCGTCCTTCTCGACGACGGTCTCGCCCTTGCGGGTCTTGATCGTGACCGGAACGATCTCCGACTTGAACTTGCCGGCCTCGTTGGCGGCTTCCGCCTTGTTCTGCGACTTCACCGCGAACTGGTCCTGCTCGTCGCGGGTGATCTGGAACTCGCGGGCGACATTCTCGGCGGTGGTTCCCATGTGATAGCCGTTGAAGGCGTCCCACAGGCCGTCCTTGATCATCGTGTCGATCATCGAGAAGTCGCCCATCTTCACCCCGGAGCGGAGATGCGCGCAATGCGGCGCCATCGACATCGATTCCTGGCCGCCGGCGACGATGATCCCGGCATCGCCGGTGGCGATCTGCTGCATTCCGACGGCGACGGTGCGGAGGCCGGATCCGCAGAGCTGGTTCAACCCCCACGCCGTCTTCGCGGCCGGGATGCCGGCCGCGATGGCTGCCTGACGGGCCGGATTCTGGCCCTGGCCGGCGGTGAGGATCTGGCCGAGGATCACCTCGTCGACCTCTTCGGGCGCCGTGCCGGACCGCTCGAGCGCACCCTTGATGGCGACGGCGCCAAGCTCGTGAGCCGGTGTGTTGGCGAAAGAGCCGTTGAAGGCACCGACCGCGGTCCGTGCCGCTCCGGCGATGACGATGTCGCTTGTAGCCATGGCGTGAAATCTCCTGTGCTCCCGAGGTCGACCGGGAAGGCTGTGTCGAACCGACTACAGCCCGTCGCCGATCCCACTGTCAATGCATGCGAGCCGCAGTGCAGCGAATATGGCGTTGCACAAATAATTGGCGGGCTTGTCAAAAAGACTCTATCGTTGACCGGCATGCGGGGAGGACACGTGTGTTGCCCGGCAGGGCAAGTCGTTTCTTTTGGTCTACGTGTGAGTGACGTCGAACATGACCGCGGAAGAAGAACCAACGACGATCAAGAAATACGCCAATCGGCGTCTCTACAATACGGGCACCTCGACTTACGTGACGCTCGAGGACCTTGCCGAGATGGTGAAGGCAGGAGAGGATTTCGTCGTCTTCGACGCGAAAACCGGCGAGGATATCACCCGCTCGGTTCTGACCCAGATCATCTTCGAGCAGGAAAACAAGGGGCAGAACCTCCTGCCGATCACCTTTCTCAGGCAACTGATCCGCTTCTACGGCGATTCGATCCAGAACCTGGTGCCGACCTATCTCGATTTCTCGATCGACTCCTTCGTCAGGGACCAGGAGAAGATCCGGACCCAGATGGCGAACGCCTTCGGACCGGGCGCGCTCGACGTGGTCGGCGATCAGGTGCGCCGCAATACCGAGATGTTCGAACAGGCGATGCGGATGTTCCTGCCGTTCGGCGGCGGCCGCGACCAGCAGGCCCCGGCCAGGACGGAAGGCAGCGAGCCCGAATCCGGCGGGAAGACCGACATCGAGGCCCTGCGCCGCCAGCTCGACGACGTGCAGGAACGTCTCGACAAGCTCTCCGACAAGAAGAAATGAGCGCTGCCCGGGACGTCAGTCCGGCTGGTCCATGACGTCGCCGGTCAGGGCGCCCTGGATGCAATCGATACCCCAGCCGGCAAGCAGCGAGACGGTTCCCTCGTCCTGAACCCATTCGGCAACGACCGGAATCCCGAAGCTCCGCGCGAGCTCCGCCAGCGCCTTGACGAAGGTCCGGTCCTCGTGGCTCGTCGCCAGATTCTCGATGAAGGAGCCGTCGATCTTGAAGAAATCGACGTCGAGAAGGCGGAGGTTCCGGAAGGACGAGAATCCGGCGCCGAAATCGTCGATGGCGGCGCGGCAACCAAGCGCATGCAGCGTCCTGATGAATTCCGCCGCTTCCTCGACATTGTCGATGGCGACCGTTTCGGTGATCTCGATGATCAGGCGTCGGGCGAGGCCCGGCCGGTCGCGGAGCCTGTCGGACAGACGGGCGATCCATTCGCGGTCACCGATGGTACTCGCCGAAATGTTGATCGACAGGTGGATGTCGGATCGCCGCTCGAGCATATCGAGGGCCAGACCGACAATGCGATCGTCGATCAGCCTGATCAGACCAAGCTGCTCGGCCAGGGCGATGAACTGCGCTGGCGCGACAACAGTGCCATCGGATTCCTCGACCCGTGCCAATGCCTCGTAGAAGAGGGGGCTCCGGGTCGCGATGTCGACCACCGGCTGGAACACGAGCCTGATACGGCCTTCGTGCAGGGCGGTAAGGAGTTCGCGGGAGTGTCGTCTGACCAGCTTCCGGTCGTCGAGACGGTCCGGTGTCGGTTCATAGGCGGCGAAGCGCCCGCTGCCGGTCCGGCGCGCGACATGCAGAGCTTCCAGCGCACTCGCCACGGCTTCATCGGCGGCGCGTCCGTGGCGCGGCAGACTGACGCCGCCGATGGAAACGGTGACGGCGAGCGGTCCGGTGTCGAGTTCGATCAGCTCGTCGCGGGCCGCGGCGTGGAAACGCGCCGCGGCGCCGGCCATGTCGGCCTCCTTGCAGTCGGCGAGCACCAGGCCGAGCTTGCCGCCGGAGAAACGGCCGATCGCGTCGGTCTCCCTGAGGCATCGGCCAATCCGATGGGCGATGACCGCTAAGGCCTGTTCGGCCGTCGCGTGGCCATAGGCCTCGCTGATTGCCTGGAGGTTGTCGAAGGACACGATGAGGAAGGCGATCGAGCGGTCGCCGCGGGCCGCATCGGCCGCCGCCGCCTCGAGCGTGGCGAGGAGATGGCTGCGGTTGAAGCAGCCGGTGAGTTCGTCGTGGTGAGACAGATAGGCAAGATGCCGCTCGCGCTCGTGGCGTTCGGTGATCACCCGCATGACGCCATGGACGCGGGCCGGCCGCCCGTCGGTTCCGGCATACCACCGACCGACATCCTCGATCCAGAGGCGACGGGTCGAGCCGGGGCCTTCGGGAAGAATGGGATACTCGACCTGGAAGCAGACGCCGTCGCCAGGATCGGTCCTTCCGTCATGGACGGCGCTGTACCGGCTGGCCGGGCTTCCGTGCTCGAGGAGACGGGCGAAGGCGCGACCCGTGGCGATCAGGGCGAACGAGGCTATGCCAATGGCGTCGAGCGCGTTGGGGCTCCAGCGCAGGGTGTCGTCGCCGATCGACCAGTCGTAGACAACGTCGCCCACCGCGGCGAGGATTTCGCCCACCGCGAGGTCGTCCCGGGTCTCGGGGGGCGGATTATCCACCACGGCCCGATCCGGCTCCGTCCTGATCGCTACTGCGCCTTGCATGGAGGTTCGACAGTGACAACAACTGGTTAAGGAACCGCCAACACATCGCCGTATCGGTCATTGGCGCCGTCCGGGCCGGCCGGAAGCTCACGCCCTTCCTAGGGGCCGCCGTCGAAGCCGTGGCCGAAGTTGACGTCCCGCGACGCCGTGCGAATGGTGATGGTGAAGCCCGCGACGACATCGAAAAGCGCGATCAGGGTCAGGATGAAGAAGACGGAATTGGCGCAGAAGGCGACCAGGACCAGTTCGATGACGTAGATGATCAGGACGACGGTCGACAGGATGTGGTTGGTCACGCTCGCCGTCGACGTTCGTCCCGACTTCATCACCTCCAGGAAGAGGATGACGATGCCGAAGGTGATCATCAGGTCGCCGAGGGTCAGCGACCAGCGGGCGCCGGAGATCATCACGATGCCGAAGATCTCGGCCGACCAGTCGGCGCCGCCGCCGGCGAATCCGACGATGTTGAAGAGAATGAGGGGGAGGATGGTCAGTGGGATGGCGGTGATCATGGTCGCCCCGAGGGTTGGCGCCGACTTTCCGGCGAGGGGGCGATGCTATCCTTCCGGCAGGCGACAAAAAAGGCCGGCGTGACGCCGGCCTTCGGGAATTCGCGCGAAACGTCCCGGTTTCAGGCTTCGCTCTTCGGCTCCAGAACCTGCTTGCCGCCATACATGCCCGACTTCAGGTCGATATGATGCGGCCGGCGAAGTTCGCCGGAATCCTTGTCCTCGACATAGCTCGGCTGCTTCAGGGCGTCGGCCGAACGGCGGAATCCGCGCTTCATGCGCGAGGTCTTTCTCTTGGGGACTGCCATTTCTTCGTCCTCGAATGTTCCTTGGTTGCGGCGCTTATACGCAAGCTCAGGGATAGAGGCAAACAATATAGGGGCCGGCCTTGCGCGCGCGGGCCTCGATGGTGCGGGCCAGCGACTTCATCAGCGATGATGGCCGGGCCGGATCGCGGGCGAGCGGGTTGGGCAGGCTGGCCGCCAGCAGCGCCGCCTGGCGGGCGCCGAGATCGGCGGCGGAGCGGCCGAAATAGTGCCGGGCGGCGGCCTCGATGCCGAAGATGTCGGGTCCCCACTGGGCGATGTTGAGATAGATCTCCATCATCCGCCGCTTGCTCCAGACCGTGTCGGCATAGATCGCGAGCGGTATCTCGATACCTTTGCGGACATAGCTCCGCGACAGCCACAGGAACAGATTCCTTACTGTTTGCATAGGGATAGTCGATGCGCCGCGGGAGGGACCGCCGGGGGAATCGACGACCTCGCTGA
Source organism: Bauldia sp. (assembly GCF_020442045.1). Classification (GTDB taxonomy): domain Bacteria; phylum Pseudomonadota; class Alphaproteobacteria; order Rhizobiales; family Kaistiaceae; genus Bauldia. The sequence goes on along the minus strand of NZ_JAGRLA010000090.1, from coordinate 2,741 downwards.
TCGCCCCCCAGTCGACGCCGTGGTGGGCGCAGTACTGCCCGTCCTCCGAGACCATAACGGAGACCACCGCGACCTTGGCGATGGCGTCGAAGGGGACCCATTGCCGCTCGATCGGCCCGTCGACGACGCGGGTATAGGCCATGTAGGTGCCGACCGGATTGACGACGCTATAGACCGGCACCAGGACGAGCGGGATCGCAACCAGAATCCCGAGCATGATCAAAAGGATGCGGCCAACGCGCCGCCACAGGGACGGGTGCTTCTCCGCGCCCTTTGCCTTGCCCGCGGACGGCTTCCTCCTCACGGGACGCGCCTTGCCCGCGACCTGCTTCCGCCCGCCGGACGCGGCCGGTTTCGCACGCGATTTTCCGGTCTTCGCCTCGCTCATTCCCAAGCGATAGCGGCGGACTTGTCCCCGCGCAACGCTTGACCCGGCGCGGCTTTCCCGCCATTCGAGACGGCTCCGGGCGGGGGACGGGCGGCTGCGGGCATGTTCGAGACACGGTTGAGACAGGCGGCGGACGCCACCGATACGGCACTGGACCGGCTGCTGTCCGGCGAGACGCGCCCGGCCGAGATCGCGCGGCCGCCGCGCCTCCTCGACGCCATGCGCTATGCCGCGCTCGGCCCCGGAAAGCGCATCCGCCCCTTCCTGGTGATCGAGACCGCCCGGCTCTTCGGCCATGCCGGCGACGCGGTGGTGACCGTCGCCGCCGCGCTCGAATGCATCCACGCCTACAGCCTCGTCCACGACGACCTGCCGGCGATGGACGACGACGACATGCGCCGCGGCCGGCCGACGGTGCATATCCGCTATGACGAGGCGACGGCGATCCTCGCCGGTGACGCGCTGCTGACGCTCGCCTTCGACGCGGTCGCCGGGATCGACGCGCCGGCGGAGACGCGGGTCGCGCTCGTCATGGCGCTGGCCCAGGCCGCCGGGATCGGCGGCATGGCCGGCGGCCAGGCGCTCGACCTCGACGCGAGCGAGGCGCCGGAGATCGCCGCGGTCGAGACCATGCAGGCGATGAAGACCGGAGCGCTGATCCTCTTCGGGGTCAGGGCCGGGGCGCTGCTCGGCAATGCGCCTGCCGGACCAGGGGCGCGGCTCGACACCTTCGGCCGCCGGCTCGGCCTCGCCTTCCAGATCGCCGACGATCTGATCGACGCGACCGGCAACGCGGCGATCGCCGGCAAGGCGACGGCAAAAGACGCGGAGCGGGGAAAAAGGACGCTGGTCGGGCTGCTCGGGGTCGCGGCGGCGCGGGCGCGGCTCGCCGCGACGGTCGAGGAGGCGATCGCCGCGCTCGACATTTTCGGGGCGGAAGCCGACGTTCTCCGCGACGCGGCCCGCTTCATCGCCGCGCGCGAGGCGTGAGGGCTGGATCCCCGCCCCCCGGTCAAGTCGGGGGCAGGCCGCGCGGGGATGAGCGGTAGTAGGGTCTTGCGTCCTTCGAGGCTCGCTGCTGGCAGCGAGCACCTCAGGATGGCGTGGATGCAGGATGCCCCTCCCACCATCGCTCCGCGATGGTCCCCTCCCCGATCAGGTCGGGGACAGGCTCTCCCCGTTTCACGGGGCGGGATGGGCGGCCCGCCTTTCCCGACCGGTTTCGCGCTCTCCCGCCTGCGCGGCGATGAGCGATGGCGCGGCGGTCCGGGCTACTCCGCCACAGCGACGGAGATGACGCCCAGCGTCGTGCCCTGCATGCAGATCGAGGCTTCGGCCTCGGTGCCGGTGACCGTCACCCGGTCGCCGGGGCCGAAATGGGAGAGGTCACCGCCGGCCAGCGTATAGAGCGCGCCGTCGTCGCCGCGGAGCGCCGGGCAGGTGACGCCCTCCTTCGACAGCGTGCCGGTGACGGTGACGACATCGGCGGCGGGGATCACCTCAACCGGCTCCGACACGAGGCGGACCCGCCGGTCCCCGGTCTCGACGACGAAGAGCAGCGGCTCGCCGGGCATCGCATCCTCCGGCACGGCGACGCTCGTCGCGAGGCCGCCGCGATCGTTGGTGGTCGCCTTGGCGAGCTCCTTGGCGTCCTCGATCGTCGGGCCGGCGGCGATGGTGACTTCCGCCGCGCCGGGCAGGCCGACCGCCGAGAGCCGCACGTCGACGCCGGGCGCCGCCGGCGAGGGCGCGGCGACGAGGGTGGCGCCGGGGGAGGGCCGCTTCTCGTCGAAGCCGGGGAGGCCGAGCCGGTTGCCGAAATCGACCAGGTCGCGGTTGAGGTCGGGATTGCCGACCAGATAGTCCTGGACGTCGCGGCCGGCATCCTGCGCGGCCTGGGTGATGTCCTTGCCGGCCTGCTGGAGGGCATCGCGGGTCCGGTCGAGCAGCGAGCCGGCGAGCGCCGGGCTGGCAACGGTCATCAGGATCGCGGCGACCAGCCCGGCGGCAAGGCGGGCGCGGGTGGCGATTGGGTGGCGTGTCGGCATGGGTCGGTCCTCCCCAGGAGAGCGAAGCGTTGGCGGAGCCTAAGTGGGGATTAAGGCGAGGGGAGGGAGGGCGTGATTCGAGCATCACTGATGACCTGAATTTCGCGTGGCGGCGTGGTCATGGCTCGGCTTGTCCCGGCCATCCACGGGAACACTGCCTTGCAGAAAAGTCGTGGATGGCCGGAACAAGTCCGGCCATGACGACCGAGGGGACGGGGCGGCTGGTTTCAGGCGATCTCGCTGGTTGCCCTGGGTCAGTTCGCAAGGCAATTCGGGCCACCTCCACCGTCATGGCCGGGCTTGAC
>NZ_JAGRLA010000089.1 GCF_020442045.1 Bauldia sp. | reverse complement strand
GGCTGCGGATGCTCGTAGGCCGATTTCGACCGCGTCAGCTTGCCGGTCTCCGGATCGACGTAGTGGTGTCCCTGGCCGGGACCGTCGATACCGTAGGCCCAGTGCAGGCCGGTGTTGAACCACTGGGGCGAGTTCGGCGCCGCCTTCTGGGTGGCAAGCATGAAGCGCATCTCGTCGAAGAAGGCCTCGGCGTCCTCCTCCGAATCGAAATAGCCGCCCTTCCAGCCCCAGTAGGTCCAGGTGCCGGCCAGCCGGTCGAAGACCTGGCGCGAATCACGCTCCGAGCCGCTGCGCTCGTCGGCCGGCAGCGCCGCAAGCGCCGCCTCGTCGGGAACCGACCGCCACAGGAAGGAGGGGACGGCGTTCTCCTCGACCTTCTTCAGGCGCGCGGGAACGCCCGCCTTGCGAAAATATTTCTGGGCAAGGATGTCGCTCGCCACCTGGCTCCAGGCGGCCGGTACCTCGATGTCGTCGAGCTTGAAGACGATCGACCCGTCCGGGTTGCGGATCTCGCTCCGGGTGGTCCGGAATTCGATCCCCGCATAGGCGTCTTCGCCCTTTGTCGTGTAGTGCCGCTCGATCCGCATTTTTGCCCCATCTTGTTGCGCGTCACGCGCATGTCATCCAAGTGCGCGTATCCTGAACCCAAGGATTCGGGCACCCGCCGCCTACCACTGCCAGACGCATCCCACCGGGGTTATGATTCCCGGATATTGTGTCCAAGGTTTACGCGAAACACTAAATATAGTATTACCCGCGCCCGTTTGTCACCCGTTTTCTTGCCGGAAACGCGGCTGTTTTTTCGCCGGAAAGCGCACAAACTCCCCGCCGCCCGCGCACGGGCCAAAGCCCTCGGAAACGAGCCGACACACGCCAACTTTATCGGGAAAAGCCTCGACGCCGGAGCATCCAGGCACGTCGACAACTCCGACGCTTGGATGACGCTAAGCCGAGTCGCGGGGAGGGGTCAACGCGCTGGTCTGGGGAAAGTGGGGGAACGGCGACTCATTATCGATTCAGGCCTTGATCGGCCCCGGCACCAGCTCGCGATAGGCGCGCCAGCTTGCCAGCCCGAGCCACGGGAAGACGACGATGAAGGCGATGAAGGCGGTCGCCGCGGAGACCAGGACGAGGATCGCGATGATCGCCGCCCACAGGGTCATCGGCCCGAAATTCTTCGTCACCGCCGTGAAGCTGACCGCGGTCGCGGCAAAGATGTTCGAGTCGCGATCGAGAAGCATCGGCGCCGAGACGACGACGAGGCAATAGACGAAATAGGCGGTGGCGCCGCCGACCAGCGTGCCGGCGAAGAGCATGCTCCACCCGTCGGACGTGCCGGTCGCGAAGTCGACGAAGTCCATCACGGTGCGGTGCAGCTGGTAGGTCGACAGGCCGTAGACGATCTGGGCGATGCGCCCCCAGAGCAGGTAGATGAAGACCAGCCCGAGCCCGAGGTAGAAGACATCCTGCCGGACGGCCGCCCTGACGTAGACCATCCGGGCCAGGGTCGGTTTCTCGCCCCGCTCGATCAGCCGCCCGGCCTCATAGAGACCAACCGCGAGCATCGGCGCGACGAAGACGAAGCCGACGGTCAGTGCCAGCACCCAGAATTCGGCATCGGATTCGACCAGGGCGTAGAAGAGGCCGAAGCTGATCAGCGCCAGCGCGAGGCCGTAAATGAGGCAGGGACCGGGCGCCTTCCAGAGATCGCGCCATCCGCCCCCGAGCCACCGGAACGGCGATTTCCAATCAATCGCGCCGACGGCGGGCAGGCCTCCCGCGGATACCGTTGAAGCCATTGCACCTTTCCCCCCTTTCCCGCGCCCCTTTTGTCGGGGACCTCGAGGTGGCCCATGCGCCTCGTCCGGCCTCGGCGCACGCCGCCGGAAATGATAGCCGCCGGGTGAAACGGGGTGAAGGGGCGGGAGCGCCGCGTCCACGGGTTACGAGAACCGGCGAGACAGCCCCAGCGGGCGTTCAATCCGGCGTCTGCTGCAGGACGTCCCAGTCCTCTCGCGGCGCAACCCCGTGATGCGGGTCGATGGGCGGAACGATGGTCTCGGTCCCGGCCTTCTCGAGCAGCGGCTTGACCAGGGCGAGCTCGGCCTTCTGCGGGGCGAAGGCATCGGCGAAGCGATCCGGAAGGGCGTCAACCGAATCCGGCGTCAGGACGACGATGTCCTGGTCCACGGCCGGTGCGTCCGGCACCGGGACCTCGGGGGCGGCCGCCGGCCCGACATCGGCGGTCGCGTCGCCTTGCGGCTTTGGCCGGGGCGGCGGCGGCGGAAGATCGGCCTCGAGCGAGGCTTCGACGATAGACGGCTTCGCGGCGGGCACGTCCGATCCGCAGGTGTCCGGCAGGCTGCCCTTGCCGCTGACCACGGTGACGCGGACCCGGGCAATGCCGGACTGGATCATCCCGATCTTCGCGGCGGCCGCCTTGCTGACGTCGATCACCCGGCCCTTGGTGAAGGGACCGCGATCATTGACGCGGACGACGACCGAGCGGCCATTGGCGAGATTTTCGACCCGGACGCGGGTCTGGAAGGGAAGGCTGCGATGGGCGGCGGTCAGGTCGCCGGAGTCGGCCCGCTCGCCGCTCGCGGTCAGGCCGTCGAGGTCGAACCACGCCGCCTTGCCGCATTGCGCCGCGCCCGCGACCCCGCTGCCGGCGGCTATCGCCATCGCAGCCAGGCCGATCACGATCCCCGGCCGTCTGACCCCTGTCGGTCGCACGCTACGCCACTCCCCGTCGGACCGATCGACACCGACACGCTTGGCGGCCCGCAGCACAAAGAGAACGGCGAGGTTTTGGCCAAAATGGGGCCGCAATGAGAAGCCGGGCGAATCAGCCGGGATTTGCCCGGCTGGTGCGCGGTTGCGGTGGAGCGGCGCCGGGTCCTGATGCGCCGCGGGCGAGGCCCCCACGATCTTTCCGGGGGTCAATCCGGTTTGCCCGCGCCGGGTGCATCGAGACGCCACGGCACGAACCGCAAAAGGGCGAGGCCGATCAGCGCCGTCGCGGCGAGATAGAGGCCGGGCGCCACCTGCCAGCCGGTCGCGCCGACCAGCGCGGTCGCGATCAGCGGCGCGGTGCCGCCGAACACGGCGACCGCGATGTTGTAGCCGATCGACAAGGACGAGCAGCGCACCCGCGGACCGTGAAGCGAGACGAAGACCCCCGGCAGGGTACCGAGATAGGCCGCCATCATGACGGCGAGGCCAACCTGGGCGATGGCGGCGAAGACGAGCGCTCCGGTGCCGGCCAGCAGAAGGAGCGGGGCGGCGGCGACCAGGGTCGCCACGCCTGCGATGAGGAGCACCAGGCGCGGACCGAACCGGTCGGCGGCGGCGCCGAATAGCGGAACGGCGAGCGTTCCGACGAGAACGCCGAGGGTGCTCAGGCCGAGCGCCGTCGCCTCGCTCATGCCGACGACCGTGGACAGATCGGTCGCAAGCCAGACGAACACGATGTAATAGCCGGCCGAGGGGACCCAGTTGAGACCGGCGGTGACCGCGATTTCGCGCGGGTGTTGCCGGATGGCGGCGACGACGGGGGCCTTTTCGACCGAACCGGTGTTCCTGATGTCGCTGAAGGCCGGCGACTCGGCAACCCCCATCCTCAGCCACAGCCCGATCGCGGTGACGACGATTCCGAAGAGGAAGGGGATGCGCCACCCCCAGGCGTCCAGCACCTCGCTCGACAGCGCCGCCGTCAGCAGCCAGGCGACGCCGGCGCCGGCAAGCCCGCCGATCATCGCGCCGAAATTGGAGAGGCTGCCCTGGAAGCCGCGGCGTTTCGGCGGCGCATGCTCGACAAGGAAGACGATGGAACCGCTGAACTCGCCGCCGGCGGAGATGCCCTGGGCGAAGCGCAAGGCGACGAGCAGGACCGGCGCGAGGAGGCCGACGCTTTCGTAGGTCGGCAGGAGGCCGAGGGCGAAGGTGGGCAGGCCCATCATCGCGACCGACACGGTCAGCAGGCGGCGGCGCCCGAGGCGATCTCCGATCCGGCCGTAGATGACGCCGCCGAGCGGCCGCGCCAGAAAGCCGACGGCGAAGGCCGAATAGGCTCCGATCAGCGAAGCGACGGCGTCCGACGACGGGAAGAACTGGCCGGCGAAGACCGTGGCGAGATAGCCGTAGAGCGCGAAGTCGTACCACTCGAGCACGTTGCCGACGATGCCGGCCGCGGTCACGCCCGGCGGGGCCGACGGCACGTCCCCCGAGGCGGGTGTCGGCTGCCGGCCCTGTCGGGTTTCCCTCACCACAAGGCTCTCACTCCCCGATCAGGTGGAGGGCGACCTCCCGCCGGTGCGGGCGGCTGCGATGCTCGAACAGATAGAGTCCCTGCCAGGTCCCGAGCGCCATCCGGCCGCCGACGACCGGGATTGACAGCGACGAGGCGGTCAATGCGGTGCGGATATGGGCGGGCATGTCGTCCGGGCCTTCGAGGCCATGGACGTAGCGCCGCGGGTCTTCCGGAGCGATCGCCTCGAAATAGGCCTCCAGGTCGATACGGACGTCAGGATCGGCATTCTCCTGGATGATCAGGGATGCCGAGGTGTGCCGGCAGAAGACGGTCAGCAGGCCGGTGTCCACTCTCTCGTCGCCGATCCAAGCCGCGACATCGGCGGTGAATTCGGTCAGGCCCTTGCCGCGGGTCGGGATGTGGATGCTGTGGGTCGCCTGGCGCACGGGCGCGATGATAGCGGCTCGGCCGGGGACGGTCGACCATGGGGGTCAGGTGTCGAAGCCGAGCCGCAGCGTGACCTTCTCGCCGTGGGTGGTGAGGCCCGTGTGGTCGGCGACGGCGCCGTGCAGGAAACTGGCGAGACCGGCGACGGCCGAGGCTTCCTCATGCGCCTGCTCCTGACCGCGGTCGGCCAGCGCGACATGCAGCGGGCGGCCGCGATACCTGAGGGTCACGTCGAGGCGGAGGCTGTCGTAGCTCGCATCGATGACGACCGGTTCGCGGACATAGTGGCCTTCCTCGAGCCGCGTGGCCACCTCGGCCACCGCTCGGGTCGCCCGGCTGACGACATCCGCATCGAGCTTCCACGCCTCGGCTTTCGCCGCCAGGAAAGCGGAGAATCCTTCCTGGCTCCCGCCGCCGGCTTCCCAGCGGAGCGTGTCGCTGCGACGGATGCCGATCCGGAAGGCCAGGGTGAGCAGGATCGCCACCGAGAGGCTGGCGGTGAGCATCTCGCCGGTGAAGATCTGGAGGAATTCGGGCAGCCGTTCGAAATAATCGGGCCGCACCCTGGTCAGCAGCCCGACGAAGAGGGCGATGCTGATCGCGACCCCGCCGCGCAGGTCGATGGGGCGGGAGGCGATGATCTGGATGCCGCCGACCACCATGAAGGAGGCGGTGAAGACGAGGACCGCGCCGGCGACCTCGAGGGGCAGCGCGATGATCGCCGCGCTGATCTTCGGCGTGAAGGCGAAGAGCAGGAGGATGGCCGAGGTCGCGAAGGCGATGACCCGGCTGGTGGCGCCGGTCGCGCTGGAGACGCCGACCATGCTCGGTGCGCTGCTCATGCCCGGTACGCCGAGCAGTCCCGCCGCCAGGCAGCCGAGACCGTCGCCGGTGACGCCGCGGCTGACATTCTCCATGTCGGGACGCTTCCAGTCAGCGTCATTGATGCGCTGGCAGGTGGTGACCACGCCTATGGTGCGGACCGTCGCCGCGACGGCGGCCGCGAGGAAAGCCGGGACGAGGGCCGGATCGAAGGCATAGGAGAGGATGCCGGGATCGGGGAGGGCGAGCCACGGCGCGCCGCCGACGGTCGCCAGCGTTGCCGGCCCGATCAGTCCGCCGATCGTCGCGACGATGACGCCGAAGACCAGCCCGAGCAGCGTCGAGGTGAGCTTGACCACGCCGCGCGCCCAGATCGACAGGCCGATGCAGGCGGCAAGCGTCAGCAGCGCCGTCGCGACATGCCAGTGGAAGGCCGGCAGCGACTCGCCCCGCGTATCGAGCGCATGGCCGATCCCGACAAGCCCGAGCTGGAGGCCGACGACCAGCACCGTGAGGCCGGCGATGGTCGGCTGGAAGACGACGCGAAGCCGTTCGATGAAGCGCGACAGGACGATCTCGATCACGGCCGCGAAGATGGTCATCCCGGCGACGGCGGGGAGGCCGCCCGCCCTGGCGGCGAGGAGGGCGGGACCGAAGTAGATGGCCGAATAGACCGGCGGCGCAAGGTAGCCCGAGCCGAAGAAGCGGCCGCGCCATGCCTGGACGGCGGTCGCGATCGCGGCCGCGACCAGGCCGAGGCTGACGAGCGCCGCCGATTGGCTGTCCGGAGCGCCGGCCTCCCGCGCGACGATGACGACGAGGATCAGATAGACCGAGAGCAGGATCGCGTATTGAAGGCCAAGAAAGGCCAGCCGGCCCGGCGGCGGACGTTCATCCAGCGCATAGACAAGGTCAGGGGGACGAACCGCCATGCAGGACTCCTGTTCGGGGTGTTTCCGGCTTCCGACTCGCCAAAGCGATGGAACACTGGCATTGATGGCCGATCAACCACTGGTATCGAAAAGACAGAGGGAGGTATTCCCGCCATGGCTGGCAAGAAAATCCTGATGCTCGTCGGGGACTTCACCGAGGAGTACGAGATCTTCGTCTTCGACCAGGGGATGGAGGCGATCGGACACGAGGTCGATATCGTCTGTCCCGACAAGAAGGCCGGCGAGCTGCTGCACACCTCGCTCCACGACTTCGAGGGGCACCAGACCTACACGGAAAAGCCCGGCCACAATCACCATGTGACCAAGACCTTCTCGAAGGTCGATCCGGCCGATTATGACGCCGTCTACATCGCCGGCGGACGCGGCCCGGAATACATCCGCATCGACAAGCGCGTGCAGAGGATCATCAAGCACTTCCACGAGCACGACAAGCCGATCTTCACGATCTGCCACGGCGTGCAGGTGCTGATGGCGGTGCCCGAGACGATCCGCGGCAAGGAAGTCGCCGGCCTCCAGTATTGCGAGCCGGAAGTGACCGCGGTGGGCGGCACCTATGTCGACGTGCCGCCGACCGGCGCCCATGTCGACGGCAAGCTCGTCTCCGCCAAGGGATGGACCGGCCTCGCCGCCTTCATGCGCGCGTGCAACAAGGTGCTCGGCACGGAGATCCACCACAGCAAGTCGAAGGCCGCCGGCAAAGCCAAGTCCGGCAAGGCGGGCTCGAAGCGGAGCGGCGCCCGGGCGGGCAACGGCGCGCGGGTCGCGGCCTGACAAGGCCCGACCGCGGAAGCCTGTTCGGCGACATCAAAGGGGCGCCCGCCTGTCAGGCGGACGCCCCTTTTTCACGATAGCTGTCGCGGCTTTCGATCCGAATCCCCATGGGGCAGGGATCGCGGGCGATCAGCCCTCCGGGCTCCAGGGCTCGTAGTCGGGCCGCGCCGGCGTCCGCGGGTCGCGATGGAGGATCGAACCCGGCGGCCGGTAGGCGCGGGGGGTGCCGGTGAGATTGGGCTCGTGCGGCTTCTCCCACTCGCGCGGCTTGTAGTCGCCCGGCGGTTCGTCGACCCGGTAATGCATCCACGAATGCCATCCCGGCGGGATGCGCGATGCTTCGGCGAGGCCGTTGTAGATCACCCAGCGGCGATCGCCGTTCCGCTGCCGGTAGTAGCGGTTGCCCTGCTCGTCTTCGCCGACCAGCTCGCCCTTCCGCCAGGTCCAGAAGCGGGTGCCCATGGTCTGGCCATTCCACCAGGTGAAGAATTCTGTCAGGAAGGTTTTCATCGACCAGTCCGGACCCTCGGCTTCCGCGTCGCAACGTTCTCACAGAGGCTATGCCGGAAGTCGCCGGCCAAGGCAAGGCGCGACAATCCCGGCCGGGCGACCTCCCCGCCCTAGAAGAAACTCCGGCGCTGCCACCAGCCGCTTCGCTTCGGACGGTTGCTGTCCTCTTCCGCCGTCTCCTCGACCTCGGGCCGCGGGAGCTCGGGCTCTTCCGCCTCGCTGGCGACAACCGGCTCCTCGGCTTCGGGGGCGGCGCTGTCCTGCGGAGTCCACTCGTCTTCCGCGGCCGGCTCGGGCTCCGGGGCCGCGACCGGGGACGGCAGTTCGGTGTCGAAGGCAATCGGCGCCGCGTCGGTCTCCTCAGGCTCGGACGGGGCAGCCGCCGGGACATGGCCGGCGCCGGCGTCGCCGTTGATCACGGGCGCGGTCTCCGGATCGGCCGGCGGCGCGTCGCCATCGGCCGGCGGCTCGGACGGCCGGGCGTCGTCGGCCGGCGCCTCGGGAGCGGCTTCCGGTCCGGCGACCTGCGTCTCGTCATGCTCGCCGTTGCCGCGCTCGCCATTGCCGCGGCCGCGCTGTCCGCGACGTCCACCGCGGCGTCCGCGGCGGCGCTTCTTCGGGGCAGGCGCGTCGCCATCCTCGTCGCCACCGGCGGTGCGCTCGTCGGGCTCTTCCTCCTGGGCCGCGACCGTGTCGGTCTCGGGGTCGGCGTCTACGGTTTCGGCCTTCGTCTCCCCGGCTGAATCCGAGCCGCCGCCGCGCCGCCGCCGCCGGCGCCTGCGTGGCCGGCGCTCGCTCTCGCCTTCGCGCGGTTCCTCGTCGCCTGCCGCCTCGACTTCGGCGGCCGCTTCGTCGAGGTCGTCGAGATCCTCGTCCGGCTGGACGGAATCGGGCTGGACCGAGGTGACGACCGCTTCCGGCCGTTCCGCCGGCTCGCCGCGTTCGACGGCAAAATGGGCGCTGTTCACCAGCGACTCGTCGGCGTTGACGGTGATGGTCAGGCCGAAACGCTGCTCGAGATCGGACAAATGGGCGCGCTTCTGATTGAGGATGTAGAGCGCGACCGGGGTCCGGGTGCGGATGATGAGATTATGGGTCGCGCCCTTCAGGAGCTGCTCCTCGAGAGAGCGCAGCACGTGGAGCGCAACCGAGGCCGGCGCGCGGACGTGACCGCTGCCCTGGCATGTCGGGCAGACCGAGGTCGTCGATTCGAGCACGCCGGTGCGGATGCGCTGGCGCGACATTTCGAGCAGGCCGAAATGCGAGATGCGCCCGACCTGGATGCGCGCCCGGTCGCTCTTCAGCGCATCCTTGATCCGGCGCTCGACAGCGCGGTTGTTGCGCTTCTCCTCCATGTCGATGAAGTCGATGACGATCAGGCCGGCGAGGTCGCGGAGCCGGAGCTGGCGGGCGACTTCCTCCGCCGCCTCGAGATTGGTCTGGAGGGCGGTGTCCTCGATGTTGTGCTCGCGGGTCGAGCGGCCGGAGTTGACGTCGATGGAAACCAGGGCCTCGGTCTGGTTGATCACCAGATAGCCGCCGGATTTCAGCGTCACCTGCGGCGAGAACATCGCGTCGAGCTGGGCCTCGATGCCGGCGCGCGCGAAGAGCGGCTGGCTGTCGCGATAGGGCTTCACGTTCTTCGCATGGCTCGGCATGAGCATGCGCATGAATTCCTTGGCCTCGCGATAGGCGTCCTCGCCGGCGACGAGGATCTCGTCGATCTCCTTGCTGTAGAGATCGCGGATCGACCGCTTGATCAGGCTGCCTTCCTCGTAGACCAGCGTCGGCGCGGTGGAATGGAGGGTCAGCTCGCGGACATTCTCCCAGAGCCGGAGCAGGTACTCGAAGTCGCGCTTGACCTCGGCCTTGGTGCGGCTGGCGCCCGCCGTCCGCAGGATGACGCCCATGCCCTCGGCGACGTCGAGGTCGGCGACCACGTCCTTGAGGCGCTTGCGGTCGGCCGGGCTGGTTATCTTGCGCGAAATGCCGCCACCGCGGGCGGTGTTCGGCATCAGCACGGAATAGCGGCCGGCAAGCGAGAGATAGGTGGTCAGGGCGGCGCCCTTGTTGCCGCGCTCTTCCTTGACGACCTGGACGAGAAGCACCTGGCGGCGCTTGATGACTTCCTGGATCTTGTACTGCCGCGCCCGCGCCTTGCGGCGGACGGGAACCTCCTCCAGGGCATCCTCGGCACCGACGGAATCGACCTGCTCGTCGCTGACGACGTCCTCGCCGTCACCGTCGCCATCGCGATCCTCTTCGTCGGGGGAGGCCTCGGCGACCGGGGCGTCCGGCATCTCGCCATCGGCATCGGACCGGTCGTCCGGCTCCACGGCGTCGTCCGCCGCCGCCCCGGCCGGCTCGGAAACCGATTCGGCCTCGGCCGCCGCTGCCGCGACGGTGTCGGGTTCGCCGTTGCCATTGCCGTTCTCGGCATCGTCATCCTCGCGCCTCTCGGCTTCGATCAGCGCCTGACGATCGGCCACCGGTATCTGGTAGTAGTCCGGATGGATTTCCGAGAAAGCAAGGAAGCCGTGGCGATTGCCGCCATAGTCGACGAACGCCGCCTGAAGCGACGGTTCGACCCGGGTAACCTTGGCTAGATAGATATTGCCGCGAAGCTGTCTGCGATTCGCGGATTCGAAGTCGAATTCCTGAACGCGATTGCCGCGCAGGACCACAACCCTCGTCTCCTCGGGGTGGGTGGCATCGACAAGCATTTTGTTGGCCATTGCGTGAATTCTCCATGGCCGCGCGCCGGCGCCAGGCGGGGTGCGTCTTGGGAGCACGCCGCGGCGCCCGTCGGGCGACCGAGTTGTCGGTGAAAGAAGGCGCCCGACCCCGACTCCGGCCGCCCGATGGGCACGACGGGAGTCGGGCCGGGCGTTGGCGGAGATTGGAAGGGATTGCGGGTCATGTCGAAGCGCCGGTGCCTCATACGTGTTTCTTCAGTCCGGACGATCGGTCCGGGATGCTCGGGGATGGCGCCCGCGAGGGCCGCCATGCCGTCTGGATCGCCGGACATGTCCCGATGCGCGACAGGCAGGTGATAGCTGCTGCATCCGTACAATGTCCGATACATCCTCCTCCGGCTCCAACCGGATGCCGGCCTCAATAACGGCGAAACACGTTTTTCCTGAGGATCGCCGCCGCTTGGACCGCTGCCGCCGCTTCGGGGAGCACCTACGGACGGAGGATGAATTCCGTGTAATCCTTGTATGTGCGCTGTGGCCACATTGCAAGATGGAGCTGTTTTCAGCAACAACAGCCATAAATTCGCCGGTAGACGGTTAACCTCCCGGTGGCCATGATTTATGAGAGGCGTCGGGGGCGCTTCGCGCGAGAGGAAGGGCTTTTGCGCAGGAAGAAAGCCATTGTCGACCGTTCGATTCTTCGTCGTCCGGTCCCCGGAGCGATTGCGGCGCTTGCTTTCCTGGCCGTCGCCGGGCTGGTTCGGCCTCCCGAATCGGCTGCGCAGAGCGACGGGCCGGTACCGATCGTCTTCGACGCGCGCATCGTCGGCGACGCGAATCGGACGCGCTTCGTCGCCGACATGACCGATGCCGCCGACGCGGCGGTCTTCACGCTCGCCGACCCCTATCGGATTGTCGTCGACATGTCCGAGGTCGGCTTTCGCCTGCCCGACGACGCCGGCCAGAAGGGACGGGGGCTGTTCTCGGCCTTCCGCTACGGGCTGATTTCTCGCGGCAAGTCGCGAATCGTCCTCGATGTCGACGGCCCGGTGAAGGTCGACAAGTCCTTTGTGGTCCCGCCGGCGGACAACCAGCCGGCCCGCCTCGTCATCGACGTCGTGCCGACCAGCCGCAAGGCGTTCCTCGCCGCGAACCGGGCCTATCGGGATTCGCTGGCCGTCAAGGGAGCGGCGAAGCGGGACCGTGCCCTGGTGGCGACGGGGCAGGGCGGCCCGGGCCCGACCGTGGTCATCGATCCCGGCCACGGCGGCATCGATACCGGAGCCAAGGGCCGGAACGGGTCGGTGGAAAAGAACCTGACGCTTGCCTTTGCCAAAATCCTTGGCAAGAAGTTAAAGGAGACGGGGCGCTATAACGTTTTGTTTACCAGAACCGACGACAGTTTCGTGGCATTGGGGGACCGGGTCGCGTTCGCCCGCGAGAACAATGCCGACCTGTTCGTTTCGGTTCATGCCAACTCTTTCCGGGGGCGTTCGGTGAGGGGCGCGATCATCTACACCGTCTCCGACGACGCATCGGACAAGATGGCCGCGGAGATCGCGCAATCGGAGAACCAGGCCGACGTGCTTTCCGGCATCGACATTCCCGACGAGGATTCGGACGAGGTCATGGACATACTGCTCGACCTCACGCAGCGCGAGACGCGAAATTTCGGGACCGTCTTCGCGAAGAACCTCGTCAAGGAGCTGAAGCTTACGACGCCGATGTTCAAGGTTCCCCATCAGCAGGCCGGGTTCAAGGTGCTCGAGGCCCCGGACGTGCCTTCGGCGATGATCGAGCTGGGCTTCGTGTCGAACGCCGATGACGAGAAGCTGCTCCTGTCGGATTCGTGGCGGGACAAGACAGCCGGCTCGGTGGTCCAGGCCATCGACGACTTCTTCGAGAGGAAACTCGCCCAGAGGGGCGGCCAGTGAGCGGCTTGTTGCAGAATCGCCACGCGGCCGGAGTGTCGAGCGGACGCGGCCGTGACGCCCAAGTTTCTCCACAAAGCACGCAGAGTTACCCAAGGGTCGGATTTGCACCAGAACGCATGGTTCGGCCTGCGGTCGCGATAGCGTTTGCGCCGCGCAGGGGCGGCCGGGGAACGCGCGCAACATGATACTAGTTCGGTTTGTCGGTTATCTTTTCGGGATCGGTGCGGTGTTATTCTTGGTCGTTGCGACAGGTATCGCCTGGTACGTCTCGGGTCTCACGCAGGACCTGCCTGACTACGACGTCCTGGCCAAATACGAACCGCCAGTCATGACGCGTATCCACGCGGCGGACGGGCAACTGATCGCGGAATATGCCCGGGAGCGACGGCTCTATCTGCCGATCCAGGCCATTCCCGACCGGATCAAGGCCGCCTTCATCTCGGCGGAAGACAAGAATTTCTACCATCACTCGGGTCTCGACTATTACGCGATCTTCCGGGCAATGGTGCAGAACGTGCAGTCCTATGGATCGGGCGTCCGCCCGGTCGGGGCCTCGACCATCACCCAGCAGGTCGCCAAGAACTTCCTGCTGACCAACGAGCAGAGCATCGACCGCAAGATCAAGGAGGCGATCCTGTCGCTGCGGATCGAGGCCGCCTACAAGAAGGACAAGATCCTCGAGCTCTACCTCAACGAGATTTTCCTCGGCCTCGGCGCCTATGGCGTCGCTGCCGCGTCGCTGGAATATTTCGACAAGTCGGTGCATGAGCTGACGCTTGCCGAGGCTGCGTATCTGGCGGCCCTGCCCAAGGCACCGAACAACTATAATCCCTTCCGCCATCCCGACCGCGCCCTCGAACGGCGCAACTGGGTGATCGACCGCATGGTCGAGAACGGCTTCGTCACGGCCGCCGAAGGCGAGGCGGCGAAGGCCGAACCGCTCGGCGTCAACCGCCGCGTCACCGCCCCGCATCTCTTCGCGGCCGATTACTTCGCGGAAGAGGTCCGCCGCCAGCTCGCCGAGATGTTCGGGGAGAAGGCTCTCTACGAGGGTGGCCTCTCGGTCCGCACGTCGCTCGACCCGACGCTCCAGGTCTATGCGCGCAAGGCGCTGATGAACGGGCTGATCAAGTTCGACCGGGCCCGCGGCTACCGCGGCCCGGTCAAGCATTTCGAGGAGATCGGCGAAGACTGGGGCAAGACCGTCGGCGAGGTCGAGGCGCTGTCTGACGTTGTCGAGTGGCGCCTCGCGATCGTGCTCGAATCCTCGGGCAACGGACTGAAGGTCGGACTCCAGCCAGGGCAGACGCCCGGCGGCGGCCTCGACGACGCCCGTGAGACCGCGACGGTTCCGCCCTCGCAGATGAAATGGGCGGGCAAGCGGCGGCCGAAGGTCGGCGACGTCATTTACGTCCGCAAGGTGGAAGACGCCGAAGGCGATGTCTATGCCCTGGAGCAGGTGCCGGAGATCGAAGGCGCGATCGTTGCCATGGACCCGCATACCGGCCGCGTGCTCGCCATGGTGGGCGGCTTCTCCTTCGCCGAGAGCGAATTCAACCGCGCCACGCAGGCCTATCGCCAGCCGGGTTCGTCGTTCAAGCCGTTCGTCTATTCGGCGGCGCTCGACAACGGCTATACGCCGTCGTCGGTGGTGATGGACGCGCCGATCGAGATCGATCCGGGGCCGGGCCAGGAGATCTGGCGCCCGTCGAACTATTCCAACGAGTTCTACGGCCCGTCGACCTTGAGGACCGGTATCGAGCGCTCGCGGAACGTGATGACCGTCCGGCTCGCCCAGGACATGGGCATGCCGCTGGTCGCCGAATATGCGCGGCGGTTCGGCGTCTATGACGACCTGCCACAATACCTGCCGATGTCGCTCGGCGCCGGCGAGACGACGGTGCTGCGTATGGTCACCGGCTATTCGATCATCGACAATGGTGGCCGGTCGATCAGCCCGACATTGATCGACCGCATCCAGAACCGCTTCGGCGAGACGGTCTTCCGCCACGACAAGCGGATCTGCGAAGCCTGCGAGGCCGCCGAGTGGCAGGGCCAGGATGAGCCCACGATCATCGACGACTCGGACCAGGTGCTCGATCCGATGACCGCCTACCAGATGGTGTCGATGCTCGAGGGCGTCGTCCAGCGCGGCACGGCGACCATCGTCTCGCGGTCGATCGACAAGCCGCTCGCCGGCAAGACCGGTACGACCAACGACTACCACGACGCCTGGTTCATGGGCTTCTCGCCCGATCTGGTGGTCGGCGTCTTCGTTGGCTATGACAAGCCCCGCAACCTCGGGCGGGGGTCGACTGGCGGCCATCTCGCGGCGCCGATCTGGGTCGACTTCATGAAGGATGCGCTGAAGGACAAGCCGGCGATTCCTTTCCGTGTTCCGCCGGGCATGAATTTCATCCCGATCGATCGCAAGACCGGGCTCCATACCAACGCCTCCGGACCCGGCGTCCTGCTCGAGGCATTCAAGCCGGGAACGGGGCCGCCGGACACCTATTCGGTGATCGGCTACACCGATTCGCTGGGCAATCCGCTGACTGTCGACCCCGATGTCGATCGCGCCGTGGTCTCCGGGACAGGCGGACTATATTGACACGAAAAGGTTGAAGGTCGGCCATTTGCCGACCTTCATTCCGCCACCATCGGGCGGCACTACAACCGGTGAGAGGGGTCTCACAAAGCGCTTGGTAGCGTCCATGCCCTTTTCCGCCTTGTCGTTCAGGAAGCGACGGTCCCAAATCCCCGCCGGCTGTTCGATAATCACCTCAAATCGTTCCGCTATTGACGTGGTCACCGCCGCGTCAGACGATAGGTTTTATCTGGTTCCGGGCGACCGGAGCTCCGGAAGCGCTCGTCAATCCCCATCACCAACCCGATCTTCAATGGAGGGTAATTTGAACCGACTTTGGCTTATCCCGGCTGCCGTGACGCTTGCACTCGTAAGTGGTCCCGGCTTCGCCCAGTCCGCCGGCAACGAAGGGAACCGGGCCGCACCGAATCGCGACCGGCTGAGCTCATGGACGCCCGCGGCCATGGAGCGGGCAAGGCAGGTGCAGTTGCCCACCGTGAGCGCCGATACGGTGGCCGCCGCGACCCGTGGCGGCCAGCGCGCGTCGCGTCCCGCCAATCCCGGCTCGAGCCCGGCCAAGGATCTGGTTTCGGATCGCGAACGCTCCTCGGGCAACGTCTACGAGAAGCCGCTCTACTGGGCCGGCAAGCTGTTCTTCCGCGCCGGCGGCGAGAACTATGTCTGCTCCGCCCAGTTCATCTCGCCGACGGTCCTGCTGACGGCCGCCCATTGCGTCCGCGACGCGGAGACCGGCGAGTGGCACGACGACCTCATTTTCGCCCTTCAGTACAAGAGCGGCGAATACTCGCAGGTCTATGACTACGTCTGCGCCGCCACCAACAAGAACTGGGTGCAGCCGGGCTTCGAGAAGTACTTCTACGACTTCGCCGTCATCAAGGTCGATAAGCCCTCCAAGACCGGCTATTTCGGCACGCACTGGGACTGGCAGGGCCAGTACAATGACGTGACCAAGATCGGCTATCCGGGTGGTGTCGAGAACGGCGAGGTGATCCAGGTCGAGAAGGGCCCGATCCAGATGGTCGAAGGCGTCGTGCAGCTCAAGCACGGCAATCCGGCCGACCAGGGCGGCTCGAGCGGCGGCGCCTGGATCGGCAAGTTCGACAGCGGCAACAACAACGATGCCAACTACATCATCAGTGTCGAGTCCTTCGGCATCGACGGTCAGCCCGGCATCGACTATGGCCCGTATCTGAACGACGACTTCAAGAGCCTGTGGGACTACGGCGAGAACGGCTGCCAGTAAGGCAGACGGTCACCGAACCCGCTGGCGCGATGGAGAAGGGTCCGTTGCTGTCACGCTTTCACGTTCTCGCCACGGCGGCGGTTTCCGTTGCCGTCGGCGTCCCGGCGAAGGCGCAGTCCACGGATCCTGAGACCATCGAGCTCGACAAGACGGCCGGAGGCGCCCGCGCCTCCGGCCGGCCCGGCCCGGCCATGGACGCGGCGACGCTTTGATGACGGGCCGAACGACACGGCGATCGCCCTCCGGTCCCTCTACTATGCGGGGATGGACGGCGTCGGCTTCGGTCCCTGTTCGGCCGAGCCTTTCAGGAAGCTGTGGCTGTTCACCGGGGACGGCCGCGAATAGAGGCAGAAAAGCACGGGGGCGTGACAATGGAGCATGACATGGGACTGAGGTTTCCTCTCCTTGCCGCGTGCGCGTCCTTCGCCTGCATTGGCGCGTCGGGCGGGAGCGCGTCCGATGACGGCGACAAGAAGCCGCCGGCCGAGATCGATTCGGTCGTCTCGACGCCGGAGACCGGCGAACGGGCCAAGGACTACTGGACGCCGGAGCGGATGCGGACCGCGAAGCCGATGCCTGGGCCGGTGCTCGACCCCAAGACGATGAAGCCGGTCGATCCCCAAGACGAGGACGATCCCGAATAGGCCGACGGGCCTTTCCGCAACCGCGACGCCTTTGACGCGGCCCTTGAGGGGGCCGCGACGCTACATCCTCGCCTCCAACCTAGGAATATATATGCGCCTCATCCTCCGCTGCCTTTCCTTGCTTGCCGCCATGACCATGGCGACCGGAGCCGGGGCCCACATCGCCGAACCCCGGCACCTGTCCGCCGGGGAAATCCTGGAGGGGCTGATCTCAACACCCGGCAAGGCGCGGGCAGCGGCCGAATACTGGACCTTCGACCGGATGGACGGGGCGATCCCGCTGTTGCCGGACGTGCTGGACCCTGTGACGCTTCAGCCGATCGTCGCGAGCCGGGCCAATCCGGCGAGAAGGTATCGCTGAGATATTGTCTCCCGGTCCGCGGGCGGCTACATGCAGGCCGAGCGCGACGACGGAGATATTGATGCGCACTGAAGTCGAACACGTGGTTGACGAGATCCAGCAGGGCATGGGCCTGCTGAGGAGGCATCTTTGACTGGGATACGGCCAAGATACGCCTCGCGGAGCTGAACGCGGCGGCCGAGGATCCCGAGCTCTGGAATTCTCCCGACCGCGCCCAGAAGGTGATGCGCGAGCGGCAGCAGCTCGCGGACCAGGTGGAGGCGGTCGAACGCCTCGAGAAAGACCTCACCGACCAGATCGAGCTGATCGAGCTCGCCGAAGCAGAGGATGACCTCGGGGTCGCGACCGAGGCGGAGGCTTCGCTCCGTGCGCTGAAGGACGAGGTCGACCGCCGGCAGGTCGAGACGATGCTGTCCGGCGAGGCGGACGCCAACGACACCTTCATCGAGATCCACGCGGGCGCCGGCGGAACCGAAAGCCAGGACTGGGCGGAGATGCTCATGCGCATGTATCTGCGCTGGGCGGAGCGGAAGGGCTACAAGACGGAAATCCTCGAATATCACGCGGGCGAGGAGGCGGGCATCAAGTCCGCCACGATGATGTTCAAGGGGATGAACGCCTATGGCTGGCTGAAGACCGAATCCGGCGTCCATCGGCTGGTGCGGATTTCGCCCTTCGACAGCAATGCCCGGCGGCACACCTCGTTCGCCAGCGCCTGGGTCTATCCGGTGGTGGACGATTCAATCGAGATCGACATCAACGAATCCGACGTGCGGGTCGACACCTACCGGGCGTCGGGGGCCGGCGGACAGCACGTCAACACCACCGACTCGGCGGTCCGCCTGACCCACGAGCCGACCGGCATCGTCGTCCAGTGCCAGAGCGAGCGTTCCCAGCACAAGAACCGGGCGACCGCCTGGGGGATGCTGCGCGCGCGCCTCTACGAGGCGGAGCTCGAACGGCGCGAGGCGGAAGCGAATGCCGAGGCGGCTTCCAAGACCGACATCGGATGGGGCCACCAGATCCGGTCCTATGTCCTGCAGCCCTATCAACTGGTGAAGGACCTCAGGACCGGCGTCGAGAGCACGACCCCGAAGGATGTCCTCGACGGCGCGCTCGACCCGTTCATGGAAGCGTCCCTCGCGCAGCGGGTCGGCGGCGAACCCAAGGCCGACATCCAGGACCTGGACTAGACACCCGCCTGGAACCGCGTCGGTCGTGGCGTCCGTGCAACGAGTCCTGTCTCTCCGGCGTGCCTGGGGAAGGCGTCCCGCCAGTGGTGGAGGTGCGACGCCGGATCGTGTTATCTGACCATATATGTTGCGAGGGTTGGGCATTCCGGGACGCATATTGGCGACTGCCACGCTGGCTCTGGGGCTGGCGGGCTACGATGGTCATGGTGCCGTCGCAGCCCAGAAGGCGGCCATCGTCGTCGATGCGAAGTCCGGCAAGGTGCTCTATTCCGACCAGGCGGACAGCAAGCGCTACCCGGCTTCGCTCACCAAGATGATGACGCTCTACCTGTTGTTCTCGGCGATCGGCAATCGTCGCGTGGGCACCAGGACCGCGTTCAGGATGTCCGAGCATTGCGCCGCGCTGCCGCCGAGCAAGCTCGGCCTGAAGCCGGGCCAGACGATCCCGGCCCGCGACGCGATCCTGGCGCTGGTCACCAAATCGGCCAACGACGTGGCCTGCGCGGTCGGCGAGCATCTCGGCGGAAGCGAGGGTGCCTTCGCCCAGAAGATGACGGCCCAGGCGCAGCGACTTGGGATGACCAACACCGTCTTCCGCAATGCGTCGGGTTTGCCCGACCCCGCCCAGGTCACGACGGCGCGCGACATGGCCATTCTTGGACGGGCATTGCAGAGGGATTTCCCGCGCAGCTTCCGGTATTTCAAGACCAGGTCGTTCAGGTGGAACGGCAAGACCTATCTCAATCACAACAAGCTTCTTGGCCGGGTCGACGGCGTCGACGGCATCAAGACCGGCTATACCAGCGCCTCGGGCTTCAACCTGGTCTGCTCCGCCGAGCGCGGCCGCAGCGAGGTCATTGCCGTCGTCCTTGGCGGCAACACCGCGAACGCGCGTGACGCGCGCATGAAGGAACTTCTCGAGGAATACCTGCCGCCGGCCCGCAGAGGCTGGCGGCTGTTCCGAAGGAACTGATGTTCCTGGGGCCCGGCCCTAGCCGGGCGAGAGCAGGGGCGTCAGCTCCGCGCCTGCCTTGATATAGGCCATCGGGTCGATCGCCTTGCTGTTGACGCGGATCTCGTAGTGAAGATGGGGGCCGGTCGACCGACCGGTGCTGCCGGTGCGCCCGACGATGGCGCCTTTCTCGACATAGGCGCCCTTCTTGACCAGGAGGCGGCTGAGATGGGCGTAGCGGGTGCGAATGCCGCCGCCGTGGTCAATCTCGATCATGTTGCCATAGCCCTTCGTATAGGCCGCGATCGTCACCCTGCCGGCGGCTGTCGCACGGGCCGGGCTGCCGGTGGGGGCCTTGAAGTCGATGCCCGAATGCATCGCCATCCGATGCACGAACGGGTCCATGCGCGCGCCAAAGCGGCTGGTGATCGGCGCCGAGGCCATCGGCTTTGCCAGCGGCAGGCGGGAAGCGACCTTCTGCAGCGTCGCGAGGTGCTCGACCTGGGTGGCGACGACGTCGACATTGGCCCTGAAGGCTTCGGGATCGGAATATTCGTCGAGCGGGACATAGGGGCCGCCAATGGCCGACTCGTTATCGTCGTCAAGCTTCGGCTTGTGGCCGAGCTTGCCGAGGACGGCGGCGATCCTGGACGACCGTGCGGTGACCTCCTGGGCGATCTCGGTAACGTAATCGACCTGCTCGCGGGCAAGGGCATCGATCGACGACTCGGCCTCGACGATGCGCTCGAACTCGTCGGACGGCGGCAAGGGCGCCGTCGACGTATCGGTGCGCAGCGCCGCCGAGGCGACCCTCACGGGCGTTTCGGCCGGCTCGATGCTGCCGGTGGTGATGGTGTCCGCTTCGTTCGGATCGGCGGGCCGCAGGCGCGGGAGGGGCGCCGTCTCGGGCACCAGGCCGGCGCCGCGGACGGTCTGGCTGAGGCTGGCGATGATATCCTGGCGCGCGTCGAGGGCTTGCTGGCGACCGAGCAATTCGGCGAGGCGGCCCTCGAAGGCTTCCTGGTTGAGCAGCTGCCGGCTGGTCAGGCGGTCGATGTCGGACCGCAGCATGGCGATGCGATCCTCGTAGGCCTGCTGGATACGCGCCTGCCGGGCGAAGGAGGCGGCGAGCAGGTCGTCGCGGAAGACCAGATAACCGGTCGCTGCGAAATAGAAGACGCCGAAGAGGATGCCGGTGATGGCCGTCGCGGCCGCCGCCCAGGGCTTTACGTGGAATTCACGGACGTCCTGGCCGCGCGCGATCAGGATGCGATATCGCCGCTTGCCGGCGGGGCGAGCTTTCACGAATCGGGGCGGAGTTGCAGTCGACATACGCAGTCACCATCAGAATCGCTGAAACAACTGCGGAAGTTAGACCCGGTTAGGGTTAACATTTCCCTTAGCGGGCACTCGCGACGGAGCGGAAACCGATGGTTTTTCCGCGGCTCGGACGGACCGCGGAAGAGACTTCTCAGAGAGCCCTCACGGCCTCGAGGACCTTGTCGACATGGCCCTTGACCCGGACCCGGGGCCAGACCCGGGCGACCCGGCCATCCGGTCCGACCATCACGGTAGAGCGGATGACGCCCACCGTCGTGCGGCCGTACATCATCTTCTCGCCCCAGGCGCCATAGGGTTCGAGCGCCTTGTGGTCGGGGTCCGAGGCGAGCATGACCCCGAGCCCGTGTTTGGCCTTGAACTTCTGGTGCGACTCGATCGTGTTGGGCGAGATGCCGATCACGGTGGCGCCGGCTGCCTCGAATTCGGGGAGGGCGCTGGTGAAATCGATCGCCTCGGTGGTACATCCGGGCGTATCGTCATTGGGATAGAAATAGAGAATGACGGTGCGGCCCTTCAGATCCGAAAGCCTTATCGAGCCTCCACCGTCGATCGCCAGTTGGAAATCCGGTGCTTCGTCACCCTCTGATACAGCCATGGTGCCTTCCTTTGGTCGCTATTGGATGGCTTGAGAATTGCTCCCTGTCCGCAATCGGCGCAAGGCCCGAGTGCCGCGTGGCGACGACGAGCCACACCGTGACAGTGAAACGGACCGGCCAGGCGACGGCGTGGCGGCATGCAGCCGCCATCAAACGCCGCCGCCGGATGAACGCCGCTTCGGAGCTGCCAACCGCCCGCCGATGCCAGTGAGACGATATTCCGACGGGACTGCGGAACTGGATGCCGACGAGGAGCCGCGCCGGCGATCGCGCGGCATGAGGCTCGGCCTGCTTGTCGCGGCGGTCGTCGGTGGACTTCTGCTGTTCGTGGTCGTGGCGATCATGGCGGTGGTCCTGTCGGGACCAACCGAACTGGGCTTCGTCAGGGAGGGCTACCGCGAGGCGCTCCAGGCGCGGCTCGGCAGCGATTACCTGGTGACGGTCGACAAGGCCGCCATCGACGTCGATCCGGTGCTCGGGCTGGTTGCCGATATCGGCGATACCGAGGTTGTCGACTCCGGAGGCGCGGTGGTCGCCCGCATCCCCGGCACCCGACTGGCGATCGATCCGCTCTCGCTGATCGGGTTCAGGGTGACGATCACTGCGGTCGAACTCCGATCGGCGGAATTCTCGCTGGTGCGGCCGGAGCGCGGCACGGTCTATCTCGGCACGCGCTCGACCTTATCCTCGGCGACGGCATCCGGTGAAGCTCCCGACGGGCCGATACCGGGCGCGGGGCCCGACGGCGGCTTTCCGGAGATCGCCTCGCTCATTCGTCTGGTCGATCGGGGCCTCGAGGCGCAGCTCGACTTCTCCGTCGCGTCGCATTTCCGGACGCTGTCGCTGATCGGCGGCACGATCAATGTCTGGGACGTTCCCTCCCAGCGACAGCGGCATTTCGGCGAGACCGACTTCGACGCGACCTTTGACCCCGAAAAGCGCGGACTGGCCGTGTCGATCGCGACCTCCGGCTACGCCGGACGCTGGAGCGGCACGCTGGAGAGGACGGAAGATCCGGAAACCGGCGCCCACCAGATCTCCGGCGTCTTCTCGCAACTGACGCTCGCCGATCTGTTTCCGCAATTCGGCGGCGACAGCGCCACCTCGGCCGACATCCCGCTCTACGGTCGTGCCAATATCGATTTTGCCGGCGATGGTGCGATCGAGGCGGCGATGCTGAGGCTCGATGTCGGGGCGGGCGTCTTCACGACCGGCAGCGAAGACGCGAGCGTGCTGCTCGACGAGGCGACGATCAAGCTCGACTGGGATGTCGCGAACCAGACCATCAACGTCGAGCCGTCACCCCTTTATTTCGGCAAGACGAGAGGAGTGGTCACCGGCTGGATTCGCCCTTCCGGACCGGTCGGGCACGGGCGCTATGCCTTCAATCTCGAGTCGTCTGGCGCGGTCCTGGCGGCGCGGGACGCTGAGGCGCCGCCTGTCATCGCCGACCAGATCGCCCTGTCCGGCATCTACGACCTGCCGGGCCGGCTGCTCGATATCGAGGATCTCTCCATCCAGACGCAAAGCGGATCGCTGGCGCTCGCCGGAACGGTCGGCTTCGAGGACGCGGGACCGTCGCTGGCGCTTGCCGCATCGCTGTCGCCGATGCCGGTTGCCACCTTCCAGCAGATGTGGGTGCCGTTCCTCGCGCCCGGCGTCCGCCACTGGGTGCTGGCAAACATGACCGGAGGGACGATCGAATCCGGTCAGTTCGAGGCGACCATTCCGGCCGGTGTGCTGGAGAGCGAGCATCCCCGGATGCCCGACGACGGCCTGAGCCTCAATCTCCGGCTCAAGGACGCCGCCTTCCGGACATTCGGAGACCTGCCGCCGGTTTCCGGCGCCTCCGGGAATGCCGTTTTGTCCGGCAAGACACTCGGCGTCGACCTCGACGCCGCGCGCCTCGAGCTCGCTTCCGGGCGGACCGTATCGATCGATGCCGGCGCCTTCGCCATCGACGACGTCTTCGATCCCGCGCCGGTCGCCGTCGTGGAGCTTGAACTCGCCGGACCGGCGGCGGGATTGGGCGAGATCGCGGACGCCGCGCCGCTCAACGTCCTCGCCAAGCGGAACGTCTCGCCGGACGACCTTTCCGGTACCGCCGCCGCGACGATCTCGCTGCGTCTGCCGCTCGACAAGGAAGAGGACGAGATCGCCGAGGAGATGGGCTGGAAGGTCACCGTGGTCGGCAAGGGACTGGCCAGCGCCCGTCCGATCGAAGGTCGCACATTCAGCGATGCCGACGTCACGATTTCCGTGGTTCCCGACAATTTCGCCGTCAGCGGAACCGCCACGATCGATGGCGTACGCGCCGATGTCAGCATCTCGCAGCCGCTTGGACATGAGGGAGCGGCGAGCGGCCGCGGGCAGCAGCTTGCGCGCCTTTCCCTCGACAAGGCGGCGCGCGACAGGCTCGGCCTGAGCCTCGACGACATCGTCGACGGCACGGTCGGAACCCAGATCAGCAGCCTCGCCGACAGCGACGGCCAGCACTACGACCTCGACCTGGGGCCGGCGCGGCTGACCCTGCCGGGACTGGGCTGGACCAAGGGGATCGGGGTCCCGGCGACGCTTTCCTTCGACCTGATCCCGGTCGAAGGCGGACAGAGCGTCGAGAACATCGTGCTGGAGGGCGATGGCTTCGGTCTCGAGGGCTCGGCCTTCATCGACGCCACGGCCGGCCTCGTCTCGGCCGAGATCAGGCGCTTCGCGCTTCGCCCGGAAGACTCGATGGCCTTCACGCTGGCGGCCACGGAAAAGGGCTACGCGATCAAGGCGCGTGGCGATGCGTTCGACATGCGTGGCGTCATCACCGAAGCGACGAAGACCGGCGAGGGCGACGGCGGACCCGATATATCGGTCGAGGCGGATATCGCCAAGGTGACCGGCTTCAATGGCGAGGCAATGACCGGCTTGAAAGCGGCCTACGTGACGGTCAACGGCTCGCCGACCCGGATATCGGTGGCCGGCTCGCTCGGCGGGACGCGGGTCGCGGTCGACTTCTCCGACTCCCGGAAGGGGGCTTCCCTGCAGGTCTCGGCCGGCGCCGGGAGCCTCTTCCGATTCCTGAACCTCTATGATCGCATCAACGGTGGTGTGGTGACGATCTCCGCACAGAGGGTCGGCCGGGGCGGCCCGATGGCCGGCAAGGCGACGGTGACCGATTTCGATATCCTCAACGAGCCGGCGGTGAAACGGGTGATCTCGAGCGCGCCGACCAAGCAGCGGATCGATCCGACCCGGCTGCATTTCGATCAACTGGCGGCGCGCTTCCACCTTTCCGGCGAGGCGATCACCATCGACGAGGCGCTGCTGCGCGGCCAGGCCGTCGGCGCGACCTTCAACGGCCGCGTCGACCTGCGCCTCGGCCATGTCATGATCAACGGTACCTATCTTCCGCTCTACGCGCTGAACAACGTCTTCGGCCGGGTGCCGGTGCTCGGCCTCGTGCTCGGCGGCGGAAACCGGGGCGGGCTGATCGGCGTGACCTTCCGGGTCGAGGGACCGCTCGGCGGGCCGCAGGTCTATTTCAACCCGCTCTCGGCGGTGGCGCCCGGCATCTTCCGCAAAATCTTCGAGTTCCGGTAGCAGAGGGAGATCGGTGGTCGCTGCGTCCTTCGAGGCTCGGGCTTCGCCCCCGCACCTCAGGATGGCGAGGTCGGAACCTCGGGGGCGGCAGGTTCAGCCGGGGAGCCATCCCGTGGTCCTCGCCGCGTAGGCGGCGAGCCTCGAAGGACGCGCCACGCAAAAGGCAACGCTACCCCGCCCGCACCAGAACGTGCTTCTTGCGCCCGTGGGAG
The DNA here is from genome assembly GCF_020442045.1 of Bauldia sp. Taxonomy (GTDB): domain Bacteria; phylum Pseudomonadota; class Alphaproteobacteria; order Rhizobiales; family Kaistiaceae; genus Bauldia. The sequence continues at coordinate 2,955 of NZ_JAGRLA010000089.1, read as the reverse complement.
AGCTTGATCGCCCCCTCGGCGAGGTCGACGGCCGAGACGACCGCCTTTTCGTCGGTGACCGCCGTGTCGTTGATCCTCAGGCCGCCGCCGCGGATCGCGCGCCGCGCCTCGCCGTTCGACGACATCAGACCCGCCTGGACGAAGAGGCCGAGCACGCCGATGCCGGCCGCGAGGTCCGCTTCCGCGACGGTGATCGTCGGCAAGGCGTCGGCGCGGGTGCCTTCCTCGAAGGTTCGCCTTGCCGCCTCCGACGCCTCCCCGGCCGCGGCCCGGCCATGGAGAAGCGCGGTCGCTTCGGTGGCGAGGACCTTCTTCGCCTCGTTGATCTCGGCGCCGCCGAGTGCCTCCAGCCGGGCAATCTCGTCGAGCGGCAAGTCGGTGAAGAGCCTGAGGAAGCGGCCGACATCCGCGTCCTCGGTGTTCCGCCAGAACTGCCAGTATTCGTAGGGCGAGACGAGGTCGGCATTCAGCCAGACCGCGCCGGCCGCGGTCTTGCCCATCTTGGCGCCGGACGCGGTGGTGATCAGCGGCGAGGTGAGGGCGAAGAGCTCGACATTCTCCATCCGCCGGCCAAGGTCGATGCCGGAGATGATGTTGCCCCATTGGTCGGAGCCGCCGAGCTGCAGCCGGCAGCCGAAGCGGCGGGCAAGCTCGACGAAGTCGTAGCCCTGTAGGACCATGTAGTTGAATTCGAGGAAGGAGAGGTGCTGCTCGCGCTCGAGCCGCATCCGGACCGAATCCCGCTGGATCATCTGATTGACCGAGACGTGGCGACCGACGTCGCGGAGAAAGGAGATGTAGTTGAGCCCGAGCAGCCAGTCCGCGTTGTCGACCATCAGGGCGCCGGTCGGCCCGGAGCCGAAATCGAGGAAGCGGTCGAAGACCGTGCGGATGCCGTTCTTGTTGGCTTCGATGTCGGCCTCCGACAGGACCTTGCGGCTCTCGTCCTTGCCCGAAGGGTCGCCGACCCTGGTCGTGCCGCTGCCCATCAGCGCGATCGGCCGATGACCCGTCTTCTGCATCCAGCGCAGCATCATGATCTGCAACAGGCTGCCGACATGGAGGCTCGGCGCCGTGCAATCGAAGCCGATATAGCCGGAGACGGGCCCGCTGGCGGCGAGGGCGTCGAGCCCTTCCAGGTCGGAGCATTGATGGATGAAGCCGCGCTCTTCGAAGACACGCAAGAAGTCGGACTTGGGCACTGGTCTGGTTTCCCGGCGGATGAAAGGTCAGGCCCGGCCGCCGCCCATGGAATGTGAGGAACCTTGTGGAGGCACCGGGCGAAAGCCGTATAACAGGGGCCGCCGCCGATTTCACTTGTCGTGAGTCTCACATTTTGCCGCTTTTTCGTCCGCGGCCATGCCATTCACCCGATATTCGGAACCTTTTCCGGAAGATGACGATGCAGACCGTGGCCGGAATGATGAGCGGGACGTCGATGGACGGGGTCGATGTCGCGGTGCTCGTCACCGACGGCGAGTCGGTCGAAAGCTTCGGGCCGACCTTCTTCCGTCCCTATGACCAAAGCGAGAGGACGATCCTGAGGCAGGCGCTCGCCGAGGCGCGGGAGCTGACGGACCGGACGGCACGACCCGGCATCCTTGCCGAGGCCGAACGGGTGGTGACCGACGCCCATGGCGACGCGATCGAGACGTTGCGGGCGGCGAATCCGGGACTGACCGTCGATCTCGTCGGATTTCACGGGCAGACGGTGATCCATGCGCCGGACCGCCTCTTCACCGTGCAGATCGGCGACGGGCCGGCGCTGGCACGACGGCTCGGGACGCCGGTGGTCTACGACTTCCGCGCCGCCGACGTCGCCGCCGGCGGGGAGGGCGCGCCTTTCGTGCCGCTCTATCATCGCGCGCTGGTGCGGATGGCCGGACTGACCGGCGACATTGTCGTCGCCAACATAGGCGGTGTCGGCAACATCACGCGGATCGGCGCTGACGGCGGTATCGCGGCCGGTGACACGGGTCCCGGCAACGCGATGATCGACGATCTCGTCGCCAAGCGGACCGGAGCGGCGATGGACGAGGGCGGGCGGCTCGCGGCACGCGGCGCGGTCGACAAGCTGGCGCTGACCGCGCTGATGGCCGATCCGTGGTTCGGCGAGCCGCTGCCGAAGTCGCTCGACCGCAACGCTTTCTCGCCGGCGCCGGTGCAGCTCCTCCGGACCGAGGACGGCGCGGCGACGCTTGCCGCCTTCACCGCCAGCAGCATGGCCGGTGCGATCGTCGATGCCGGCGGCGCCGACCTGATCGTCGTGTCCGGCGGCGGCGCACACAACCCGGTAATTCTCGGAATGCTTGCCGAGATGAGCGGCGCCGAGGTCAAGCGTGCCGACGATCTCGGCTGGCGGGGCGATTTCATCGAGGCCGAGGCGTTTGCCTATCTCGCGGCGCGGAGCCGGGCCGGGCTGCCGCTGAGCCTGCCGGAGACGACCGGCGTTGCCGCGCCGATGACCGGCGGGGTTCTGGCACGGCCCGACTGAGCGGTCTCCTTGCGGCCGGAGCCGGGCGGGACGGTGTGACGCCGCTCACAGCGTGTGACGGCGACGACCGTTAGACACCCGCGCTTCGCAAACGCCGATTGCTTCGCACGAGGAGGACATCAGTCATGTCGATCGAGCCCGGGAAGAGCCTTCTCGCCATCGCGGCGTCACGACAGGTCGTGCGAATGGAGCCGTCGGAGAGCCGCCGGACGATACGCGTGATCCGTCGCCTCTCGCCGCATCTGCTCGCCGATATCGGCTATTTCCGGACCCCGCCGGGGATCGTCAGGTCGCTTTGAAGGTTGGTCGGGAAGGAGGGCGCTCCGGCCCTCCCGCGCCGTTCGCCCGCTGCCTATGCGGCGTCGATCATCGCCTGGCGCATGTCGACATAGTTGGCGCAGATGTCGAGAAGCTCGTCGACGTGGTTCTCGAAGAAGTGGTTGGCGCCGGGAACGATCTGC
>NZ_JAGRLA010000088.1 GCF_020442045.1 Bauldia sp. | reverse complement strand
GATCTCGTCGATGAAGATGATGCAGGGCGCATTCTTCTTGGCCTGCTCGAACATGTCACGGACGCGGCTCGCGCCGACACCGACGAACATCTCGACGAAGTCCGAGCCGGAGATGGTGAAGAACGGAACATTGGCCTCGCCGGCGATGGCGCGGGCGAGCAGCGTCTTGCCGGTACCGGGCGGGCCGACGAGCAGCACGCCACGCGGAATACGGCCACCGAGCCGCTGGAATTTCTGCGGGTCGCGCAGGAACTCGACGATTTCCTGCAGGTCTTCCTTCGCCTCGTCGACGCCGGCGACGTCCTCGAAGGTGACGCGGCCATGCGCCTCGGTCAGCAGCTTGGCCTTCGACTTGCCGAATCCCAGCGCCTTGCCGCCCGACCCCTGCATCTGGCGCATGAAGAATATCCACACGGCGAGGATCAGGAACATCGGCAGCCAGGAGACGAGCATGCCGATGAAGGACTGCCCGGCCTCGACCGGCGGCTTGGCACTGATCGCGACGCCGCGGTCCTCGAGCCGCTTCACCAGCTCCGGATCCTCCGGAGCGAAGGTCTGGAAGGCGCCGCCATCGGTATAGACACCGGCGATCTGCTGGCCGGAGATGACGACGTTGCGCACCCGGCCCTGATCCACGTCGGAGAGGAATTGCGAGTAGGAGATGTCCTGGCCCGCCGTTCGCTGGCTCGAATTCTGGAACAGGTTGAACAGGGCGATGAGCACCAATCCGATGATCACCCACAACGCGAAATTACGGAAATTGGCGTTCATTCTCGTCCCTCGGCGGCCCGGCACCCGCGCAGGCCCGTTTCTCAGGCGCTAAGATAGGTGCCGAATGGCGGAAATCCAACAGGAGACTGTTTCTCTATCATGCTGAAATTACGGCAGAGTGAACAGCCATTGGTCACAATTCGTCATAGATCGGGAATCGGCGCGGCCTGGCGAGGCTCGCGCTGACGGTCTGATCGACCCGGGCGGCCAGCCCTTTGGCGGTCTCGGCGGCGAAACCGAGCGTCGGCGCGAGCAACAGCGCGCCATGCCTGCGGAATGCCGGCTGGACCGCGAGCGCGGCGGCCGGAATCGAAGGCCGCCGCGCCCCGATCGCCAGCCGGCCGTCCTCGCCAAGCGCGCCGAGGACGAGATCGGCGGGCGCTCCCGAATCGACCTCGATCCTGAACCGCCCGTCCCACGCGCCCTTGAAGCCGCCGGCGACGACGATTTCCGGCAGGCCGTCCCGGCCCGTCTCGCGATAGACGAGGATGGCATCGCCCCTGATCTCGATCACCGCCCCGGCAAGCGTCCGCTTGAAGCGTCCGGCGGAGAATCCTTCGATCGCGCGATCCAGCGCCTCCAGCCGCCCGGAACGCGGCGGATAGGCCTCGCCGCCGACGGCGAGCAGCGCCCGGACCAGCAAGCGCTGGCGTACTGCCTCGGATCCGGCCGCGAAGGGCGCAAGCGGCATCCGGACGGTGCCGAGGTCGTCCACCGTGACGCGGTCGGCAATGAAGCTGTCCGCCGCGGCCTCGATCGCATCGGCAGCGGAAGCGAAGCAGGCCGCCACGGATGCCAGCTCGGCCGGGCCCAGGCCAGCGGCGGCCAGGCGCGGCATGTCCTTTCGGATGCGCGCGCGGACGAAGCGCGGATCGCGATTCATCGGATCGTCGACCGGGACGAGCCCCGCCACCGCCGTCGTCGCGGCCAGCCGTGATCGCGGAATGCCGAGGAAAGGCCTGAAGAGCGTCAGGCCATCGGTTTCGACAAGGGGACGCATCGCCGCCAGGCCGAAGATTCCCGAGCCCCGTTGCAGCCGGATCAGGAAGGTCTCGGCCTGGTCGTCCCGATGATGGGCAAGCAGGAGATGAGACGCCCCCTCCTTTCTTGCGGCCCCGACCAGCAATCGATAGCGGGCGTCGCGCGCCGCCGCCTCGTCGCTGTCGGGCGGAAGGTCGCAAACGCTCAGATGGCGGGCCGGCATGCCCCGCGCCTCGGCGGTGGCCGCGACACCGGCGGCTTCGCGATCGGACCCCGGCCTCAGGCGATGGTCGACGGTGAGCACGACCGCCATCGGCCGGTTCGGCCCGCGCCGCCAGCGATCGACCACGTCGAGGAGGGCGAGGGAATCGGCGCCGCCGGAAACCGCCAGCGCGATGATATCCGTGCCGGCAATCGGCGCGAGAAGGACCTCGGCCTCGTCGGCTGTCAGCGGTTGGGACTGCTCAGCAGCCCGCAACGGATTGTTCGCTCTCGACCCGCTGGCGGAGCGCATTCGACGAATTGGGGAACTTCCTCAGCACCTCCGTATAGGTCGAACAGGCCGCCTCGCGTTCGCCAAGTCCGGCAAGCGCCAATCCCAGCTTGAGCAGCGTGTCGGCCGCCTTGGCGCTGGTCGGATAGGCCTTGTAGCCGGCGAGGAATGCGTCCGCCGCTTCGCTGTACTGGCCTCGCGCGAACAGGCTCTCGCCAAGCCAGTATTGCGCGTCGGGCGCGCGATCGTCGGCGGGATAGGTTGCGAGGAAATTCCGGAAGGCCGCCTCCGCGAGCTCGTAGTCGCCCGACAGGATGCTGGAATAGGCTCGCTCATAGTCGGCGCGCGGATCGCCGAGCGACACGACCTGGGTCTTGGCGCGCCCGTCGCCCTCGGCCGCGCGCGGCGCGGCGCCCGGCGCGGTCAGGTCGATCGGCTGGTCGGCGGCCACCGGCGCATCGATCACCAGGCGGCCGGACGGCTCCGGCTCGACCGGCACGGCACCCGTCTCCGCGTCCGGCGCCGCCATGACGGCGCCCTCGCCTGGCTTGATGCCGAGCTCCTGCTCGATCTGGCGAAGCTTGTAGTCGAGCTCCTGGACCTGGCCGGTCAGCTCGCGGATCCGGGCCTCGGCCCGGTTCAGCCGCTCGCTGACGTCGGCCTGGGCAACCGTGGTGGGATCGCCGGCGGGCCGGGCCTCCTCGGTTCCCTGCTTCTTCGCGAAAGGGCGCCACGCGGCATCGACGGCGATCGGCGAAAGCGGGCCGCCCGCGACGAGCAGCGCGGTCAACAATACGATACCTGGTCTGGTCTTCACTTGCTCTAGCATCCCCTCGACCCCGGCCCGTCGCCAGAAAGCCGGCTGAATTCGCCCGCTGCGAAGCGGCAGATTGGCAGGGCGAGTTCGGCCAAATTTGGGCGCCGCGCGGCGCCCGGCAGGCAGGACCCGCTCCACGCGGGCCCGGCCGGGGCGGTCAGCCCACCGTCAGACGCCGGCGTTGTTGAGGACGATGACGGCGCGCCGGTTCTGCGACCAGCAGGAGATGTCGTTGCACACCGCTACCGGCCGCTCCTTGCCGTAGGAGATCGTCCGCATGCGGTTGGCGGCGATGCCGCGCGCGACGAGATAGTCGCGGACCGCTGTCGCGCGCCGCGCGCCCAGCGCGATGTTGTATTCGCGCGTTCCCCGCTCGTCCGCATGACCTTCTATGACGAAGGTGTAGCGCGGATACTGGTTGAGCCACTGGACCTGGCGGTTCAGGGTGGAAACGGCTTGCGGCGTGAATTCGACGGAGTCGGTCTGGAAGAAGACGCGATCGCCCACCGTGACGACGAAGTCCTGGGGGCTCCCGGGGGTCGCCGCGGCACCGGTGATGCTGAGGTCCGCGCCGGTCAGGTTCTTCTGTCCCGAACAGGCCGCAAGAACCAGGGCTACCCCGACGATAAGGGCCATCCGGCCCAAGCGCGAAACTTGCGGCATTCTCTTTAAGTCCCCGTCTACCATACCGGCCATCTAACCGGCATGTGGTTAAGCACAGGTTCAGCGACTTGGTTAATCAAACGTCAAGGGTCGCGCCCGTCATGTCGCCGTCCGCGCCGCCGCGACGCTCGAAAGTCGCGTCGTCCGGTGCCCCTCGCCCGCGACCGGAACCTAGAGCCGCGCGATCAGTTGATCAAGGGCGACCAGGCGGGGTCGGACGCGAAGCCCGGTGTCGGCACGCGGAATTCGTTGTAGCCGCTGACGTCGATGGTCCAGAGCTGCGGCCCGCCATTGCCTCCCGGCGTGTCCCTGAAGAACATCAGGACCCGCCCGTTGGGCGCCCAGGTCGGACCCTCGTTATGGAACCCTTCGGTGAGCATGCGCTCGCCGCTGCCGTCGGGCCGGATGAGGCCGATCCCGAACTGTCCGGCGCGGCGGCGGGTGAAGGCGATATAGTCGCCGCGCGGCGACCAGACCGGCGTCGAATATGTGCCCTCGCCGAAGGTGATGCGCTGCGGATTGGCACCGTTGGCCTCCATCACATAGAGCTGCTGCGACCCGCCGCGATCGGATTCGAAGACGATCTTCGAGCCGTCCGGCGAGTAGGACGGGCTGGTGTCGATGGCCGCGTCGTCGGTCAGCCGCGTGGTCCGGCGGGTGCGCAGGTCCATGGTGTAGATATTGGCGTTGCCGTCCTGCTGCAGGCTCATGATCACCTGCTGGCCGTCCGGCGAGAACCGCGGCGCGAAGGTCATGCCCGGGAAGTCGCCGACCAGTTCGCGCTGGCCGCTCTCGATGTTGAGCAGATAGACGCGCGGCGTGCCGCCGTCATAGGACATGTAGGTGATTTCCTGCGTCGACGGGCTGAAGCGTGGCGTCAGCACGAGGTCGCTGCCGCCGGTCAGGTAGCGGATATTGGCACCGTCCTGGTCCATGATCGCCAGCCGCTTGGTCCGGTTGTCCTTGGGGCCGCTCTCGTCGACGAAGACGATCCGCGTATCGAAATAGCCGCGCTCGCCGGTCAGCCGCTCGTAGATGGCGTCGGCGATGATATGCGCGACGCGCCGCCAGTTCTCGGGACTGGTGAAGAATTGCTGGCCCGCGACCTGGTCGCCGCCGAAGACGTCCCACAGCCGGAACTCGGTTCGCAGCCGCCCGTCGGCGAGCTGCTCGACGCCGCCGATCACCAGGGCCTGGGCATTGGCGAGCCGCCAGTTGGCGAAATTCGGCACCGCATCGGCCGACGCCGAACGTTCGACGAAGGCGGACGGGTCGAGCGGCAGGAAGAGACCGGAGCGCTGGAGATCCGAGGTGACGACTTCGGCGATCGCCGGCCCGAGCTGCGGGTTCCCGGCGAGCGACAGGAAGGCCGGAATCGCGATCGGCACCGGCTGGATGTTGCCGCGGGTGACGTCGAGCTCGAGCTGGGCGCGCGCCGGCAGCGCCAGGGCGAGAAGCACGACGAGGCCGCGAACCACCGCGAGCCACGCAGTGTCGCGCCGGACGGCGCGCACCGCCCGCTTCCCCCCGCGAACCAGGTCAACCACCGAACATCTCCCTCGGATCGAACGTCATGATGATCTCTTTCCAGCTGTCGTATTTCTCGACCGGAAGATTGAAGGGCGCGCAGCGCTGCACGGCGCGCAGCGCGCTCTCGGCGGCGACCTGCCCGATCTGGGTCGGCTTGTATTCGACGACTTCCGGCGTGCGCAGCAGCGTCCCGCCCTGACTGAGGAACACCTTCACCTTGACGCGCAATTCGGCCGGATCGACCCGCGTCGGCGGGATGTCCCAGCAGGCGGCGAGCTTTGCCCGGAGCGCATCGATCTCGCTGACGCTGAGCTGCTTGAAGGGCGAGCCGGTGACCGCGCCGATCGCCGCCTGCCGGTCCGACTCCGCCGGGGCCGAGCTCGGCTTGGTGGTGTCGAGCAGCGCCGCGATGTCGTCGGAGCGTTCCCTGGCCTCCGAGGGCGGCGCCTGGTGCGGCGGCCGCACGCGCGGCAGCGGCGTCGCGACGGCGACCTCCTTCGGCGCGTCGAGGACGTTTTCCGGCTTGGGCGTCTCCTCGGCCGCGGGATCGAGTTCGGGGGCCGCGTCCGCCTCGGTCGGGTCGGGCAGCGGCTCGGCGTCCTGAAGCGCCTGGTTGGGGTCGGCCTGGTCCGGCACGGGCTCCGGGTCCGGCGAGGGCGGCGGCGGCGGCGGGGTCGGCTTGACCGGGTCCTCGGCCGGCGGCTCGGGCGCCGGCTGGGCTATCTCGGCGACCTGGTCGGTCGGATCGTTGGGCGCCGGGTCCTCGGCGACCTCGGCATCCCTGATGCCGAGCGGCGTGCTGCTTTCCTCGTCGATCTCGACGAATTCGATCGGCAGCGCCTCGAAATCGCTGGCGTCGAGCGGCTCGAAGGCGCTCAGCGAGATGAGCCCCCAGCCGATCAGGACCAGGTGGAAGACGGCCGAAACGGCGAGCCCGGTCCGCATGGCGCGATCAGCCGTCCGGGTCCTTCAGCGCGACCAGCCCGATCCGCTTGAAGCCGGCGCCGTTCATCGTGCCCATCACCTTCATGATCGTGCCGTAGCTCGCGGTCCGGTCGCCGCGGACATAGATGCGCTCGTCGAGTCCGTTGGGGGCGAGCGCCGTCAGGCGCGGCACGAGCTCGTCGATCGTGACCTCCTCCTCGCCGACGAAGATCCGCGCCTCGGGATCGATGGTGACCGTCAGCGGCTCCTTTTCCAGCGCCAGCGGGCTTGCCGGCGCCTTCGGCAGGTCGATCGGCACGCCGGCGGAAAGCAGCGGCGCGGTGACCATGAAGACGATCAGCAGCACCAGCATCACGTCGACGAAGGGCGTGACGTTGATCTCGCTCATCGGCCGGGCGTGGCGGCGGCGGCGCCGGCCGCGCATGCTGCCTCCCGATCCCGTTGCCATGGCCATTGGCTCAAGCCCTTTCGTCGACCTGTCGCGACAGAATGGCGGAGAATTCGTCGGCGAAGCCTTCCAGCCGCTCGCCGATCCTGCCCGCGTCATTCGACAGCTTGTTGTAAGCAATCACTGCCGGTATGGCGGCAAGAAGGCCGAGCGCCGTCGCCAGCAGCGCCTCGGCGATGCCGGGAGCGACGACCGCGAGCGAGGTATTCTTCGAGGCCGAGATCGCCTGGAAGCTCGACATGATGCCCCAGACGGTGCCGAACAGGCCGACGAAGGGCCCGGCCGAACCGACCGTCGCCAGGAACAGCAGCCGCCTTTCGAGCCGCGCCGTCTCGCGGACGATGGTCACGTCGATGACCTTCTCGATCCGGGTCTGGAGGCCGATCGGCGAACGGGCTCCGGCCTCGAAGCTGCGTTTCCATTCGCGCATCGCCGCGACGAAAATCGATGCCATGCCCGACGGCGTCCGCCCGCTCAGCGAGCGATAGAGCTCCTCGAGCGACTGCCCCGACCAGAAGACCTTCTCGAACCGGTCCATCTGACGCCGGGCGCGCGAATAGAGGATCGACTTGTCGACGATGATCGCCCAGCACCATACCGAGGCGAGGATCAGGCCGATGATGACCAGCTTGACGACGATATGCGCCTGGAGGAACAGCGACACCAGGGAGATATCGCCAGCGGGCGAGACAAGAACCGCCTCCGTCACCCCATCAATCGGCATGAACACGTTACCTTTCGGACCATGAATTCCTGCGGCACAGGCGGAACGGCGAAGGCAAATCGCCGCATGCCGCAGTCGAATCGCGTCCGGGCTCTTCAAGCCATCGGGCCGGGCGTTTGCTCGGGGTCCGGTGTCTCGCCGTGAATTTTGTCAAAACGAGGGCCGCCGGACGCCGATCCACCCTCGCAAACCCTTGGCATTTCTAGACTTGTTACAGTTAACGAAGGGTTATTCCCCGGCCGCCCCCTCGAACACCGCGCGCACCGAATCCGGTATGCGCCGGGCCCTGCCCTCGCGGTTGATCAGGACGATGGTGACATCCGCCTCGACCAGCGGCTGGCCGTCGCGATCGATGGTCTGGCGAAGCTCCAGCCGCGCCCCGCCCATCCCCCTGACGGTCGTGCGGACCTCCAGCAGGTCGTCGATCCGGGCCGGCTTGAGGAAATCGATGTTGATCCGCCGGACCGCGAAGACCAGCGGCTCGCCATGGTCGCCCTGGCCGAGCCCGGTATGGCCGACGCCGATCAGCCGGACGAAGTCCGAGCGCCCGCGCTCCATGAAGCGGATGTAGCTGCCGTGATAGACGACGCCGGAGAAGTCTGTGTCCTCGAAATAGATCCTGACCGGCAGCAGGTGACCGCCGGGGATGAGGCGGCCGGCGAGATCGGGCCATTTCGGATCGAGGTCGGTCACGGTGCGGCCCTGTTGTCTCCCGGTGTCGCCCAGCTGGAGCGGAGCTGGACATCCTTCCCGGACTGCTCGATTTCCAGTGATCCTATCAGGATATGTCCGGGTTCTTCGATCGGCCGATCGAGGTATTTCGCGCGTGCCAGCGCCTCGATGGTTGAGCGGTTCTTGAGGAAGGCGTCAAGACGCGCCTGTTTCTCGGTGCCAGCAGATCCGAAATGATCCTCCAGCGCCTCGCCGGTAATCTCGCACAGGACAGCGCCTCCGGCGGTCTCTCCTTTGAAGGCGACAACGTCGCGATCGAAATCATATCGTGGCATCGGCGCGCGAAATGACAGACCGATCCCGGGGAGGAGGTTGCGCAGGCCGCGGACCGCGATGAGAACACGATCTCTCGTATCGGCCTCGATCTGTCCCAGGCCTTCTGTCACAAGCAATCGCCAGGTCCTGCCCCGCTCGACAGCCTCTGTCCATGCTGCCGCCAGATCACGGGGGCGGGTCGTGGCGAGCACGTTGAGCAGGGTTTCCGCTTGGTGGATGTCCTTATCCTGCTTCGCTGCCCCGACAGCACGACGGCGCGAAACAATGAGCTTGTGAAGGGCATACCGTTGCGGCGCGGGGACGAGCACGTACACACCTGCATCATGCAAGAGAACAGCAGGCTCCGGATCATGGATGAGGTAGTCGAGGAATCGAAGTGGCAGGGCATCCGTATGGAATGACGGCAACGGCTCCGGGATATCGGTATCGGGACCCTCGTTCGGTGTGAGGAAATCGACTCGCAGGCCGCCCTTGGCTTGGTAGCTGACGATCCTTCCTGCATGGAGATTTGGAACAGGTTGAAACGTCGGTTCAATCTCCTTCAGGATTTCGAGCATTGGTGGCGTTTCGTCCTCGACCGCGACCGAAACATTCGTGAACTGCGCAATGTCGATGTCACCTGTTCGCGCGGCTTGATCTGGCAGCTTCACGCCGAGCATTGTCGAATAGGTCTGGTAGGCGACGGTCCCGACAAGGACGCCACGGAGCCGGAATACGCCGGCTTTTGCCAACCCGGCAACGACGTTTGCCAGTTCCGGCGGCGGGCGGGACATGCCGAAGGAGCGGACAAGCGTCGAGATCAGGGAACGACGTTCCCGCTCGTCATCCCGCGCTTCCCTGTGGCGAGCGATACGTTCGAGCAATTCCGGCGTTTCCGGGCCGACATACCGCTGCGATCGGCCTTCGGACGACGGAAGCTGGAAATACCAGTAGATGCGGCCCCGCACCGTTTTCTTGATGAAAGCGCCATCCTCGGGAAAATCGTCGGAGAAGGCCGCTGAGGCACAGCGTTCCAGCAATTCGGCGTAGGTCGTCTGAAGGACGAGGGCGGGGGCCGGCACCGGAGGCTCCATCGTTATACGCAACCTGCGGAATGCGTATAACATACAGCCGTTGCTGCGACAACGGCGTTATACGCAATCTGCAAAACGCGTATAACTAGCTATCGCCATCCGTTCCATCGCCGAACAGGCCAAATTGCGCCGCCGGGTTGGCCGGCGCTTCGAGGCCGAGGTGACGGAAGGCGCCCGTGGTCAGCAGCCGGCCGCGCGGCGTCCGCTGGACGAAGCCCTGCTGGATCAGGAAGGGCTCGACGATCTCCTCGATCGCGTCGCGCGGTTCGGAGAGCGCCGCGGCGATGGTCTCGATCCCGACCGGCCCGCCGCCGAAGCTCATCGCGATCAGGTCCATGTAGCGGCGATCGAGCGCGTCGAAACCGAGGGAATCGACCTCGAGCCGCTGCAGCGCCCGGTCGGCGACCTTGGCGTCGACCGCCTCGACCCCGTCGGCCATGGCGAAGTCGCGGACCCGGCGGAGGAGCCGCGAGGCGATGCGCGGCGTGCCCCGCGAGCGGCGGGCGATCTCGGTCGCGCCGTCCTCGGTCAGCGGCATGCCGAGGATGCGCGCGCCGCGCGTGACGATGTGCTCGAGCTCGGCGACCGAATAGAAGTTGAGCCGGATCGGAATCCCGAAACGGTCGCGGAGCGGCGTGGTCAGCAGCCCCTGCCGGGTGGTCGCGCCGACGAGCGTGAAGGGCGCGAGCTCGATCTTGACCGAGCGCGCCGCCGGCCCCTCGCCGATGATCAGGTCGAGCTGGAAATCCTCCAGCGCCGGGTAGAGGATTTCCTCGACCGCCGGCGAGAGACGATGGATCTCGTCGATGAACAGGACGTCGCGCGGCTCGAGATTGGTGAGCAGCGCCGCGAGGTCGCCGGCCTTGGCGATGACGGGACCGGAGGTGGCGCGGAAATTGACGCCGAGTTCGCGGGCGACGATCTGGGCAAGCGTCGTCTTGCCGAGGCCGGGCGGTCCGACGAAGAGGACATGGTCGAGCGCCTCGCCGCGCGAGCGCGCCGCCTCGATGAACACCTTGAGATTGGCGCAGGCCTGCGGCTGGCCGACGAAGTCGGCGAGAAGCTGCGGCCGCAGCGTCGCGTCCGGAGCGTCGTCGTCGCGCAGATCGGGAGAGACCATGCGGCTCATGTCGCGGCATCCGTCCATCGAATGGTCAACAGCAATACGATTGCACAGATGACGGCGGGCACGGCACCCACCACCGTCATGATCATCGTGAATCCCGGTTCCTCGGAAGCGGCAATCTGCGCGGAATGCCAGGCCAGGGTGACGGCGGCGCCGACAGCGGCGGCAACGATCACAAGCCAGACCGGCCGAAGGCCGATTGCCCGGAGGGTTTCAATCACGACCGCGATGATCAATGCCGGCAGGATGCCGAGCTTGTAGGCGCTGACCAAAGCGATCGCCCACGTCTGGACCGCTAACGGCCAGGGAAGGGTAAGATAGACCAGAACGCGCGGCATTGCGAAAAAGAACACAAACAGCGCAGCGACCGGCCCCAACACGCCGAACACGCCGATCGCCAACGGATAATACGGCTGTCGCTGCATCCAGCCGAAGCGCCACGGTGTTCGCGCCATGTGACCAGGTCCCGTCATGACGCACGCCGTCGGCGGAGCCACCAGCAGCAGACGGTCGCGATGCCGCTGCCGGCAACGATCGCATTGCTCATCAGGGAATCGCCCGGACTGTGCCCCATCGAAAGCACCCATACCACGCCGGCCATCAGACCGACGAACGCGGCCGCCAGCAGGGTGCTGCGCTGGCGGTCATAGTCAACCACCGCGAATATCCCGCCGACCAGCAGTGCCGGAAAGGCGCCGATCGGATAGGCGAGCCACAGGCCCCAGATCGTCGCGGAAAGAAACCACACGCTCGCATCATGGGTGGTGACGTTGAAGCCGAGGAACACCAGCGTGGCGATGACCACCAGCCCGCCGATCGCCGGCCCGAGGGCCGCGAAGACCAGCATGGTGAACAAGGCTCTGATGCCCGGCGAGGTTCTCCGGGCCGTCCCTTGACCCGTCCCCGGTGGTGAATCCTGCCCGGGCGCGCCCTGGTCATCGACCATGGGACGCGACCCGCCTATGCTCGCGACGATGGACCTCGACCACGCCCGCGAAATCCTGCTCGCCGCCCGTGCCGAGCTTGAAGACCTCCGCGAACAGAGCGCCGAAAGCCGGCGGACGGTGACCCTCGACCAGCAGAGCGTCGGCCGCCTGTCGCGGATGGACGCGATGCAGGGCCAGGCCATGGCGCTTGCGGCGGAGCAGCGCCGGGCGACGGAGATGGCGCGCATCGACGCGGCACTCGCCCGGATCGACGACGGCAGCTACGGCGAATGCCTGCGCTGCGGCGAGGACATTGCCGCGGCGCGGCTCGGGATCGACCCGGCCGCGACGCTCTGCGTCGACTGCGCTCGGGGATAGACTCACCGCGCCAGTTCCTTGAGGCCGAGGCGGATGAGTTCCGCTGTGTCGGCATCATCGCCGGCGGCGCGGGCGGCCGCCGCGATCGCCGCGCTTGCCTGGACCTGGGCATAGCCGAGATTGACCAGCGCCGAGACCGCGTCGGCAACCGGCTGCGGCGCGCGCCTGTCGGCAATATCGGACTGGAGATGGATCACCGCCGGGTCGGCGCTGGCATAGGCCGGCGCCTTGTCACGCAGCTCGGCGACGATGCGTTCGGCGACCTTCTTGCCGACGCCCGGCGCCCGCGCCACCTGCGCCTTGTCCTGGAGCGCGATGGCCGTGGCGAGATCACCCGGAGTCATCGTCCCGAGCACCCCGAGCGCCACCCGCGCCCCGACGCCCTGCACGGTCTGGAGCAGGCGGAACCATTCGCGCTCGACGTCGCTGGCGAAGCCGAACAGCCGGATCATGTCCTCGCGGACATAGGTCTCGATCGACAGCGTCGCCGCCTCGCCCGGCTGCGGCAGGGTCTGGAGGGTGCGCGCCGAGCAATGGACCTGATAGCCGACGCCGCCGACGTCGACGATCACCCAGTCCTCGCCGTAGGAATCGATGATGCCCTTGAGCTTGCCGATCATGACGTCTCGCTAGCACGGGTTGGCGGGCGCGCGCCCCGACATGGCTCACGATACTCCGGCGAGGACGCGGGCGGTGCGGTGATGGGCGTGGCAGATGGCGATGGCGAGCGCATCCGCCGCGTCGTCGCTGTCGAATGTGGCGCGGGGAAGGAGCACCCGCACCATCGCCCGGATCTGTCCCTTCTCGGCATGACCGGCGCCGACGATCGTCTTCTTCACCGCGTTGGGCGCGTATTCGGCGACGGCGAGGCCGGCCTGGGCGGGCACCAGCAGCGCGATGCCCCGCGCCTGGCCGAGCTTCAGCGTCGCCGAGCCGTCGCGGTTGACGAAGGTCTGCTCGACCGCCGCCTCGTCCGGGGCATGGGCGCTGACCACCTCCGAGAGTCCGGCATGGAGCGCCAGCAGCCGGCCCGCCAGCTCGCCGTCGAGCGGCGCCTTGATCGTCCCCGAGGCGACGAAGCCGAGCTCGTTGCCGCGCATGGTGACGACCCCCCAGCCGGTGCGGCGGAGACCGGGATCGACCCCGAGGATGCGAATCGGCGCGTTCATCAGATCCAACCGGTACCCCCGAAGAGGCCCGGACGCCAAGGCCGCCGGCGCCCCGTCCGCCTAGCCGGGTCCGGCGATCGGCACGTCCAGCCGTGCAAAGGCGCCGAAGTCGGCGATGCCTTCGCCTGGGTGGCTGCGGTCGACCGGCAGTCCGCAAAGGCTGTCGGGCGGGTCCTGACGGAGCGTCCAGGCGTCGAAGGCGACGTCGCCGGGTTTGTTCGACAGCCATGTCAGGTCGGCAAGTCCGGCTTTATGGAGCGCTTCGCAGACCCGTCCGGTGCCGTAGGCCCCGAGCCGGTAGCCGGGGCGATTGCCGGCCCCGGCAATCTCACGCCGCACGGCCTCGAAATGGGGAAGGATACGCGCCGCGATGTCGGCGTCGCTCGCGTCATAGTCGACCGCGAAGTAGATCGCCGACCCCGCCGGCTGGCCGATCTCGGCTGTCGCATAGTCGCGGGCACAAGCCCCGTCGGCTTCCCCGAGGGCTGCCGAGAAGCAATCGCCGCTGTCGCCGGCATTCTGGAAGACGGCGCCGATCGCGATGCCGGCGGAAATCAGCGCCTCCGCCTCGGGACGCGTCAGCCGCTTCTCCGGCAGCCGGGTCCGCCGCGCATAGTAGCGAAACACCGTCGAGACGCCGGCGTCCCTGAGGCGCCCGGCCGCGTCCCGCGTGGTCCTGCCGGTGTCTATGATCATCCCATGCCCCGCCCATCGCCCGCCCGCGGCCCGCCCATGGTCGACGCGGAGGCAATAATCTGGCACGACCTGCCGGTCATCGACACCACCTGCCGGCCTCCCATGCCCCTCGATTCCGCCCATCTGGTCGCCATCGCCGCAACCTTCGTCGCGGCCTTCGTCCGCGGCTTCACCGGTTTCGGTTCCGCGTTGATTTTCATGCCCTTGGCAAGCGCCGCCTTCTCGCCCCAGCTTGCCGCGCCGGTGCTTCTGATCACCGATTTCATCCTCGGCATCCCGCTGGTCGTCGCCGCCTTTCGCGAGGTCCGCTGGCGGACGGTGCTGCCGGCGGCGATCGCCGCGATCCTCACCACGCCCCTCGGCGCCCATGCCCTCGCCCACGGCGACCCGCTGATCCTGCGCTGGGCGATATCGGCCATCGTCCTCGCGCTCCTCATCCTGCTGATGTCGGGCTGGCGCTACCCGGGCGAGCCGCAGCCGCTCCCCTCGCTCGGCGTCGGCGCCGCCGCCGGCTTCCTCGGCGGCATCGGCCAGGTCTCCGGCCCGCCGGTCGTCGCCTACTGGATCGGCGGGCCCGACAAGACCACGGTGATCCGGGCGAACCTCTTCTGTTTCTTCGCCGTGATCAGCCTTTCGTCGTTCGCCGCCTATCTCTGGAACGGCCTTTATTCGAGC
The DNA here is from genome assembly GCF_020442045.1 of Bauldia sp. Classification (GTDB taxonomy): domain Bacteria; phylum Pseudomonadota; class Alphaproteobacteria; order Rhizobiales; family Kaistiaceae; genus Bauldia. The sequence goes on along the minus strand of NZ_JAGRLA010000088.1, from coordinate 35,249 downwards.
GAGGTCATCGACCTCTTCCTGTTGCTGGCGCCCGTCTATGCGATCGCCCTCGGCATCGGTGCGCTCGTCTTCCGCAGGACCGCCGGCGCCGCCTACCGCCCCTTCGCCTATGCCGTGATCGCGCTCGCCGTGCTGACCAGCATGCCCGTCTTCGATGGCTTGCTCGGATAGGCAGGTCTCAGGCGGATCGTGACCACCCGTGCCGACCGAGCAATCGATCGATCAGGATATAGAATGTCGCGACCACGGCGAAGAAGACGCCGAAGATCGCGACGTTGCGGAAAAAATCCAGGTAGCCGATCTTCGCCGCGTCGACGAAGGGATACGGCCAGAAACCCGACAACGCCCCGTGCAGCAGCGTCCATGCGCCGTAGACGAAGGGCGGGACCAGCACCCAGACGATGGCGCCGAAACGCAGGCCGCCCTTCGGCACCGCCACGAGCCAGAACAAAAGGAAGGCCGGCGGCATTGCGTAATGCAGGATGTGGTCGAAATGCCGGGCCCAGCCCTCGAGACGATAGAGGCTCGCCAGCATGACGTAATAGGTGAGCGCGGTCACGGTGATGTAGACCATGGTCGCCATGGCGACCGGCGGCCGCAAGAGGAAACGGCCGACCCGCGAATCGGGCGCCAGCGCCGCCGCTGTCAGCGTCGCGGCGACCAGGATATTGCTGAGGATCGTGAAATAGCTGAAGTAGTTGACCGTGCCGGCGAAGCCTTCGACATCGGTCGCGAAATACTGGCCGACGACCGCGAACCAGCCGACGATCGCGAGAACGCCGGCACCGGTCGGCGCCACGGACCCGGCCTCACGCCGCGGTCAGGCGCTCCATGACCTCGTCCGAGACCTCGAAGTTGGAATAGACCGTCTGGACGTCGTCGTCGTCGTCGAGCGCGGCGACCAGCTTCATCATGGTGCCCGCCTTTTCCTCGTCGAGCTCGGTCGTCGTCTGCGGCACCCAGACCGCCTTCACCGTCTCGGCCTCGCCAAGCGTCTCCTCGAGCGCCTTGGCGACATCGCCGAGATCGGTGAACGAGCAGGTGATGACGTGGCCGTCCGCGTCGCTCTGCACATCGTCCGCGCCGGCATTGATCGCCGCCTCGAGCACCTCATCCGCCGAGCCGACCTCGGGCTTGTAGGAAATCTGTCCGGCGCGATCGAACATGAAGGAGACCGAACCGGTCTCGCCAAGCGCGCCGCCGTATTTGGTGAAACAGGAGCGGACGGCACTGGCCGTGCGGTTGCGGTTGTCGGTCAGCGCCTCGACGACCACCGCGACGCCACCCGGCCCATAGCCCTCGTAGCGGATCTCCTCGTAATTCTCCGAGTCGCCGCCGGACGCCTTCTTGATGGCGCGCTCGATATTGTCCTTCGGCATGTTCTCGGCACGCGCATTCTGGATGGCGAGGCGCAGCCGCGGATTCATCCCCGGATCGGGCGAGCCGAGCTTTGCCGCCACCGTGATCTCGCGCGCGAGCTTGGAGAAGACCTTGGAGCGCTTCGCGTCGGCGGCGCCCTTCTTGTGCATGATATTCTTGAATTGCGAATGGCCGGCCATGGGCTGCTCCGGGAATATGCGAACGGGACACCGCACCTGAACAAGGCGGGAGTCCCCTGGGTGTGGTTGATTTGCCGCGCGTTATACGTCCGGGACCGGTGGAAAGGAAGGCCGGGCGCGCCGACTTTTGCGGCTAGCCGAGCCCGTCGATCCAGTCGAGAACCGGCGCGGCGGCGATTTCGAGAAGCGACCCCGCTATCAGCCAGTGGCCTTGACCAGGGACTGTGATCAGTTCCGCGTCGTAGCGCCTTGCGAGCGTCCGTCCGACCGAAAGCGGGACCAGGCGGTCCGACCTGCCGTGCAGCACCAGGACCGGACAGCGCACCGCCCGCGCGTCGACCCGCGCCAGACCGAAGACCAGGGACCGATAGACACGGCCCGATTCATGAACGAAATCGGGGAGGATCTCCTCGCGCTCGGCCACCGCCAGATCGTGCAGGGTCAGCATCTCCAGGCCGATCCGGGTCGGACGTATCGGCCGTCCGAGCAGGACCAGCGGCGCGAGCGGCAGGAAATGCGGGAGGGCCACGGCGGTGACCGGCAAGCGTCCGGGCGGCAACGACGCGACCAATATGATCGCGGCGCAAGCCGTCCTCGTGGCGAGCTGTTGCGCGAGAAGACCGCCGAGCGAATGGCCAATCACGATCGGCGGCCGGTCGAACGCGTTCCGCGCCGCGACGACGGCGGCGAGGTAATCCTTCATCCCGAGGCGGGCGAGCGCCGCCGTGTCGTCGGGCGCATGGCCCGGCAGGGCCGGCGCGAGACACTGGTGGCCGGCGGACGCGAAATAGGCTTCCCACGCCCGCATATGGGCCGGCTGGCTGCACGCGCCGTGAAGGAGCAGGACTGGAGGCTTCATTCGAATCGCGCCCGATGCAGCCATCTTACAGCGCTACCGGTCGCCGGGGACGATTCCGCCGCCTGGTCAATCGACCCAGAAAGACGGGATCGTCTCCGCGAGCACGCCGCCCTGCCGGAACGGGGCGACCCCGGTCGCGAGCCCGGTATTGTCGTCGACCTCGACCGCGAGACCGGCGAGAGTCGCCTCGCCCCGTGCGGCGGAAAAGCGCTCGCCCGGCACCTTGGTCAGGAAGCGCCGCAAGGGCTCCTCCTTGTCCATGCCGATGACGGAATCATAGTCGCCGCACATCCCGACATCGGTCTGATAGGCGGTGCCGCCCGCGAGCACGCGATAGTCCGAGGTCGGTACGTGGGTGTGGGTGCCGACCAGCAGCGTCGCCCGGCCGTCGACATGAAAGGCCGCCGCCTGCTTCTCGCTCGACGCCTCGGCATGGAAATCGATGACGAGCGCGTCGGCCTGCTCGCCGAGCGGACAGGCGGCGAGCTCGCGGTCGATCGCCGCGAAGGGATCGTCGAGCGCGTCCATGAAGACCCGTCCCATCACGTTGATGACCAGCACCCGCGCGCCGTTCCTCGCGGTGAACAGCCCGGAGCCCTTGCCGGGCGTGCCGGCCGGGAAGTTGGTCGGACGCAGGAAGCGGTCCTGCCGTTCGGCAAAGACAAGCGCCTCGCGCTGGTCGAAGGCATGGTTGCCGGTGGTGACGACATCCGCCCCGGCATCGAGGATGGCGGCGTGGATGTCCTCGGTGATGCCGAAGCCGCCCGCGGCGTTCTCGCCATTGACGACGACGAAATCGAGCCGCCGCTCCTCGATCAGGGCGGGAAGCGTCTCGACGACGGCGTTCCGCCCGCTGCGCCCAACGATATCGCCGAGAAAAAGGAGTCGCATGCCGCCTCAGGATTGGTCGCCACGGAAATCGAACACGCCCCGGTCGGTCACCAGCCGGTCGAGCCTCACGTCATGCGGCTCCGCGGGTATCCGGTCAACCTCCTGAACCGAAAAAGCGAGGCCGACGAGAAGCGGATCGCGCCCCGCCCTCCTCATCGTCGCGATCGCCCGGTCGTAATGGCCCTTGCCGTAGCCGATGCGCGTTCCCGAACGGTCGAAGGCCGCGAGCGGCATCAGGATGACATCCGGCGCAACGACCGCGGCGCCCGCGCCCGGCTCGCGGGTTCCGAAGCCGGCCGCGACCAGCGGGTCGCCGGGAGAATAGCTCCGGAACACCATCGTCTCCCGGTCAATGAAAGCGGGCAGCGCCACGTCGGCGCCACGCCCCAGCGCCGCGTCCATGACCGGACGTGGATCGCATTCGCTGCGGATCGGCAGGAACCCCGACAGGCATTGGAAGCGCAGCGGCTCGAGGAGCCGCATCGCGCTTTCGGCAATAGCCGCGTCGGCCGCCCGCCGCGCCTCGTCATCGAGCGCATCGCGACGCGCCAGCGCCGCGGCGCGGAGGCCCGCCTTCGACGTCGCGGGGATTTCGGGCATGTCGGGTCGGGCCATCCCGCCGATTGGAGAAAAGCGAGGCCGCAAGGCCGGTGGAGTATCGAATCCCGGAGACCTACAGAGTAGGTGGGCGCCGTATGCGCGAGCCCACGGGCCCGCACAGGGACAGCTCCCTTTAGGATCGATAAGGCCCCGGGGAATGCTTCTCCTGCCGGACCCCACAGCCTCGCCGGCCACAGATATAGAGCCGGCTCCCCCCTCGCGCCAGAGGCGATCCGCCCGCACGATGCTCCTCCGCTCAGTCGGAGCCCTCGAGCGGATCGGTTCCGTCCAATCGGCTGGCGACGGCTTCCAGCCGGTCGGCAAGCGCCTCGATCGACTCGGCGATTTCCGCCTCGGCGCGCTCCTGCCGCTCGACGAGCGCGGCACGCGCCTCCTCGAGGCCGGCGATCTCGCCCTCGACCTGACGCAAGCGCTTTTCCGTCTCCGAATGCTGGTCGGCCATGGTGATGGCGGCCATCACCGTCAGGCGCTGGTCGCCGATCTCGCCGAACTGGCCGCGCAACTCCTCGATCGTCTCGCTGAGCTGCTGACCGAGTCCGGTCAGATGGTCCTCCTGGCCGTCGTCGCAGGCCATGCGGTATGTCCTGCCGTTGATCGTGACGTTGACCTGCCCCATGCGCTAATCCTTTCGGGCCGTCTCACCCGCCATTGCGGCCGAGCACGTCGCGGATCGATTCCATCGCGGCGACGAGCCGGCGCGATACGTCATGGTTTGCTTCCTCGACCCGGCTGGCCCGCGCCTCGGCGGCATCCAGCGCCTGCGCCAGGCGCGACCGGTCGTTGCCGAGGCGGTGCAATTCGCTCTCGAAATCGGAGACGCGATCGGCATGGTCCAGCCGGCGGTCGACCGCGCCTTCCACGCGCGCGAGGACGGCCTCCACGCGCCGCAGCGCATCCTCGAGAACTGACCCACCGGGCATCGGTTGTCCTCCGGAACCCCTATACGCCGCAGAACATCGCACTCGCCGGGGAGAGCCCTTCGATACCGGGCCGAAGAGAATCGAAGGCCGGCCAATGCATTGCACCGAAGAGATTAGGCATTACCCGAAGAAAACGTCAACGGCTGCGCCAGCAGCGTCCCCACCGATAGCGCCGGGCGAAACGGCGACCCCGCATTGACTCGCTGAATCGACCTGCTATGTGTCGCCCCGGCCTCGCCCGCACCGGTCCTCGATGGCATGTCATCGTTTGCAATCGGGCCGGTGGACCGCCGCCCATTTCCGTCCGGCACCGGATCGACATCTGACCATGACCGACCTCGTCAAACACCAGCGTATGGCGAACGCGATCCGCGCGCTCGCGATGGACGCAGTGGAAAAAGCCAATTCCGGGCACCCCGGCCTGCCGATGGGAGCCGCGGATATCGCCACGGTTCTGTTCACGCGTTTCCTCAAGTTCGACCCGACCGAACCTTTCTGGCCCGACCGCGACCGCTTCGTCCTGTCGGCGGGCCACGGCTCGATGCTGCTCTATTCGATCCTCCATCTCCTCGGCGTCGAGGAGATGACCATCGACGAGCTCAGGAATTTCCGCCAGCTCGGCTCGAAGACGCCCGGCCACCCGGAGAATATCCACACGACCGGCGTCGAAACGACCACCGGACCGCTCGGACAGGGGCTCGGCAATGCGGTCGGGATGGCGATCGCGGAGCGGCTGCTGGCGGCGGAGTTCGGCGACGACATCGTCGACCACCGGACCTATGTCATCGCCTCCGACGGCGACCTGATGGAAGGCATCAGCCACGAGGCGATTTCGATCGCCGGGCACCTGCGCCTCTCCAAGCTGATCGTCTTCTACGACGACAACCACATCACCATCGACGGCCCGACCTCGCTGTCCGAGAGCGGCGACCAGGTTGCCCGCTTCGAGGCCGCCGGCTGGGAAGCGATGCGCATCGACGGGCATAATGCCGAGGAGATCGCCGCCGCGATCGAGGCCGCCCAGCGCAACACCAGGCCGACGATGATCGCCTGCCGGACGACGATCGGCTTCGGCGCCCCGATCAAGGCCGGAACGGCCGCGTCGCATGGCTCGCCGCTGGGGGCCGACGAGATCGCCGGCACCCGCAAGGCGCTCGGCTGGGATCACCCGCCTTTCGAAATCCCCGCGGATGTCCGCGACAGCTGGCGGATCGCCGGCCTCAAGGCAAGCCAGCTCCGCAAGGACTGGGAGAAGCGCCTCGGCGCGATCGATGCCGAGAAGCGCGCCGAGTTCGAGCGCCGCATACGGGGCGACCTGCCGTCCGGTCTCGACGAGGCGATGGCAAGCTACAAGAAGAAGCTCTGCGCCGACCGGCCGAAGGTCGCGACCCGCAAGGCCTCCGAGATGGCGCTCGACGTGATCAACGCCGTGGTGCCGGAGACCATCGGCGGCTCCGCCGACCTGACGCCGTCGAACAACACGCGATCGGCCGGCCTGGTCGAGGTCACCCCCGACAACTTCTCGGGCCGCTACATCCACTGGGGCATCCGCGAGCTCGGCATGTCCGCGGCGATGAACGGCATGGCGCTGCATCGTGGCGTCATTCCCTATAGCGGCACCTTTCTGGTCTTCAGCGACTATGCCCGGCCGGCGATCCGCCTCGCCGCGCTGATGGGCAATCGCATCGTCTTCGTCATGACCCACGATTCGATCGGGCTCGGCGAGGATGGACCGACCCATCAGCCCGTCGAGCAGCTCGCCGCGCTCCGCGCCATACCGAACCTCCTCGTCTTCCGCCCGGCGGACGTCGTCGAGACCGCCGAATGCTGGCACCTCGCCCTGCAGCGCAATTCGACCCCGAGCCTCCTCGCGCTGACCCGCCAGGGCCTGCCGACGGTTCGCCCCGAATACGGCGAGGAGAACCTCTGCGCGCGCGGCGCCTACGAGATCGCACCGGCCGAGGGCGACGCCGAGGTGTCGATCTTCGCCAGCGGATCGGAAGTCGAGATCGCGCTCGCGGCCAAGGGGCTGATCGAGGCAAAGGGCCACCCGACCCGCGTCGTGTCGGTGCCGTGCTTCGAGCTCTTCGGCGAACAGAGCAAGGACTACCAGGCCGAAACGATCGGCACGGCGATGGTCAATGTCGCCATCGAGGCGGCGGTCCGGCAGGGCTGGGACCGTTTCATCGGAAACGATGGCGTGTTTGTCGGCATGGACAGCTTCGGCGCCAGCGCCCCCTACAAGGAACTCTACGCTAAATTCGGTATCACCGCGGAAGCTGCGGCGGGGGCGGTGTTCGACCGGCTCACCGCACTTGCCTGATCAAGGACTGGAGACAAGAAAATGACCGTCAGGGTTGCCATCAACGGTTTCGGGCGCATTGGACGCCTCGTTCTTCGCGCCATTGTCGAATCCGGGCGCAAGGACATCGAGGTTGTCGGCGTCAACGACCTCGGGCCGATCGAGACCAATGCGCACCTGCTGCGCCACGATTCGGTCCACGGCAAGTTTCCGCATACCGTGACCGTCGACGGCGACGTGATGGATGCCGGCCGCGGCCCGATCAAGGTGACCGCCATCCGCAACCCGGCCGAGCTTCCCTGGAAGGAGCTCAACGTCGATATCGCGATGGAGTGCACCGGCATCTTCGCCGCCAAGGAAAAGGCCTCGGCCCATCTCGAGGCCGGCGCCAGGCGAGTCCTGGTATCGGCCCCCGCGGCCGGAGCCGACCGCACCGTCGTCTACGGCGTCAATGACGACGAACTGACCAAGGACGATATCGTCGTCTCCAACGCCTCCTGCACGACCAACTGCCTGGCGCCGGTGGCATTCGTTCTCAACAACGCCATCGGCATCGACCATGGCTTCATGACGACGATCCATTCCTATACCGGCGACCAGCCGACCCTCGACACGCTCCACAAGGATCTCTACCGGGCCCGCGCCGCGGCGCTGAACTCGATCCCGACCTCGACGGGAGCGGCCAAGGCGATCGGCCTCGTCATCCCCAGCCTGCAGGGCAAGCTCGACGGCAGCTCGATCCGCGTCCCGACGCCAAACGTCTCGCTGGTCGATTTCAAGTTCGTCGCAAGCCGCGCGACGACGGTCGACGAAGTCAGCGCCGCGATCAAGGAAGCCGCCGGCTCCGACCGGCTCAACGGCATCCTCGGCTTCACCGAGGAGCCGCTGGTCTCCGGCGACTTCAATCACGACCCCCGTTCCTCGATCTTCGCCATCGACCAGACCAAGGTCATCGAGGGGACCTTCGTCCGGGTGGTGTCCTGGTACGACAACGAATGGGGCTTCTCGAACCGCATGGCCGACACGGCCGTTGCCATGAGCAAGCTCGGCTGAGCGGAGCGACCATGACCGCCTTCCGCACGCTCGACGATGCCGACCTTTCCGGCAAGCGCGTTCTCGTCCGCGTCGATCTCAACGTGCCGATGGCGGATGGCAAGGTAAGCGACGACACGCGCATCCGTGCCGTCGCCCCGACCATCACCGAGGTCGCCGACAACGGCGGGAAGGTGATCCTGCTCGCCCATTTCGGCCGTCCCAAGGGCAAGCCCAATCCCGACATGTCGCTGGGCGTCGTCGTTCCGGTATTGAGTTCGGTCATCGGCCGCCCGGTCGCCTTCGCCACCGATTGCGTCGGACCGGACGCGGCGGAGGCGGTGGCGAAGATGCAGGACGGCGACGTCCTGCTCCTCGAGAATACCCGCTTCCATGCCGGCGAGGAGAAGAACGAGCCGGACTTCGTTTCGGCCCTTGCCGGGCTCGGCGACGTCTATGTCAGCGACGCCTTCTCGGCCTCGCACCGCGCCCATGCCTCGACCGAAGGCCTCGCCCACAAGCTGCCGGCCTATGCCGGACGCGCGATGCAGAAGGAAATCGAGGCGCTGGAATCGGCGCTTGCCGATCCCGAGCGGCCCGTTGTCGCCGTCATCGGCGGCGCCAAGGTGTCGAGCAAGATCGACGTGCTCGAGAACCTCACCGCCAAGGTCGATGCCCTGGTGATCGGCGGCGGCATGGCCAACACCTTCCTGTTGGCCAAGGGGATCGCCGTCGGCAAGTCGCTATGCGAACCGGACCTCGTCGACACGGCGACGAAGATCATGGCGGCGGCCGACAGGACCGGTTGCGCCATCGTCCTGCCGGTCGACGTGGTGGTCGCGACCGAATTCAAGGAGCACGCGGCGAACCGGATCGTCGAGGCCGACGCGGTTCCCGCCGACGGCATGATCCTCGACATCGGCCCGCGCTCGATCGCCGCCGTCAACGCCTGGATCGACAAGGCAAGGACCCTGGTCTGGAACGGCCCGCTCGGCGCCTTCGAGATCGCGCCATTCGACATCGCGACCGTGGCGGTCGCGCGGCACGCGGCGGAGCGGACGCATTCGGCGGGCCTGAATTCGGTTGCCGGTGGCGGCGAGACCGTCGCCGCCCTGCACAAGGCCGGTGTCGCCGACGACTTTGCCTCGGTCTCGACAGCCGGCGGCGCCTTCCTGGAATGGCTCGAGGGCAAGGCGCTTCCGGGCGTCGAGGTCCTGCGCCGCAACGCCTGATCCTGGCGCGGCGGGACGCCGGCGGCACGCCCGGCAGGACCTGAACGTCGCCGAGAAGGCCCTTGAGGCCGGCGCCAACCGGGTCTATTGCCTGACCCGGGAAACAACCATGCGGCTCGCGCCGTCGACGACAAGGTGGCAGCCCGCTCCGGCTTCATCCAGTATCAACGCATGCTTTGAACGAGGGAACGACAATGGCCGAGACACTTGAAGACATCGCCGCGAAGATGGTCGCGAAGGGCAAGGGCCTGCTGGCCGCCGACGAAAGCACCGGGACGATCGGCAAGCGTTTCGCGACCATCGACCTCGAATCCACCGCGGACAGCCGCCGCGACTACCGCGAGATGCTCTTCCGCACCGACGAGGCGATGAAGAAATACGTCTCCGGCGTGATCCTCTATGACGAGACGATCCGCCAGAAAGCGGCGGACGGCACGCCGCTGGTCGATATCATCAAGGCCGCCGGGGCGGTCCCGGGGATCAAGGTCGACGCCGGCGCCAAGCCGCTGGCGCTGATGCCGGACGAAAAGATCACCGAAGGACTCGACGGCCTGCGCGAGCGGCTGAAGGAATATTACGAGCTCGGCGCGCGCTTCGCCAAGTGGCGGGCGGTGATCGAAATCGGGCCGCATCGCCCGAGCCACGACTGCATCAACGCCAATGCCCATGCTCTGGCGCGCTACGCCGCGCTCTGCCAGGAAGCCGGCATCGTGCCGATCGTCGAGCCGGAAGTGCTGATGGACGGCGCGATCGCGACGCACGATATCGACACCTGCTACAAGGTCACCGAATGGACGCTGAAGACCGTGTTCCAGGAGCTCTACTATGCCGGCGTGCGCCTCGAAGGCATGGTGCTGAAGCCGAACATGGTCGTGCCCGGCAACAAGTGCGACAAGCAGGCCGCCCCCGAGGAAGTGGCCGAGAAGACGGTGCGGGTGCTCAAGAACTGCGTCCCGTCCGCGGTCCCGGGCATCGCCTTCCTCTCCGGCGGCCAAAGCGACGAGGCGGCAACGGAACACCTAAGCCTGATCAACGAGTTGGGGCCGCTGCCCTGGGCCGTGACCTTCTCCTACGGCCGGGCCTTGCAGGCCGCGGCGCTTGCCGCCTGGGGCGGAAAGCCGGAAAACGTGGCCGCTGCCGAGCGCGCTCTCCTTCACCGCGCCCACATGAACAGCCTCGCGGCGACGGGCACCTGGAAACCCGAGCTTGAGAAAAAGGCTGCGTAACTACCGAAAATAGCGATTTTGGCTATATGATGGGCCAGGATCGACATCGATGCGGTCGATTTTGGCCGCATTGCCCTGGCATGTAAGGCTGCGGTCGAGTAGGGAACCGCAGATTCCGTGATGCCTAACACGGACGAAATCCGGTGTCGCCTGTGTCTGGTGACACCGGCGGATATTGACGGCGCCGCATTCCGGCCGCTGCTTGACGCGGCGCTCGGCGCTGGTGATGTGGCGTCGCTGATCATCACCGGCGGTCCCCAGGATCTCCAGCTGACGGCCGAGGCGCTGGTTCCGGTCGCCCAGGCCCACAATGTCGCCGCGCTGGTCCTCAACGACACGCGGATCGCGGGGCGCAGCCGCGCCGACGGTGTGCATGTCGACTCCGGCCCTGCCGACCTCAAGACGGCGATCGAGGCCTTCAGACCCGACAAGATCGTCGGTGCGGGGACCATCCGCACGCGCCACGACGCGATGCTGATCGGCGAATTCGACCCTGACTATCTGTTCTTCGGCCGCCTCGACGGCGACAACCGCCCCGATATCTTCCCGAAGGCGCTCGACCTCGCGGCCTGGTGGTCTTCGATGTTCGTCGTCCCGGCGATGGTCATGGGCGGCAACACCCTCCACTCGGTCGCCGAGGCGGCGGCGACGGACGTCGAATTCGTCGCCCTCCGCGACGCGATCTGGGACCACCCGTCCGGCCCCGCCCAGGCGGTCGGCGAAGCCAACCGGATACTCGACGCCGCCGCGCGGGAGGCCGCATGATGCGCGGCTCCCTGTTTCTCCTCGCGGTGGCCGCCGGTTCAGGCGCCGCCCTGGCGCAGGAGCCCATCGTGCTGACGCCACCCGGGGCGGGCGGACCGCCCGTCGTCGAGGCCCCGGCGCCGGTAGCGCCCGCCGCGCCGGTGATTGCCGGCGGCGCGCCGCCCGCCGCGACGGTACCTCTGCCTCCCCCGAGGCCGGGTGGCGGCGGGGAAGCCATCGCGACGACCGCCACCGACCTGCCGGCGCTTCCCAGCGTCGAGGACCTCCCTGCCCTGCCCACCGGCAGCTTCGCCGATTCCGAACCGCTGCCGGATCCCGCCAATCTCGCCGCCGAGCCCGTTCCGCTCGCCCAGCCGGTGGCCGAGCAGATGCCGGACACCAATGTTGATCTCGCGACGCTCGCGCCACCGCCGCTGAAGCCGGGAGGACCCGACCTCGCCTATGGCGCCTTCCAGCGCGGGCTCTACCTCACCGCCTTCGATCTGGCGATCAAGCGGGCGGAGGCCGGCGATGTCGCGGCCCAGACCTTGATCGGCCTGATCTACGAGGGCGGCTATGGGGTGCCGCAGGATTTCGTCGAGGCCCTCGGCTGGTACCAGCTCGCGGCCAAGGCCGGTGATCGCGAGGCGCAGTTCGCCCTTGGAATGATGTATCTGCAGGGCCGCGGCACCAAGATCGACCGCCACAAGGCGGCCGACTATTTCGAGCTGGCGGCGCAACGGGGCCAGGTCGCCGCGATGTACAACCTCGCCCTCATCTATCTCGAGGGAGCGGTACGGCCGGTCGATCCGGAGCTCGCGGCGCAATTCCTGCAACGCGCGGCGGAGGCCGGCGACGGCGACGCGCAATACACCCTCGCCCAGCTCTATAGCCAGGGGCTCGGCGTCGAGGCCAGCGAGGCACTCGCCGTGGACTGGCTCGCCTCCGCGGCGCGACTGGGCGTGGTGCCGGCCCAGGTCGAATATGCGGTTCGCCTGTTCAACGGCAAGGGGATCGCCAAGGACGAGGCCGCCGCCGCGCGGTGGTTCGAACGCGCCGCCAATGCCGGCGATCCGATCGCCCAGAACAGGCTGGCGCGCATCCTCGCGGTCGGCGCCGGCCAGCCGGCCGCCCCGGTCGAGGCGGCGAAATGGCATTTCCTTGCGGTCGAGGCCGGCAAGCAGGACGACTGGCTCGACTCCTTCGTCAGCGGCCTTACCGGCGAGCAGAGGCAGGCCGCCGTCGCCGCCGCGCAGCGATGGCCGGCCAACTGACGCCTCCGGCTTGAAACCACGCTGAAAATATGGTCGACAGGCGCTCGCCGCATTCCCGCGGCGGGAGACCCTCATGGCCCGCACGGCGCTGCTCAATGTCATGGTCAACGCCGTGCTCAAGGCCGGCCGCGGCCTCGCCCGCGACTTCGGCGAAGTCGAGAATCTCCAGGTCTCGCTGAAGGGCCCCGGCGACTTCGTCTCCGCCGCCGACCGGCGCTCGGAAGAGACGCTGATCGCCGAACTCGGGAAAGCCCGGCCGAGCTACTCCTTCCTCGCCGAGGAATCGGGCGTGACCGAGGGTTCGGACAACGCCCATCGCTGGATCATCGATCCGCTCGACGGGACCATGAACTTCCTGCACGGCATTCCGATCTTCGCCATCTCGGTCGGCCTCGAGCGGGAAGGCACCATGGTGGCGGGGGTGATCTACAACCCGATCCTGAACGAGCTCTACGTCGCCGAGCGGGGCAACGGCGCCTTCTTCAACGACAGGCGGATGCGGGCCGCCGGCCGCAGCCACCTGGCGGATTGCGTGGTCGCCACCGCCATGCCGCAGCTTAACCGCCCCGGCCAGGACCTCTTCGTCAGGGAATTGCCGCCGATGATGAGCCGGATCGCCGGGATCCGGTGTAACGGCTCGGCATCCATGGACCTCGCCTGGACCGCGTCGGGCCGCTTAGACGGCTACTGGCAGCGGGGATTATCCGCCTGGGACATCGCCGCCGGCATCATCATCGCCCGCGAGGCCGGCGTCATCGTCACTGACACCAACGGCGGCGACACGATGCTCGAAAGCGGGTCGATCGTTGCCGGAAACGAGACGGTCCACCGCGGTCTCGTCGACCTCCTCGGCAAGGCCGGCTGACCGCGTCGGCTGCTTCTCGCCCGCGAAATAATCCCTGACAGGCACTTTCTTCCGGGTTTCTCGGCAACCGCCGCGATTTTGCCGTTTCTCTCTGTTGCCAAATCACGCTAAGACTCGTGCTGACCGAGAAAGGGCTTGGAAACTTGCGTCTGTTTGGAGGAGGCCGCGCGCGCGAGTACGACCCGTACAAGCTCGCCACCCCACAGATTTACCTCTGGCGGATGATCATCTTCCTGATCATCGCCGGCTTTATCGCGCTTATCCTCTATCGTCAGGTCTACCTCGCATTTCTCGCCAATCCGGGACTGAACGGCGTCATCGTCGCGGTGCTGATCATCGGCATCCTGCTGAGCTTCCGCCAGGTCCTGCGACTCTTTCCCGAGATACGCTGGGTCAACACCTTCCGGGTCGCCGAGCCCGGCATCGAGGTCGAACGTCCGCCGGTGCTGCTGGCGCCGATGGCGACGCTGCTCGGCGATCGCATCGGCCGGATGGCGATCTCGACCCAGACCATGCGCTCGATCCTCGATTCGATCCTGATGCGCCTCGACGAGGATCGCGACATGTCGCGCTATCTCGTCAGCCTGCTGATCTTCCTCGGCCTCCTCGGGACCTTCTGGGGCCTGCTGCAGACCGTCGCCGCCGTCGCCAACACCATCCAGAATCTCGATGTCTCCTCGGGCAATACCGGCGTCATCTTCGAGGATCTGAAGGCGGGGTTGACCGAACCGCTGGGCGGCATGGGGACCGCGTTCTCGTCCTCGCTTTTCGGCCTCGCCGGCTCGCTGGTCCTCGGCTTCCTCGATCTCCAGGCGGGCCAGGCCCAGAACATGTTCTACAACGACCTCGAAGACTGGCTGTCGACGGTCACCGATCTCGATCCCGAGCTGCTCGACGGCCGTGGCGGGTCGAATGCCGAGGATTTCCGTCTCGCCATCGAGCGCCTGTCGCGGATCATCCAGGAAGGCGGCATGCAGCAGCAGGACGGCGGCTCGACCCAGCGGGCGACCACCGCCATGGCGAACCTCGCCGAAGGCATCCAGGGCCTCGTCCAGCATATGCGCACCGAGCAGCAGGTGATCCGCAGTTGGGTCGAGACCCAATCCGAACAGCAGCGTGACATGCAGCAGTTGCTGGAGACGATTTCACGAGCCCTACAAACCCCTGCAGCAGGTGAGTAATGGCCGCAGCCAGGTCGAGACGTGTGGGGGGCCGCACGGAATACTGGCCGAGCTTCGTCGACGTTCTGACGAATTTGCTTCTGGTCTTCGTATTTCTCCTGTCGATTTTCGCCCTCACGCAGTTTCTGCTGACGCGCGAGGTGTCGAGCCGTGACGAGGTGCTGGCGCGGCTGAATGCCCAGATCGCCGAGCTGACCGAATTGCTGGCACTGGAGCGGGCCGGCAACAGCGAGGTCAACGACAATCTCTCGACCCTGCAGGCAAGCCTTGCCGCGGCGGAAACCGAACGCGACCGGCTCCGCGGCCTGCTCGACAGCCAGTCGGACGCGGCCGCCAACGCCGGCGGCCGCGTCCAGCAGCTGACCGACCAGCTCGAATCCGAGCAGCAGGTAAGCCAGCGCGCGCTGGCCCAGGTCGAGCTTCTCAACCAGCAGATCTCGGCATTGCGCCGCCAGATCGCGGCCCTGGAGACGGCGCTCGACGCGTCGGAAGACCGCGATCGGGAGAGCCAGACCAAGATCGCCGACCTCGGCCGCAGGCTGAACGTGGCGCTGGCCCAGCGTGTCCAGGAGCTGTCGCGCTACCGGTCCGACTTCTTCGGACGGCTGCGGGAAATCCTGGGCGACCGCCCCGACATCCGGATCGTCGGCGACCGCTTCGTCTTCCAGTCCGAGGTGTTCTTCCAGACCGGCTCCGACGACATCGGCTCGGAAGGCCTGGCCGAACTCGACAAGCTGGCCGCGGCGATCGTCGAGCTGAACCAGGAGATCCCCGAGGACATCCCCTGGGTCCTGCGCATCGACGGCCATACCGACAAGCGGCCGATCACCAGCAGCGGCGGCCGATTCCAGTCGAACTGGGACCTGTCGGCGGCCCGCGCGATCTCGGTGGTCCGGCATCTGATCGACCAGGGTATTCCGCCGGAGCGGCTGGTCGCCGCCGGCTTCGGCGAATACCAGCCGATCGAGGAAGGCGATACCGAGGAAGCCTACGCCAAGAACCGCCGGATCGAGCTCAAATTGACCGAACGCTAGACGCGCGGCGCCGGCTCCGCTATATCGTCGCCAACTCCGCGCGCGGCTTCCGCGCCGACCCCGGATTCAAGGGCCTTTTGCCATGAAGAAAGACATCCATCCCGAATATCACGAGATCAAGGTCGTGATGACCGACGGGACCGAATACACCACCCGCTCGACCTTCGGTTCGGCGGGAGATACCCTGACGCTCGACATCGATCCGAAGACCCATCCGGCCTGGACCGGCGGCGGTCAGCACCTGGTCGATCGCGGTGGCCGCGTGTCGCGCTTCAAGAACCGGTACAAGGGGCTGATGGGGAACTGATCCCGACACGGCTTCGAGACCGAAAAGAAAAGGACCCGCGAACCGGGTCCTTTTTTGTTGGCCGCGCTTGCCGGACGGCCTTACTCGGAACCAAAGGCGCGCGCGATCCGGTCGAGCTGCCGCGCCACGGGATTATCGGTCGATTCCGTCTGGATGCCCGAGCGGGAGGCTTGCTCGATCGTCCGGATCCGTTCCCGCAGGGTGATCGAGCGGACGACCAGCTCCTTCAACCGTTCCGGAAGTTCATCCCATCCCGGTCCCTCGGTCGCCGTCGCCATGCCGCCGAGCTTCACCTTGGCCTTTTCGAGGCTCGCCTGCTCCGCGGACATCTCCCCGTCATTCACCGCGCGTTGCAGGAGAAGCCAGGAGGCAAGCTGCATCAGCCGCGTCGTCAGGCGCATCGATTCCGTCGCATAGCTGAGCGACCCCGACCGCGACAGGGCCCGCGATTCCGCCCGGCCGTCTCCGTCGAGATAGTTGGCGGTCTCCTCGACCAGCGCCATCCCTTCCTTGAACAGCGCGCGGAAGACGTCCGAACCCGCAAGCCGCTGGGCGAAAACGATTGGCTGGTTGATGTCAGTCTGCTTGTCGGCCATCTGGAATCTAGTCGCAACAGGTCCGGACCGTCCCCGATCGGGACACATACCGGCTCATGTCGCAAGCCCCGTGCCGTCGTCCCACGTTGGGCACGGCGTGACAAGGCAAAAAAAGAGCCGCTCAAAAGCGGCTCTGAAGAGTTTAAACAGGGAGGCGTCAAACAGAGTGGACAGGAGCCACTCGAATCCAGATGACTGGACGAATTTCAGTAAACGCCCGTAAAGCTTAAGATCAGGTTAACGGGTTAACGGAATCTCACCCGTCGAGGCAAGGCGCCGATGCGCTCATGTCCCATTGCGGGAAGGGCCCAGGCGTCATTTCTTGAAAAAGGACGCCGCGACATCGGCGCTGGCGCGCTTGGCGCCGATTGCCTCCTCGATCCGGGCGATCTCGCTCCTGAGAAGCGCGATGCGCTCGTTCAGCTCGTCGACCGACAGCGCCGACAGGTCCTCGCCGACCTGGTGCCTGGCGGGCTTCTTCTGTGGCGCATCATCCTCGGACATGGTCATGGGCGGCTCCCCCTCCGGCGGGAGAAGCTAATCCACCGCGGCCCGATTGTCATCGCGGCGGGCAACCGGTAGATCGGGCCAATCGACAGGCGGAAGCCAAACCGACGAGCATCCGATCATGGCCGTGCTTCCCGACACGATGACCGCGATTGCGATCCGGGCACCGGGCGGAACCCGAAATGCTGGTCCCCGAACAACGGCCGCTGCCGCGTCCGGGCGACAACGAAATCCTGATCAGGGTCCATGCGGCGGGCGTCAACCGGCCAGACATCATGCAGCGCGCCAGGGCGGAGGTGGATGTGCGGCGGCTGATGATGAAGCGGCTCCGGCACACCGGTTCGACCCCGCGGCCCCGGTCGGTTGCCTTCAAGGCGCGGATCGCCGAGACGTTGCACGAGAGGGTCTGGCCGCTCTTCGAGGCGCGCCGGATCGCGCCGATTATCGGCTCGACCTATCCGCTTGCCCGCGCCGCCGATGCCCACGCCCGGATGGACGCCGGCGACCATGTCGGCCGGATCGTCCTGACCGTGGGCGACGGCTAACGGGCCTGGCGGGGAGCCCGGTCGACATATCCACGCGAAAACCCGAGGCGGATTGCGTCGGTCACAATCGCGCCCTATATAAGCGGCTATCCCCATCACCCCGAATGTGGACAAACGCTTTGTCGCCTGATTCGCGGCGAAGCAGCCGGGAGAGGTTTATGAATACGCCACTCATGCCGAAGGCGACCGCCGTTTGGCTGGTCGATAACACGTCGCTGTCGTTCGACCAGATCGCGGACTTCTGCAGGCTTCATCCGCTCGAGGTCGGCGCCATCGCCGACGGCGAATCGGCGACCACTATCAAGGGCGTCGATCCGATCCTGACCGGGCAGCTTACCCGCGAGGAGATCGAGAAGGCCCAGGCCGATCCCGCCTATCGGATGAAGATGGCGGAGAGCAAGGTGCGCGTGCCGCTGGCCAAGCGGAGGGGCCCCCGCTACACGCCGGTGTCGCGTCGCCAGGACCGGCCGAACGCGATCCTCTGGCTCCTTCGCAACCACGACGAACTGAAGGATGCTCAGATCATGCGGCTCGTCGGCACGACCAAGCCGACGATCGAGGCGATCCGCAACCGCACCCACTGGAACACCAACAACCTCACCCCGATGGACCCGGTGACGCTCGGCCTCTGCTCGCAGATCGACCTCGATTTCGAGGTCGAGAAGGCTGCCAAGAACGCGCCGAAGGTTGCCGAGAGCGAAGGCGGCGCCACGCTGCTTTCGGCGAGCGAAACGGCGACGCCGGCATCGCTGGCGACCGCCGCCGCGGCGTCGGCCCCCGATGTCGAGCGCGAGGCCGAGGCCGAGGCGGATGCGGTCTTCGCCAAGCTGAAATCGATGAAGGGACCCGAGCCCGAAGAGGATCAGGACTGAGGGTCAGGGAGCGCAGGTGACACGGGCGAGATAGTCCTCCAGCATCCGCCCCTCGACCCGCGGGTACCGGTCCTCGGAGAGGGCAAGCCTCTCCGCCCGGTCGACCCTGAAGGTCCGGAAGTCATCCCTCAGCTCGCACCAGGCGGCGAGGGTCCAGACACGTCCCCAGAAATGGAGGGCGAGCGGCCAGACGGTCCTCTCGGTATCGCCGCCGTCCGCGTCACGATAGGCGAACGCCACCTTGAGCCGCTCGTCGATCGCCTTGGCGAATTCGTCGAGATTGCGCCGCTCCTCCTCCTGGACCTGGCGCCCGGTCGCGAAGATCGGCACGCGCTCGGCCGCGCGCATCCGCTCGGCCGGCACCACGGCGCCGATCTTGACCAGTGCCTCGGTTGCCGCGGCAGCCAGCGACCGGCCGGCCCAGGCCTCGACCATGCGCGCGCCGACAATCAGCGACTCGATCTCCGACGGCAGGAACATCAGGGGCGGCAGGTGATATCCCGGCCGCATGATGTAGCCGACGCCGGCCGCACCGTCGATCGGCACCCCGGAAGCCTGCAGGTCCCGGATGTCCCGATAGACCGTGCGAACCGACACCTCGAGCTGCTCGGCCAGCCGGTTGGCCGTGACCAACCGGCTGCCGCGCAGTTGCTGGATGATTTCGAAGAGCCGGTCGGCGCGACGCATCGGCGCTCAGCGGCCGAAGAGGCCGACGCTGTTACCGTCCGGATCGCGGCAATAGGCGAAGCGTCCGGCCGGAATGGTGATCACCTCGCTGAGCACCGCGCCGCCATTCTCGCGCACGCGCACGAGTGCATCCTCGAGCGGATCGGGCGCGGCGAGATGGATGGTGTTGCCGCTGTCGGCGGACGACGGCTTGCCCGGATAGAGATGGCCGGCGACGCCGGAATTCTCCGCCGCCGGGAAGATCGCCATCGGGTTCGGGCCGGTATTGTCGTCACGCAATTCGGTCTGCAGGACCGTGTTGTAGAAGGCCTTGGCGCGCTCCATGTCGGTGACCGGGATTTCAAACCAGACGGCGACATTGGGTGGTGATTGCTTGGTCATGGCACTCTCTCCTCAGGATTGGACCATGCAAGGCTCTCATACCCCTCCTGACAGCATTCTGTCAGGAGCCCGTCGCGGTCCGTGGACCGTGACGAGCTCGGCGCAGGACACAGGCCGCGCTCGGCGCACGGCTACTCCTCGACCGGAACGGTGTAGTTCAGCGGCAGGCGGCCGCCGTCGGCATAGATCGTCTGGCCGGTGATGTAGCTTGCCTCGTCCGAAGCGAGGAAGGCGGCAATCGCCGCGATCTCCTGCGGATCCCCGATCCGTCCCAGTGGCGTCCGCGACAGGATCCTGTTGCGCTGCTCCGCGTCGGCCATGACCGAATCGAGCATCTCGGTCGCAATCGAGCCCGGACCGATTGCGTTGACCCGGATGCCGTGCGGCGCCAGCGAAAGGGCCATGACCCTGGTGAGCTGGTTCAGCCCGCCCTTCGACACCGAATAGGGAACCTGGTTGGGGATCGCGAAGATCGCGTTGACCGACGAGAGGTTGACGATGGCGCCCGCGGTACCGCCTGCCTCGATCCGTTCGACCATATGCCGCGCCGCGGCCTGCGAACAGAGGAAGGCGCCCTTCAGATTGACCCGCAGCACGCGGTCGAAATCGGCCTCCTCGAGATCGAGCAGATCCGCCTGGACCAGGATTCCGGCATTGTTGACCAACACATCGACATCGCCGAAGGCCTCGATCGTCGCGGCGAGCATGTTGCGGACATCGAGGCGTTCGCCGACATCGCATTCGAAGTAGTTCACCGGCCCGAAGGTCGACAATTCCGCCGCCGCGCGGGGTCCGGCGACGTGGTCGATGTCGGCGATGACGACCCGGGCGCCTTCTTCGAGGAAGCGCCGGACGATCGCATATCCGATCCCGCGGGCGCCGCCGGTGACGATCGCGACCTTGTTTTCGAGCAACATTGAAAGCTCTCCCGATGTGGCGCTTCAGGCCCGCGATTGTAGCGCGGTTGTCCCGCGGGTGTGGCTCGGAGTATCATTACGCCACAACCCGCCCGTCCGTCTCCCCGACACCACATCCGATGATATCCGACCCCTGGTTTTATGCTGCCGCCGTGCCGGCAATGCTCATCCTTGGCCTCGCCAAGGGCGGATTCGGCGTCGTCGGGATTCTGACGGTCCCCATCCTGTCGATCGCGATATCTCCGGTCCAGGCGGCCGGGATCACGCTGCCGATCCTGATATTGAGCGACCTGGTGGCGGTCTATTCCTATTGGCGCGAGTGGGACAAGGGCGTGCTGTCCGCCATGCTGCCGGGAGCACTTCTCGGTATCGGCATTGGCTGGCTGACCGCGGCATGGGTGAGCGAATCCCAGATTCGCCTGATCGTCGGCCTCGTCGCGGTCGTCTTCGCCCTCGATTACTGGTTCCGGCACAGGACCAGGACCGAGGCGACCAAGCCGAACGCCGCCAAGGGTGCCTTCTGGGGAGTGGTGACCGGCTTCGTCAGCTTCGTCAGCCACGCCGGCGGACCGCCGTATCAGGTCTATGCCGTGCCGCTGAAACTGCCGCCGCGGATATTCGCCGGTACCGCCGTGGTATTCTTCGCCATAGTCAATGCGATCAAGCTGATCCCGTATTTCTTCCTTGGCCAGTTCGACGGGCAGAACCTCCTGGCTTCCGCCGTCCTGCTGCCGATCTCGATCCCGGCGACCCTCTTCGGCGTCTGGCTGGTCAGACGGACTGATCCGAAGATCTATTATCAGGCGATCTACGCCATCGTCTTCATCGTCGGCGTCTTCCTGATCGGCCAGAGCATCTACGGGACGCTCTGAGCCCCTACATCAGGCCCTGCTGGCCAATCCCCGAAATCTTGAAGAACTGGGCGATGGCCACCAGGACGCTGTCGACCGCCACCGCCGCGAGGATCAGCCCCATGATCCGGCTGAGCACGCTGACGCCGGAATCGCCGATCGTCTGGAGGATGGGCTTGGCCGAGAAGAGCAGCGCCAGGGTGATCCCGAGCAGCAGCCAGGTGATCCCCAGGTCGACGACCGTTTCGGTCAGCGAGAAGGTGTCGGAATCGTTGAGGAGCACCGCCCCGAGCATGGCGCCGGGGCTTGCGATCGCCGGAATCGCGAGCGGAAAGACCGCGATGCTGCGCGCCCGTTCGAGGGTCGCCACATCCTCCTTCTCCTGCTCCGCCTTCGGTGGCCCGAAGATCATCGTCAACGCGAACAGGAAAAGGACAATACCTCCGGCGATCTGGAAGCTCGGCAGCGGTATGCCGAGAAGCTGGAGGAGCAGCTTCCCGCCGATCAGGAAGCCGGAAAGGACGCAACCGGCGATCAGGGTCGCCCGCACCGCCATCATCGAGCGATGCTCCGGCTTCATATGCGCGGTGACCATGAGAAAGATCGGCAATGTGCCGATCGGATCGATCAGCACATACATCATCACGAATTCGTTGATGAGGTTCTGCAGATCCAAGCCCATGGGGTCCCCGTCATCCTGCGCCAGGACCGACTCAATGGCCAGTCGTCCACGGACGATGACGGAAAAAGCCCGCTACGCCAACGGGGCTGCTGCCAGGATGGCATAGCCTGCCCCGGACGAGCGATGACGCCCGGCTGTTTATGGGTAACCTGACGGGAACGCCGGGAGACGGCGTTTCCGTCCTTCCCGAAAGAGGATCCGCGGACGGCGCCCTAGTGCAGCGCCTCTTCGCCCTTCAAGCGATTGATTTCGTCCTTCAGCAGCAATTTCCGTTTCTTCAGATCGGCGATCTCGAGATCGTCGGTGCCCGGATGGGTTATCGCGTCTTCGATTTTCTTTTCGAGCGCCTGATGACGGCGTTCAAGCTCGACAAGATGCGAATTCATGGGCATCGGCAAGGCCTCCTGTTGACCGAGTCACGACGACAGTCTGGCATAAGCCCGAAAAGCTGTCGAACATGTCGAAGCGGTTGTTGCGCTGCAAAAACACGCTTTTCCACTGTCGTTCACAGTTCTGATTTGAGGACGGATTCCGGAGTTTCAAGATGCCGCCGCCACGACCGTTGGGTTTGCCCCGCTTCGTGCTATTCTCGGTGGAAGGATCGGCGACCAACGAAAGTCGCCTGACAGCACGGGAAAACAAGAAGATGCCGTCGGGTAGTCGGCGCATAACGTCCGAGGAAGAGCAGCAAATCCGTAACCAGCTGGCGGAATTGCGCCAGGAACATCGCGATCTTGACACCGCCATCGACAGCATGGTCGGGGCGGCGTCGCCCGACACCATCCGCGTCCAGAGGCTGAAGAAGCGGAAACTCGCCCTGAAGGACCGGATCGCGGCGCTGGAGGACCAGCTGTTGCCGGACATCATTGCCTGATCGATGCAACAATCGCCGGGACCGCCCAGCGCAATTTCTTGCGGAGCATCGGCCGGTCCTTATAATCCATAGCTCCCGGTCAACCTTCTCGAACGGACACGGAATTTCATGCTCGAGCCGACGCCGCCCGTTGCCATCATCATGGGCAGCCAATCGGACTGGAACACGCTGCGTCATGCCGCGGACACGCTTGATTCCCTCGATATCGCCCATGACGACCGCATCATCTCGGCGCATCGGACGCCGGACCGGATGATCACCTTCTGCAAGGGCGCCCGGCGGGCCGGCTACAAGGTGATCATCGCCGGGGCCGGCGGCGCGGCGCATCTTCCCGGCATGTGCGCGTCACTGACGCCCCTTCCCGTCTTCGGCGTCCCGGTGGAATCCAAGGCGCTTGGCGGCCAGGACAGCCTGCTGTCGATCGTCCAGATGCCGGCCGGCGTGCCGGTCGGCACGCTGGCGATCGGCCGTTCGGGAGCGATCAACGCCGCACTGCTGGCAACGGCCGTCCTTGCCCTGACCGACGACGACATCGCCAGCCGGCTCGATGGCTGGCGCATGGCTCAGTCGGCCGCGGTCGACGAGCGGCCGATCGACGATGAAT
This sequence comes from Bauldia sp., assembly GCF_020442045.1. GTDB lineage: Bacteria > Pseudomonadota > Alphaproteobacteria > Rhizobiales > Kaistiaceae > Bauldia. The sequence continues at coordinate 11,686 of NZ_JAGRLA010000088.1, read as the reverse complement.
GACGAGCCGCCTGTCAAGCCAGGCATGATCGTCGGCATCCTCGGCGGCGGTCAGCTCGGACGCATGCTGGCGCTCGCCGCCGCCGAGCTCGGCCTCTCCTGTCACATATATTGCCCCGATCAGAAGAGCCCGGCCTTCGCCGTGGCGGCGAGCCGGACGATCGCGCCCTATGACGACCAGGCCGCGCTCGCGGCATTTGCCGAATCGGTGGATATCGTCACCTTCGAATTCGAGAATATCCCGACGGAGACGCTCCGCTTCCTGGCCGAGCGGGTGACGGTCCTGCCGGGGCCGGCATCGCTCGAACCGACCCAGGACAGGCTCAGCGAAAAGCAGCTCATCGTCGACATCGGCATCCCGGTGCCGCCCTTCGCGCCCGTCGCGGAACAGGCGGATATCTACTCCGCACTTGCCAGGACGGGGCGTCCGGCCGTCCTCAAGACCCGTCGCTTCGGCTATGACGGCAAGGGGCAGGCGGCGATCCGCGCTGGCGACGACCCGGTCGGCGCCTGGCGGGCTATCGGCCAGGCGCCCGCCATCCTCGAGGCTCACGTGCCCTTCGCCCGAGAGGTCTCCGTCGTATTGGCCCGCGCCCGCGACGGGACGACGCGTGCCTATGACGTCGTCGAAAACGTCCACAAGGACGGCATTCTCGCCACCTCGACCGTCCCGGCCAACCTGGCACCTGACCTGACGAAACAGGCGATGGATATAGGCGAGCGTATTGCCGCGGCGCTTGGCCATGTCGGCGTCCTCGCGGTCGAGCTCTTCGTCATGGAACGCGGCGCCGATCGGCTGCTGGTCAACGAGATCGCCCCGCGCGTCCACAATTCCGGCCACTGGACGACGGATGGATGCCTCTGCTCGCAGTTCGAGCAGCATATTCGCGCCATCGCCGGCTGGCCGCTGGGCGACACCGCCCGCCACAGCGACGCGGTCATGACCAACCTGATCGGCGACGACGCGTCGCGGTGGCAGGAGATCGTCGGCGAGTCCGGAGCGCGGCTCCACCTCTACGGCAAGGCGGAAAGCCGCCCCGGACGCAAGATGGGCCACGTCAATCGCATCAGTCCGCGAAGCGGCCCTTGACCACACCGCGTTTTGACAGTCTCGCAAGTGTTCTGATAAAGCACGGCGCCCGTTCGGTCGTCGCTGGACGGGCACCATCCGGCCATTTGTCTGCCGGGATCGACGCCGGCCGGCGGGCAAGCGCCCTCAAATCGCCGGCTTTGGACGTTCCGCTATACCGTAGTGGAAGCAGAATCGGCGGGCGCCTTCCGACCAGAGTCCGGAAGCAGCAGCCTCGAGGAGCGGCGGCGGGGATGCTCGCGCAATTGATTCATCAGACTGCACGTGTGCCGACGGCCCTGCTGATCGCGGGCCTGACGGTCGCTGCCGGCTGTCAGACCAGCCCGACTGCCTTCACCAGCGCCGACATCGATCCCGCGACCGGCTCGGCCGTCAACATCAGCTCCCTGTCAACCGTCATTTCACAGAACCCGCAGGATGCCAACGGCTACAATGTCCGCGGCACCGCTTACGGCAAGGCCGGCAAGCTGCGCGAGGCGGTCGCCGATTTCGACACGGCGATCAAGCTCAACCCCAATTTCTACCAGGCCTACGCCAACCGTGCGCTGGTCGAGCGCCGGCTCGGCCAGGATGACAAGGCCCTGGCCGACTATAACCGCGCCCTCCAGATCAATCCCGCCTACGCGGTCGCCTATATCGGCCGCGGCAACCTGTACCGCCAGCGGAACCAGGTCGACCTCGCGCTCGCCGATCTCAACCGGGCGATTGCCCTCGATACGCCGGATCCGCGCGCCTACCACAACCGTGCCCTGCTCTATCAGGCGTCCGGCAACCACAAGCAGGCGGTCGAGGATTTCTCCAAGGCGATCGCCATGTCGCCCAAGAACGCCGAGCCGTTCGACGCCCGTGGCCTCTCCTATCTGGCAATGGGCGACTACCGCGCGGCCCTGGAAGACTTCAACGAGGCGGTCACCCTGGATCGTGAATCCTACGCCGCCTGGACCAACCAGGGGCTGGCACTGGAGAAGCTCGGCGACCGGGAGCGCGCCTTTGCCGCCTTTGCCAAGGCGGCAAATCTCAATCCCAACTACGCTCCCGCCAAGGCGGGCATGAAGCGGACCTCGCCGAGCGGCAATCCGCGCACCACCTGAGCGTCCGACGGACGTCCGGGGCCGGCGCGGGTGGCCGTGCCGCGGACGCGCGCGGGGGCTAGATGCTGCGATGGACGTAGACGACCTGGCGGCTGCTGGTGTCAACCACCACGTTCTGCCCGTTGACCCGCGAGAAGGTGTATTTCGACTGCGGGATCGCGAAGAGCGGTACGGTCTCGGGCAGCACCGCGCCAACCACGACCTCGCCCTGGACATGGACGGTTTCGATCGTCTGCGCGCTGACGAAAGCCGTGACCGCCGCGGGCGGGCTGATCGCCTCGACATAGGCGCTGACCGGCGTGACCGTGCCGACGAAGGTCGGCTGGACCGCGTCGACCGCCGTGTAGGTAACGACCGGAATACCCATGTCGTTCTTGGCGAGCGGCAGGGTCTTCACGCCGTCGGTTTCATCGACGTCAATATACTCCGCCGAGGCCCAGCCTTCGACTCCGCCCCAACTGACGACGCACCAGGATACGTCCTCCAGGCAGCCGCTGACGTCGAGGCGATCCTTGTGGTTGGTGGTCGCGACGATCGGGTAGTGGGTCGAAGGGCCGCTGCGGAGGTTCAGGTCGGCGTTGGAGAATGCCACGAAAGCGAGGGCCGCTTCGCCACCGACGAAAACGGCGGCCGCGGTGGCCGCAATCGTGAGAAATCGTGGGTATGTCATCTCAGCCCCTTTCGTGTCCTCGAGATCGGGATGGGCCGCGCCCACCCCCTTTCGGCGACTCGGATGTCGCCGCACGCGGGGGATATTATGCGAAATGGTCCAGGCGGGTCACCCGCGACAAACGATCCGCCGCTTTGATAAACAGACTCCCGTGACGCCGCCATGTCGCGGCGCCCGCGCGGGACCAGGATTCCAATGCCGACACATCCGAACAGCCTCACGGCCATAGGCTTCGATGCCGACGATACGCTCTGGGAGAACGAGACCTTCTACCGGATGACCGAGGAACGGTTCCGCGACCTCCTTGGCGGTCATGCCGGCGACACCGACCTGTCGGCGCGGCTGCTCGAGGCGGAGAAGCGCAACCTCGCCGCCTATGGCTTCGGCATCAAGGGGTTCACGCTGTCGATGATTGAAACCGCGATCGAGGTAACCGACGGCAACGTGCCGGCTTCGGTGATCGGCGCGATCCTGTCGGCGGGCCGCGACATGCTGTGCCACCCGGTGGAGACCCTGCCGCATGCGCGGGAGACCCTGGAAGCCCTCGCCGGCGACTATCGCATCATCCTGATCACCAAGGGCGATCTCTTCGACCAGGAGCGCAAGCTCGCCCAGTCCGGACTCGGCGAGCTCTTCGATGCGGTGGAGATCGTCAGCGCCAAGACGGCGGAGACCTACACCCGGATCTTCACGCAATACGGCGATGGCGCCGGACGGGCGATGATGGTCGGCAATTCCCTGCGCTCCGACATCCTGCCGGCGATCGAGGCGGGAAGCTGGGGCGTCTATGTCCCGCACGACCTGACCTGGGTGCTGGAGAATGCAGAGCCGCCGGAAGCCGACACGCGCTACCGCCAGCTCGTCGACCTCGGCGGCCTGCCGGAACTGGTCCGCTCGCTCTAGACGCTTGACGCCGGGCGATCCGGACATAGATCGACCGGAGAAGCGATCCGGCCGGAGCATCCGAAAATGGCCTCGCAGACCCTGCCACGCCAATACCTCGCCGTGATGGCGGCCTTCGCCCTGATGGCGGCCTTCGCCGTCGGTCTCCGAGCCGTGAAAGCGGCGGAAGACGATCTGCCACTGAGGGGCGACGAGGCCGCCTATCGGGAAGAGGGCGGGCGCCTGTTCGGCTACCTCGCCCGGGCCGGCACCGAAGCCGAGGCCCGGCAGGTCGAGGACGAGATCTGGCGATACTGGTTCCGCGCCCCCGACCCGACCGCGGCCAGCCTCATGGCTCAGGCGATGGAACGGCGCGGCAACTACGACCTCGCCGGTGCGGTCGAGATCCTCGACGAACTGGTGGTGACCGCTCCTGACTGGGCCGAAGCCTGGAACCAGCGCGCGACTATCCGATTCATGCAAGGCGACTTCACCGGATCGCTCGCCGACGTCGAGGAGACATTGCAGCGCGAGCCCCGCCACTTCGGCGCCATGGCCGGGATGGCGCTGATCCTGACGCAACAGGGGCGCATCCGTCAGGCCCAGGCGATCCTGCGTGAGGCCGTGGAGATCGATCCCTTCCTGCGCGAGCGCGCGTTGATCGTCGAGGTACCCGAGAAGGACATCTAGCGCCTGCTGCCCCCCCCCCCGCGGTTGAGGCGGCCACCACGGGCGTGCGAGAGTCGCGAACCGACCAGAGAATAGGTGACTTGCCCGTCATGGCGATTATCAGCCGCTGGTTCATCTCGACCGCGACGCGTCTGGCAAACGACCCGCGCATCCGCGAAAGGGCAGCCGACGTTTTCGAAAAAGAGGTCAAGCCGCGCGCCGCCGAATCCTGGCGGAAGGCGAAGCCGAAGCTCGAGGCGACGCGGGACGAGCTCAGGCAGATGGCACGGGAAACCGACGCCGCAAGGAACCCCGGCGCCTTCGCTGCCCGGGTCAAGAAGCGGTTCATCGACCCGAAGGGATAGTCTCGTTCAGATCGCCGAACCGTCGACCTCGCCCGGATCCGGTGGCGGCAAATCAGTCCTGACCGGCCGCGCTGCGCGACCGGCAAGGGCTGTCGGGAGCGGCATCCACGAGGCAAGCTCACCCTGGCCGTACATCACCGGCGCCTCCGCGTCAGAGTCGGTCGCGGTCCATCCAGGCTCGACGGCGCCGTGCAGCCGTGTCCACTTGACGACATCGACTTCCGCCGGTCCCTGCTCGCTCGCCCGGACAGTGACGAGAATCCGCGACCCGTCCCGCGGGGCGGTTTTCATCGGTTGCCACTCGAAGATGTCGGACGGGCTCATTCTCGCCTCATGCAACCATGCCAGCGGAAAAGGAAGATGGAACGGCCGGCGCGACAAGGCAAGGCTTTCCCGCCCGAAGTCGATCACGGCGAAGGACGGTGCCGGAAATCCTTGGGTTGAATATCCGCCGCTAGGCCAGCGCCTTGACGATGCCCTCGGTCATCTTCTTGGCGTCGCCGAGCAGCATCATGGTGTTGTCGCGATAGAAGAGTGGATTGTCGATACCGGCATAGCCGGAGGCCAGCGACCGCTTGACGAACATCACCGTCCCGGCCTTCCACACCTGGAGCACCGGCATGCCGTAGATCGGCGACGAGGGATCGTCCTCGGCCGCCGGGTTGGTCACGTCGTTGGCGCCGATCACGTAGACGACGTCGGCCTGGGCGAATTCGGAGTTGATGTCCTCGAGCTCGAAGACCTCGTCATAGGGGACATTCGCCTCGGCAAGCAGCACGTTCATGTGGCCCGGCATGCGGCCGGCGACGGGATGGATCGCGTATTTGACCTCGACACCGGCCTCCTTCAGCTCGTCGGCCATCTCGCGAAGCGAATGCTGCGCCTGGGCGACCGCCATGCCGTAGCCCGGCACGATGATCACCTTCGACGCATTCTTGAGGATGAAGGCCGCATCGTCGGCCGAGCCCTGCTTGACGGTGCGAACGACACCGTCGTCGGAAGCCGCGGCCGCCTCTCCGCCGAAGCCGCCGAGGATGACGGAGATGAAGGAGCGGTTCATCCCCTTGCACATGATGTAGGAAAGGATCGCGCCCGAGGAGCCGACCAGCGCGCCGGTGATGATCAGCGCCGTGTTGCCCAGCGTGAAGCCGATGCCCGCCGCCGCCCAGCCGGAATAGGAATTCAGCATCGAGATCACCACCGGCATGTCGGCGCCGCCGATCGGGATGATGATCAGCACGCCGAGGGCAAGCGCCGCGATGGTGACCAGCCAGAAGGCGAAGTGGCTCTCGCTGCTGGCGAAGATGATGATCAGCACGACCAGCAGGACGCCGAGGCCGGCATTCACCACATGCCGCATCGGCAGGAGAATCGGCGCTCCCGACATCCGCCCGTCGAGCTTCAGGAAGGCGATCACCGAACCGGTGAAGGTCAGCGCGCCGATCGCCACACCGATCGACATCTCGATCAGGCTCGACCCGTGGATCGCACCGGGAGATCCGATGCCGAAGGCGTAGGGGTCGTAAAGCGCGGCCGCGGCAACCAGCACCGCGGCGAGGCCGACCAGCGAATGGAAGGCAGCAACCAGCTGCGGCATGGCGGTCATCGGGATGCGGCGCGCGATCACCGCGCCGATCGCACCGCCGATTGCGATGCCGAGGAGGATCAGGAAGAACGAGCCCCATCCCGGCGCCGCGACGAACAGCGTGGTGACGATGGCAATCGCCATGCCGGCGATGCCGAAGGCATTGCCCCGGCGCGAGCTTTCCGGGCTCGACAGCCCGCGAAGCGCCAGGATGAAGAAGACGCCGGCGATCAGATAGAGCAGTGCGGTGAGATTCGCGTTCATGCCGTCCGGTTCCCGGTTTCGGGTCTACGGGCCAGCACCAGCACGCCGGCCGCGGTCAACACCGCCGCGATGAGGAATGCCACGCCGCCGGCGACGAGCATCGGCGCCGCGCGCCCCAAGGTCGACTGCCCGACGCCCTGCGACATGAAGAGGAAGCCGAGCGGCACCAGCAGCAAGGCGACAAGCAGCAGTCGTCCCCAGGTCGTGGTCTTGGCGGCAGGGGCCAGGATCGCCGTCCCGAGGAAGATGAGGAAGCCGAGACCCGTTGCGAGCTGGAAGATCGCGGGCAGCATGTCGCGCAACATCGGATCAGGCCTTCTCTTTCTTCTTGTACATGGCCAGCATGCGCTGGGTGACGAGAAAGCCTCCGAAGATGTTGACCGAGGCGAGGATCAGGGCAAGGAAGCCGAATACCTTGGACAGCGTGCTTCCGCCCGAAACCGCGTCGGCGACGCTGACGCCGACCGCCAGCAGGGCGCCGACCACGATCACCGACGAGATGGCGTTGGTGACCGACATCAGCGGCGTATGCAGCGCCGGCGTCACCGACCAGACGACGTAGTAGCCGACGAAGATCGCCAGCACGAAGATCGCCAGCCGGAAGACGAAGGGATCGATCGCGCCGCCGGTCGCCGCATGGACGGCCCCGCCTATGGCGTCGGCCGCCTGGTCGGCGAATCCCTGGGCGGCGGTCGCCGCTTCGCCCGCCGTCTGCGCGGCGGACTTGGCCGTGTCGGCGGCCGCCTGGGCCGCGGCCGCGGCGTCTTCCGGCGTCATCGATGCCATCATTCGGCTCCCTTGTCGGCAAAGGCCGGGTGGACGACAGCACCGTCGCGGGTGAGGTTCGTCGCCTTGATCAGCTCGTCGTCCCAGTCGATCGCAAGGGCCTTGCTCTCCTTGTCGATCATCGTCTCGACGAATGCATAGAGATTACGCGCATAGAGCGCTGAGGCGCTCGCCGGAATCCGCCCCGGGCTGTTCAGATAACCGACGATCCTGACTTCCCCGACCTCGGCTATCTCGCCGGGCTTCGCCCCCTCGACATTGCCGCCACGCTCGACCGCGAGATCGACAAGGACCGAACCCGGCTTCATCGAGGCGACCATGTCCTTCGACACCAGCTTCGGCGCCGGACGGCCGGGAATCAGAGCCGTGGTCACCACGACGTCCTGCTTCTTGAGATGCTCGGCCACCAGCTCGGCCTGCTTCGCCTGGTACTCCTTCGACATCTCTTTGGCGTAGCCGCCGGCCGTCTCGGCCTGCTTGAATTCCTCGTCCTCGACCGCGACGAACTTGGCGCCGAGCGACTCGACCTGCTCCTTCGCCGCCGGCCGGACGTCGGTCGCGGTGACCACCGCTCCGAGGCGGCGCGCGGTGGCGATCGCCTGAAGGCCGGCGACCCCGGCGCCCATGACGAAGACCCGCGCCGCCGGCACCGTGCCCGCCGCCGTCATCATCATCGGAAAGGCACGGCCGAAATTCTCGGCGGCATCGATGATCGCCTGGTAGCCTGCGAGGTTGGCCTGGCTCGACAGGACGTCCATGCCCTGGGCGCGGGTGATTCGCGGCAGGAATTCCATGGCGAACGCACCGACGCCCGCCTCGGCCAGCGCCTGGACGACATCGTCATGGCCGATGGGGTCGAGCGCGCCGACGAGGATAGCGCCCGACTGGAAATTCTTGATCTCGCCGGCGCCGGGCCTGCGAACCTTGAGGACGATGTCCGCGGATTTCAGCATTGGCGGCGCGGTCTTCGCGATCGTCGCGCCGGCCGCCTCATAGTCCTCGTCGGGGATGCGGGACCCTGCCCCGGCGCCACTCTGGACCGCGACCTCCGCGCCCAGCGCAACGAATTTCTTCACGGTCTCGGGGGTCGCGGCGACCCGCGGCTCATGCTTGTCGGTTTCCGTGGGGACGACGATCTTCATAAGCGTTTCCCGATCCGTCTAGGCGAGCTGGCGGCACATTTCATTCCGGCCGCGCCCGGATGGTGGAGGGCGGGGCTTCGATGGTCCGCCATTGGCGACAAGAATGGCTGCGCCCGATCACAGCAAGAAAAATGCCATCAATATCAGGATGATGACGACGGCGATCGTCCCGTATTTGGCGAGGTGGATGAACCCTTCATAGGTCCGGAGATGGTCGGCATATTCGGTGCCGGTTGCGGTTTCCAGTTCGGCAGTGACATGCTGAGCCATATGGCGATCTCCTTCAGAGCGTCCCGGGAGGCTGGCTTTTATAGCAAAACCTTGGCGGGCGACAATCGTGTATCGGGTCGCAGCCAGTCGTAAGCGAGGCTCGACCTGATCGCAAAACATGCACCCGTCATCAACAGCAGCTAATAGAATAGGACCGGCCCGCACGAGCGGAGCGACGTGGCAGGGGAACTCGGCATGCTGAACCCTATTTCGATCCTGGCCGAAAGCTTCGGCGACTACCTGTCGCGCCAATACCTGCAATATTTCGCCTACCGGAACCCGGAATACGCGACCTATATGGGCGGCGCGGCGCGGCTCGTGCTGCAGAGGATCGGCAATTCCGACGCGCTCTACCACAACGTCGAGCACACCATCATGGTGACCCAGGTCGGCCAGGAGATTTTCCGTGGCCGACTGCTCGCACAGGCGCTGGCGCCGGAGGACTGGCTCCACTACACCTGCGCCTGCCTGATACACGACATCGGCTATGTCCGCGGCATCTGCCAGGGTGACACCGCCGACTGCATCGTCATCAACGACAAGGGCAAGACGGTTTGCCCCCCGCGCGGCGCCTCCGACGCCTTCCTCACGCCGTGGCATGTCGAGCGCGGCAAGATCTACGCCCTGGAGCGGTTCGGCCCCTCCCCCTACATAGACGCCGAGCGCATAGCGGCCGCGATCGAGATGACGCGATTTCCCGTCCCCGAGGACGCCATCCACACGGCGACCGAGACCGAAGGCTCCCTGGTCCGCGCCGCCGACCTGATCGGCCAGATGGCCGACCCGTTCTACCACCGCAAGATCAACGCGCTGTACCTGGAATTCGTCGAGACCGGCGACGCGAAGCGGCTCGGCTACGACAATCCCGCCGACCTCATCGACAAATATCCCGAATTCTTCTGGAGCCACGTCCAGCCGTATATCGGGCCGGCCCTGCACTATCTGGAGCTGACCACCGAAGGCAAACAGTGGATCGCCGCGCTCAATTCCAATGTCTTCCAGATCGAGCACAGCCGTCGCGTCGTCGGCCCCTTTTCCGGGCGGGACTAGCAGACTGGAAGCGGCGCGCTAGAATTCGCGCCCGACCAGCGCATCGACGGATATGCGCCCGCCGCCCTTGACCGCGAACATGAGCAGGACGATCGCCCACAGCCCGGAGAATTCGACGCCGCCCGGCTCGACGTAGAAGCCCAGCGGCAGGTGGACGGTGAGCGCGGCCGTCCCGGTGGTGACCGCCGCGGCAAGCGCCGCCGGCCGGGTCAGGAAGCCGACCGCGATGCAAGCCCCGCCGAGGACCTCGACGAGCCCGACGGCGATCATCAACGGCACCGCCGGCTCCAGGCCGATCGCGTGAAAGAAGGCGATCATCTCTTCCTGGCTGCCGGTGATGCCGAAGAGCTTCCACAGGCCGTGGGGAACCAGGAAGGCACCGGCCACCAACCGGGTCAACGCATAGGCCGGCTCGGACAGGACGGCGTAGATCGGGGCGAGTCCTGGAAAGATCAGGCGCATCGACTGGTCTCCTCCAATGCGACAGCACAGAATCTAACACGCGGACGGCGTCCGGTATTCGCCGCCCCGACGCTCCCCTCAGGAAGAGGCCGGCAACCCGGCGGATTCGATCGCCCTCGCCTGGCGCCGGGCGAGCTTGTCTTCGTCGAAATCGCCGATCGCTTCGGCGAAAAGACGGTGGAAATTGAGCTCCGCCCTGAGATGGAGCATCACCGAACCGAGCCCGATCGCGGCGCGATCCATCAGCACGAATTCCCGCGGCACGGTGATCGGCGGGCCGGCCTTCAGCCCCTGCTTGACCTTCCAGGCTTCGCGGCGGCCGTAGGCCTGCGGGTCGATGCCGTCGGCGATGGTCCGCACCCTGTCGTCGATCAGCGGCGCGTAGATGAAGCGGGCCCAGATATTGAGGATGTCGATCTGCTCGTCGCTGAGCCTGGCAAAGCCCCAGCGCCGATAGGCCTCGACGACCCGGTCGCGGTCGTCGTCGAGGAAGCCGTGATAAAGCTCCACGACGCCGCTGACGAAGCGCGGGGTGAAGACGCGGATGCAGCCATAGTCCAGAAGGTTGATTCCGCCGGGGCGGCCGTCCTCCTGGAAGACGCTGTAATTGCCGAGATGCGGATCGCCGTGGATGATCCCGTGCGTCGCGAAGGGATGCCACCAGGCGCGGAACATCGCCTCGGCGATCCGGTTGCGGTCGTCGAGGCTGTGTTCGAGAAAGGACAGGAGCGGCGATCCCTCGAGCCACGTCATCGTCAGCAGGCGACCGGTCGAGAGATCGGAAACGGTGTCCGGCACCCGGATCAAGGCCTCCTTCTCGAGCGCCACGCCGTAGAGGGCGGCGTTGCGCGCCTCGCGACGATAGTCGAGCTCCTCGCGCAGCCGCTCCGACAGCTCCTTGGCGATCTCGGTGGTGTCGATCTCGGGATTGAAGCGCCGCTGCAGCGCGAAGATCACGCCGAGCTGGCCGAGATCCGCCTCCACCGCCGACTGCATGTCCGGGTATTGCAGCTTGCAGGCAAGATCGCGACCGTCGAGGCCGACGGCGCGGTGGACCTGGCCGAGCGAGGCGGCGGCGGCAGGAGCGTCGTCGAAAGACGCAAATCGCCCGCGCCAGTCAGGCCCCAGTTCCGCCCGCATCCGCCGCTTGACGAAGGCCGGCCCCATCGGTGGCGCCGAGGACTGGAGCTTCTGGAGTTCGGCGGCATATTCCGGCGGCAGCAGATCCGGCACGGTCGACAGAAGCTGGGCAAGCTTCATCATCGGACCCTTGAGACCGCCAAGCGCAGCCATCAGTTCGGCGGCGTTCCGCTGGTCCCCGAAGTCGCGGCCGAAGAGCCGCGCGCCGGCCATCTTCGCCG
>NZ_JAGRLA010000087.1 GCF_020442045.1 Bauldia sp. | reverse complement strand
TCCGGTCCGGGATTCGCCACCGGCTCGGTGAACGAAAAAAGGAACGGGCTGGGCGTATCGTTGATAACGAGGACCATATTTCCCTCCCCCCTTGGTGCACCCGTATAAGATGCCTTGGTGCCAAAGTGAGTGCAATCATCGTTTCATACTTCCTTAACCACTCCCAGATGATCGGAGAGGGACGCTCGTCTGGCGGGCCCGGATCGTCTGGCATGCGGGCATTCGTATTGGCCTGTACTTTCGTTGTCCCGGACGCTTGTTTGTCAGCGGAAAGATCGAGCCAGGGGAAACTCCTTCACTGATGACGACCATCTCGGGACAGGCAGTCACGGCGGAAGGGTTGCGGCCAGTCGAATTGACGATCGAAGGCGACCGCATCGTCGCGCTCGCCGCCAGCGACCGGGCCAGGCCGAACCTCATCCTCCCGGGCTTCATCGATCTCCATTGCCATGGCGGTGGCGGCGCCGACGTCATGGAAGGCGGGGACGCGGCGCGCACCGCCGCCCGTCTCCACGCCCGCAATGGGACGACCTCCTTCCTGGCGACGACGATGACCGCCCCGGCGGCCGAGATCGAGGCGGCGCTCGCCGCCGTGGCTGAGGCCATGCGCGCGCCCGGCGAGGGCGAGGCGGCGATCCTCGGCGTCCATCTCGAAGGGCCGTTCATCAGCCCGGACCGGCTCGGTGCCCAGCCGCCCTTCGCCATCACCGCCGACCTCGACCTGATGGCGCGCTTCTGCGCCCTTGCCCCGATCCGGGTCGTCACGGTCGCGGCCGAGGCCGATCCCGACGGCCGGCTCGCCGCCTTCCTCCGGGCACGCGGCATTCGCGCCCAGCTCGGCCATTCCTCCTGCGACTACGAGACCGCCGCGGCGCGCTTCGCCACCGACATCGACGGCACCACCCATCTCTTCAACGCGATGACCGGGCTCCACCACCGCGCGCCGGGGATCGTCGGCGCGGCGCTCGCCCATCTCGACCATGCCGAGCTGATCCCGGACCTCATCCACGTCCATCCCGGCGCCATCCGGGCGGCGCTTCGCGCGATCCCGTCGCTCTACGCGATCACCGACGCCTCGGCCGCCGCCGGCATGCCGGACGGCGAATACCGCCTCGGCCAGCAGGTGGTGCGGAAATGCGACAACGGCGTCCGCCTCGCCGACGGGACGCTTGCCGGAAGCTGCCTCACCATGGCCGAGGCCTTCCGCAACCTCGTCTCGCTCGGCCTGACGATCGAGGACGCGGCGCGCCGGACCGCCACGATCCAGGCGGACTATCTCGGCCTCACCGATCGCGGCCGGATCGCCGAAGGTCTCAGGGCGGATCTCGTCGTGCTGACGGCGGACCTCGCCCTCGAGGCGGTCTATGTCGGCGGCAACGCGATCGCGCTCTGAGGTGCTCCGTCAGGTGTCGCCGGTGACGAAGCCGACGTCGCAGGCGGCGAAGACCGACGCGCCGTCCTCGCCGGTCAGCGTCACGCCCCCGGGGCTCGCCGCGATGTCGGTGACGCGGCCGAAGCCGTCGGGAACCGCGGCAAGCCCGAACAGGTAGGAAAACGTCAGCGCGCCGTGCGGTTCAAGCGTCACGGCGGTCGGGCTCCCGGCGGCGGCAACCGGATTGTCGGCGATCGCGCGCGCATGGCTCAGGTGGAAATAGCCGCAGATCTCCTCCAGCCCGATGGCGCGGCGGTGACGGCCGTTCCATGGCGGATAATCACGCCCGCCGTCGCTCATCCACATCAGCGTCTCCGGCAGCACGCGCGGGTCCTTGATGCCGAACCACACCCAGCCTTCTTCCGGCGCCGTCGCCGCCGTCCAGGCGAAGGGCCGGTTGCGGTCATTGAGCAGCATCCAGATCTGCTCGTAGCCCTCGGCGGTGGGGAAAACGGTCAGGTCGGCCGAGCCGCCGTCGGCGCGACGGGCGGCGCGGAGGTCGGCGATCCGCTGGTCCTCGGCGAGAAGCGGGCGGCCGAGCGGAGGCTCCTCGACAGGCTCGGGCGGGGTCAGCGCCGCGGTCCAGGGCGAAAAGGCGAGATGCAGCGGCGTGCTGGCATGCAGCATGGCATGATGGCCGATCGGCAGGCGTCCCTCGCCACCGGTGAGCGCATGGCGCTGATAGACCACCGTTTCGCCGGGCCGAAGCGCGACATGCTTGGTGACCGTGGCGCCCATCACGTCACCGTCGAGCACGGCGTCGAGGCTCGTCCCGTCCGAGCGCTCGAGCCGCCAGGTGCCGCTCGCCGGCAGGCCATGGACGGGCAGATCGCCGGGAAGGACGTCGCTCGCCCCGAAGGGTGCGCAGAAGAAGTCGCCGCGCAGGATCCTCACGATCGGCGGCGTGTCGTCGGTAAGTTCGTCGTGTCGCCACGGCGCGGTGTGCATCGGGCTGACGCTGCGCCCGCCGGCGAGGGAAAAGACGACATCGGAGAGATGCCCGCCGGTTTCCGTCACCGCCAGCGACACCATGTCCGAGTGCAGGGGAAAAACATTCATCAATCGGCCCACCCGTCAGGAAGCAAGGGGTGGGACCGGCGCATTGGCGTGCCGGCCCCGTTATCTGGAACGCGAGGCTGTTTCGGAGCCGCCCCGACGTCATCCCTGTTATAGACCGAGAATGGCGCCATGAGAATCCGCAGGCCGGCGTCGCGGGCCGGGGTTCCTGGCGATGGCGTATTCGCCCGTCCGGCCGGCCTTGAAGGTCGCGCCTCCTTCGGCCTTGATGGCCGCCGGTCGCCAGCGCGCAGGACGGCCCGGCCGCGCGCGGTCGCCGGACCTTCGCTCCCGCCCGGACCATCGGACCGGCGGCCGGGGCTTGCGGTTTTTCGCCGGACGGACCACCTCTCTGCGGGGCCTGGTTGGAACCGGGACAGGACAAGGGTCGGAGCAGCCGTCAGCATGAGGATCGTTGTCGCCGCATTGCCGCTCGTCCTGTTCGCGGCGACCTTCTGCTTCGGCCTCGGGCTGATCCTGCCGATCGCCGTCTTCGAATCCTTCATCTTCTTCTCGGAGACGCCCTCCCTCGTCGACATCCTTGCCGGGCTCTGGCACGAGGGCGATGTCGCCATCGCGGCGATCGTCGGGCTGTTCTCCGTCGCCTTCCCCGCCGCCAAGCTGGTCGTCCTGCACATGGCCGCCTATCACCCGGGACGAACCCACTGGGTCGAGCGCGTCGGCATCCTGTCGAAATGGTCGATGGCGGACGTGCTGGTGGTGGCGCTGGCGATCTTCGCCGCCAAGACCAGCGGCCTCGCGTCGGCGGCGACCCAGGCCGGCATCTGGTTCTACGCGGCGGCGACCCTGCTCTCGGCCGCGGCGGCGCTGATCCTGACCAACCGCGCCCGGATCGACCGCTGAACCGGCGGCGCCGGCATTCCCGGAGCGGGGCTCATTGCCGGTTGAAGATGTCGACGACCTTGACGATCACCTCTTCGTGCAGGGTCTCGTCCTTCTCGATATTGAGGTGATCGATGTCGGTCCGGTCGGCAACGTCGACATTGACCAATTCGCCCTTGAAGGACGGCGACGCCTTGATGACCCGCCCGACGCCGTCGGACTTGTAGTAGTTCACGACCTCGTCGATGCCGGCCCCGACGGCGCTGCCGCCGTCGACGGCGTCGAAGGAGACGACGAGCCGGACCGGGACGCCGTTCCTGCCGAGATAGTTGCCCATGTTGATGGCCGCGTCCGCGCCGAGCGAATGGCCGACGATGATCACCGGCGTCAGCGATTTGTCCGTGCGGTACTGGTTGACCAGCAGCGTCGCGAATTCCTGCCAGTGGGTGTAGTTGGTGACCCGTGACTGGATGCCCCTGGCTTCCAGCTTGTCGGAAAGCCGGTCCATGCCGCGCGAGAAGACGTTGAGCAGGCCGCGAAGGAAATAGACGCTGCCGTGGCTGACCTGGACGGAAGCCGGCGCGGGCGTCGATGGTGCGGCGCGCGCCGGCCGTGGCACGGGCGTCGGGACGAGCTGGGTCGCGCCGGCGACCGCGACCGTCGCGAGCAGACCGAGGGCCACGACCGCCAGCAGGCTCCGCGACAGGCGCATATATCCCACCTCCGACCTCCCTTGCGGCCAGCGAAAGAACCGTCACCCCCTTGAGACCGGCCGCCGTCGCTTTCCGCGCGCGTCCCGCGCGACCGTTGGGTCCGACTCTACTATCGCCTCGCGAAATTGGAAGGGACCGGGCGGCCCCCTGGGCAGATACCTCCCTGGCCATCCTGAGAGCCCGCCCTCGGGCTTGACCCGAGGGTGCGAGGGCGACAGCCCGAGCCTCGAAGGACGCAATGCCCCGCGGTTCATCCGCTGGTGAGGGAGCGCGAGAGCAGGCTCTGCGTCCTTCGAGGCTTCGCTCCGCGAAGCACCTCAGGATGGCGGAGGGGTGGCCCACGGCCCCCCAAGCCTCAGCCCGGCGCCGGCGTCAGATAGGGCAGGCGGTTCTCCTCCGGCATCGGCCCGAGCTTCCGCACGGTCTCGATATTCTGCGACAGCGACCGTGTCAGATGCGCCTCGAGCGCCCGCATCGCCTTTTCCCGCCGGCCGGCCAGGACGTGGCCGAGGATGTCGATATGCTCCGCCACCATCAGCGAGATGACCGCCTGGTCGCGATAGAGATCGAAGGCGTGGTGGATGGCGACGATGACGAGCTGGCTGCGCCGGATCGTCTCGCGAAGCTGCTGGTTCCGGCAGCGCAGGACGATGTCGATATGAAGGTCTCGTTCGAGCCTCTCGATCCGCTCCAGGGTCGGCCGGGTCTTCGCCGCCTTCTCGGCGCGGTCGCGACGCTCCTCGACCTCGTTGCCGGCAATCGAGTCCATCACCTGGCCAAGCGCGATCGGCTCGAGCAGGCAGCGCATCTCGAAATGGTCGCGGAGCCCCTCCTCCGACAGCGGTCCGGCATACCAGCGCTGGTTGAGGTCCTGCGTCACCAGGCCGGTGCGCTCGAGCCGGGTCAGCACCTCGTGGGCGACGGTGCGGCTGACGTCATGATACTCGGCGAGCGCGCTCTCGTTGACCTGGAACCGCCCATAGGGAAGTGCGCGGGCGATGACATGCTCGACCGCCGGATAGATCCGCTCCCGCCGGTTGCGGACCCTGAGCGTGCCGGCGACCTCGGGCGGCAGTCTCAATCCCGCCTCGCCGAGATCGAGGCGGAGCGGCTCGACGCCCGCCTCGCCGGTCAGGTAGCCACGGCCGTTGAAGTCGCGGAGCAGTCCTTCCTGCCGCAGGCGCTGGAGGGCGGCGGCGGCCGGCACGCGGCTCGAATTGAAGGCGCGGGCGACGCCGGCGGCACCGAGGACGAGGCCGGGCGCAAAGCTGCCGTCGAGGATGTGTTCGCGGAGGACCGCGTAGATCACTTCGTAGAGGGGCGGCGTCCCCGGTTCCGTCCGCTTCTCGGCCGTCCTCGACATCCGCGCGGCCCGCTTCGCTAACCCGCCTCTGTCACCACATGGGTGAGGCCGTCGACGCGGCGGCCGTCAATCGCGTCCCAGTCCCAGGCGATGCCGAGCCCCGGCGCGTCCGACGGAACGGCATGGCCGTTCTCGATTCTCATGCCCTCGGTCGTCAGGCTGTCGAGCTGCGGGATGTATTCGACCCAGCGGCCGTTCGGCACGGCGGCGGTCAGCGCCACATGCAGCTCCATCAGGAAATGGGGGCAGACGTCGATGTTGAAGGATTCGGCGAGATGCGCGGTCTTCAGCCACGGCGTGATGCCGCCGATCCGCGCCACGTCGACCTGGATGACGCTGGTCGCGTCGCGCTGCAGGTATTCGCGGAAATGCTGGAGGCTGTAGATCGATTCCCCCACCGCGATCGGCAGGCTGGTCGAGGCCGAGAGCCGGATATGGCCGCCGAGATCCTCCGCCGGCAGCGGCTCCTCGTACCAGGCGAGATCGACCGCCTCGTAGAGCCGCGCCCGGCGGATCGCCTCGTCGACATTGGCGCCCTGGTTGCCGTCGACCATGATCTCGAAGTCGTCGCCGACCGCTTCCCGCACCGCCTCGAGCCGGGCGACGTCCTGCTTGGGCGGGCGGCCGACCTTGATCTTCGAGCCGCCGAAGCCGGCCGCCTTGGCGCGCAGCGCATCCTCGACCAGCGCCGCCGTCTCGATGTGCAGCCAGCCGCCCTCGGTCGTGTAGAGCGGCACCCTGTCCTGCGCCCCGCCCGCCTCGACATGGAGCGGCCGGCCCGAGCGGCGGCAGCGCATGTCCCACAGCGCGGTGTCGATCGCGGCGAGCGCCAGCGAGGTGATCGCGCCGACCGCCGTCGCGTGGGTGTGGTAGAAGAGCGCCTTCCAGATCTGCTCGACCTTTTCCGGATCGCGGCCGATCAGCATCGGCGCGAGGTTCTGCGCGATGAGCGCCACCACCGCATGGCCGCCGGTGCCGATCGTGTAGGTGTAGCCGGTGCCGACCACGCCGTCGTCGGCAAAAATCCGGACGATCGGCGTCTCCTGGCTGGTGAAGGACTGGATCGCGTCGGTCCGCTTCACCTTGGGGACGAGGTCGACCATCAGGACCTCGACGCGTTCGATCTTTGCCATCTCTTGGTCTCCCGGAGAACGATTCCTACCCGGCGCTGGCCGCTTCTTCTTCCTCGACCGCATGGATTCTGGCCATGATCGCCTTTGACGCATTCTCGTATTGGTGATCGTTGGCGACCTCGCCGACGATCCTGAATCCGTGCATGACGAGGATGCGGTCGGCCACCGCCACCATCTCCGGCATGTCGCTGGAAATGAGGATGATCGACACGCCTTCGCGGGCGATCTCGCCGAGCAGTTCGTGGATATCGGTCTTGGTCTTGATATCGATGCCGACCGTCGGCTCGTCGACGATCAGGATCCCGGCATTCGCCGCCAGCCACTTGGCGATCGACACCTTCTGCTGGTTGCCGCCGGAAAGGTTGCCGACCGTCTGGTTCAGCGATGGCGTGCGGACCTCCAGCCGGTCGACGAAAGGCTGGACGGCGCGCGCCTCGGTTCCCGGCGGAATCAGGCCGAGGAAGCGGGCGATGCGCTGCCAGATGGTGATCGCGACATTCTCCTTGACCGAATGGATGAGGACCAGCCCCTCGCCCTTGCGGTCCTCGCTGACATAGCCGATGCGGTATTTGCCGAGCGCCTCGTGCATGTCGCGGATGCGGGCGGGCTTGCCGTTGACGGTCAGCTCGCCGCCGGTCACCGCGCCGCCGAGCATCGCCTTCATCAGCTCGCTCCGCCCGGCGCCGACCAGGCCGTAGAAGCCGAGAATCTCCCGCCGGTGCAGGCGGAAAGAGATGTCGTGATGACCGTCCGAGGTCGACAGGCCTTTCGCCTCCATGACGACGTCGGCGTTGTCGACCTCGCGATCGCGGAGCTTGGCGATGCGCTCCTCGCGGCCGATCATCTGCGACACCAGCTTCTGGCGCGTCATCTCCGCCATCGGCACGCCGTCGGAGGCATTCCTGCCGTCGCGCAGCACCGTCACCCGGTCGGCGATGGTGAAGACCTCCTCCAGCTTGTGGCTGACGAAGAGCATCGCCACGCCTTCCTCGCGCAACCGTCGAAGCAGCGCGAAGAGCGCCGCCGTCTCGTGCTCGGTGATCGAGGCGGTCGGCTCGTCGAGAAGCAGGATCTTTGCTTCCAGCGACAGCGCCTTGGCGATCTCGACGATCTGCATCTGCGCCACCGACAGGGTGCGAACCTCGGCGCGGGTATCGATGCCGCGGTCGAGGAGGTCGAGGTAGCGCCGCGCCTCGCGGTCGACCTGGGCATAATCGATCAGCCCGTTCCTCGTCGGCAGCCTTTCCAGCGCGATATTCTCGCCCACGGTGAAGCGCGGCACGAGGTTCCGCTCCTGGTGGACGGCGCTGATGCCGGCGGCGAGAGCGTCGCGGGGACTGGCGAAGCGGACCTCGCTGCCGTCGAGCATCACCCGGCCCTCGTCGGGCTGGTAGACGCCGGTGATGATCTTGATCAGGGTCGACTTGCCGGCGCCGTTCTCGCCCATCAGGGCATGGATCTCGCCGGGCCTCAGGTCGAGCGAGACGCCGTCCAGCGCCTTGACGCCGGGGAAGGACTTGCTGGCTTTCTCGACGGTGAGGCGCATCTCAGGCCGTCCCCGTCCGGACCGCCCGCCAGCGGTTCAGCCACACCGCCGCGAGGATCAGCGCGCCGAGCAGGAACTGGACCCAGTAGGGATCGACCTTGGCGAGCACCATGCCGTTCTCGATCAG
>NZ_JAGRLA010000086.1 GCF_020442045.1 Bauldia sp. | reverse complement strand
GCGCGATAGGCGTCGAAGGCCGCCGCCGCGACACGGACAAGCGTGCGGGCATCCCCGGCCATCTCGACCATCGCGCCGTCGCGGCGGAGCACCCCGTCGGCGGCCAGCCGGTCGAGAATGGGAAGGGCGTCGGCAACCGCGTCGACAGGCACGCCATGCCGGCCGCAGACGTCGGCGATGTCGACGCGGAAGTCGCACATCAGGCGCTCGATCAGGTCTGCGCGGAGGCGGTCGTCGTCGCGAAGCGAGAAGCCGCGCACCGCGGCGAGCTCGCCCCGCGCGATCGCGGCGAGGTAGTCGCGGGTGACCGCGGCGTTCTGGACGTAGCCCTGGGGCAGGCGGCCGATCGCCGAGGCACCAAGGCCGATCAGCAGGTCGGCGGCGTCCGTGGTGTAACCCTGGAAGTTGCGATGGAGGGCGCCGGTGCCGGCGGCTTCCGCCATGGCGTCGGCGGGCAGGGCGAAGTGGTCGAGCCCGATGCGATCATAGCCGGCCGCTTCGATCTCGGCGGCGATCGCCTCGGCCTGGTCGTTCCGCTGGTGACCGCCGGGAAGCGCCGCCGCGTCGATCCTGCGCTGGTGGCGCTTGAAGTCAGGGACATGCGCATAACCGAAGACCGAGAAGCGGTCGGGCCGAAGCGCGAGGCAGGCGCGGACGGTCTCGAGGCAGGATGTGACGGTCTGGTGAGGGAGGCCGTAGATGAGGTCGAGGTTGATTCCCTCGATGCCCGCCCCGCGGAGCTTTTCCACGGCGGCGGCGGTCTCGGCGAAGCTCTGTCGCCGGCTGATCGCCGCCTGGACCGCCGGATCGAGGCTCTGGACGCCGAGGCTCGCCCTGGTGAAGCCGGCTTTCCCCAGCGCGGCCGCCATTTCAGCGGTAAGAACACGCGGGTCGATCTCGATGGCGACCTCGGCCCCGGAGCGAATGTCGAAGGCGCCGCGGAGCCGGGCCATGACAGCGATAAGCTCGGCCGGCTGGACGATGGTCGGCGTGCCGCCGCCGAAATGGAGATGGGTGACCGCGAGATGCCCCGGCAGGCGCCCTGCGACCATGCCGATCTCCGCGCCAAGGGACGCCAGATAATCGGTGACCGGCTGTTGCCGGGTGGCCACCGATGTGTTGCAGCCGCAATACCAGCACATCCGCCGGCAGAAGGGGATGTGGACGTAGAGCGATCCGCGGGCGTCAGCGGGAACCTCGCCGAGCCATTCGGCGTAGCGGGATGGCCCCACGGCGGCGCTGAATTGCGGCGCGGTCGGGTAGCTGGTGTAGCGGGGGAGCCGCTCGTCGGCGTAGCGTGCGGCAAGGTCCGGGCGCATGGTCGGGCGAATCCGTTCAGATAACCATCGCCAATCAAGCCCATCGCGGCCGACGCGACTTTGCGCTAGCGCAAAGATACGGGAACCGGAATCATGACCCCTTCGCGAAAGGAAATGGTGGAAGCATGGCCGAGGCAGATGATTCAGGGGTCGTCACGGCGGCGATCCTGGTGATCGGCGACGAAATCCTCTCCGGACGAACCAAGGACAAGAATATCGGCTATATCGCCGAATACCTGACCAATGTCGGCATCGACGTCCACGAGGTCCGGGTCGTTCCGGATGTCGAGGATGAGATCGTCGCGGCACTCAACGCGCTCCGCGACCGCTACGACCATGTCTTCACCACCGGCGGCATCGGCCCGACCCACGACGACATAACGGCCGATTCCGTCGCCAGGGCCTTCGGCGTTCCGATCGACGTCGATCCGCGGGCCCGGGCGTTGCTGCTGGAACGCATCCCCGAGGACCAGCTCAACGCGGCGCGGCTGCGCATGGCGCGGATTCCCGAAGGTGCCGAGCTGATCGAGAACAGCGTCTCGAAGGCGCCCGGCTTCACCATCGGCAACGTCCATGTCATGGCGGGCGTGCCGACGATCATGCAGGCGATGCTCGACGCGGTCGCACCAAGCCTCGCAACCGGCAGGAAGATGCTGTCCCGCTCGATCCCGACCGGACTGAAGGAGGGCGACATCGCCGCACCGCTGGGAGATATCCAGAAGGACTTTCCGGACGTCTCGATGGGGAGCTATCCGGGCTTCGAGGAAGGCGTCGGCTTCACCACGACGCTGGTCCTGCGGTCGCGCGACGAGGCGCGGCTCGGGGCCGCCGCGACCGTGGTCGAGGCGATGCTGGCGGAGCTTCGCTCCGGCCGGCTTGTCGATACCTGATTTTCCTGTGGACCGTCGCGCGGTCCAGCTTGGCACGCCGGTTGGCGCGGCCGATGGTTCGGGACCAATGACAACTCGAAAGGACGGACATGGCCGATCCGAGGGCCGACAAGGCATTCCCGGTTTCCTGGGACCAGTTTCACCGAGATGCGCGCGCGTTGGCCTGGCGGCTTTCCGACAAGGGATCGTGGCAGGCGGTCGTCTGCGTCACCCGTGGCGGGCTGGTGCCGGCGGCGATCATCGCCCGCGAGCTGGGGATCCGCCTGATCGAGACGGTGTGCGTCGCCTCCTACCATGACTACAAGGAGCAGGGCGGGCTGGACGTGCTGAAGCCGGTCGGCCAGGACTTCGTCGATCTCGCCGAGGGTGACGGTTCCGCGGTGCTGGTGATCGACGACCTTGTCGATACCGGCAAGACCGCCAGGATGGTGCGCGACATGGTGCCGAAGTGCCACTATGCGACGGTCTACGCCAAGCCGGCCGGGCGGCCGCTGGTCGACACCTTCATCACCGAGGTCAGCCAGGACACCTGGATCTACTTCCCCTGGGACATGGGCTACGCCTTCCAGCCGCCGATCGCACAGGGCGAACAGGGATAGGCGGCGATCCTCCAGCGACAGGACGGCGACCTGTCGTGTGGGCTTCCCGACGACGACCCTGCTAGGATCGCCGGAAAGGGACGGTCCGTGACGGGCCAATGGCAACGACCGAGCTTTGGGGGCGAGACGCGGCATGGCGACGATCACCTATCTGACCACCGTCGAATTCGGGGCCGGCGTGCTGGCCGGACTGCCGGAGCAACTTGATGCGGTGGCCGTCGACCGTCCGCTGATCGTCAGTGATCGCGGACTGGAACAGACCGGACTGGTCGGGCGGATCGCCGAACTCTGTCCCGCCGGGGCGCCGGTCTTTCTCGACGTGCCGACCAACCCGACCGAGGCCGCGGCGAAGGCGGCGCTTCGGGTCTATCGGAGCGAGGGATGTGACGGGCTCGTCGCGGTGGGTGGTGGCTCGCCGATCGACCTTGCCAAGGGGGTGGCGCTGCTCGCCACCCATGCCGGACCGCTCGAGGAATACGCGGCGATCTATGGCGGCGTGGCGCGGATCGCCGCCGTCTCGCCGCTGATCGCCATCCCGACCACCGCCGGCACCGGCTCCGAAGTCGGGCGGGCGGCGCTGATCACGCTCGATGACGGGCGCAAGCTCGGCTTCATCAGCCCGCATCTCATCCCGCGCCGCGCGATCTGCGATCCCGAGCTGACCCTCGGCCTGCCGCCCGGCCTGACCGCGGCGACCGGCCTCGACGGTTTCAGCCATTGCGTCGAGACGCTGCTCTCGCCGCGCTTCAACCCGCCGGCCGAGGCGATCGCGCTGGATGGCGCTGGCCGTATCTGGCGGAACCTCGAGCGCGCCGTCGTTGATGGCAACGACATCGCGGTCCGCACCGAGATGATGATGGGGGCGCTCGAAGGCGGCATGACCTTCCAGAAGGGCCTCGGCGCCATCCACGCCCTGTCGCATGCGCTCGGCGGCCTGAAGGAGCCGAACCTCCACCACGGGACGCTGAACGCGATCCTCCTGCCGCCGGTGATCCGTTTCAATGAACCGGTTTGCGGGGAGAAGCTTGCCCGCCTGAAGGCAGCGATCGGCCTCGACGAATCCGCCGATCTCGCCGCCGAATGCGAGGCGCTCAACGCGCGGATCGGCATCCCGGCCGGGCTCAGGACGCTGGGATTGCAGGAGGACGCGCTCGGTTGGGTGATCGAGCGGGCGCTCGCCGACCACAGCCACGCGACGAACCCGCGCGAGGCGGCGGCCGCGGATTATCGCGCCATGCTCGACGCGGTCATGGTGTAAGCACCGGCGCAAGACGGACATCGAAAGACGAGGAGGACCCCATGCCAAACCACCCAGCGATCGAGGCCGGCCGCGCCGCGGTCATCACAGGCGGGGCGTCGGGCATCGGTCTCGCGGCCGCCAAGCGGTTCGCCGGCTTCGGCATGAAGATCGCGATCGCCGATCTCGACCCGTCGGCGCTGGAGGCGGCCGCGGCGGCGATCGACGACTCCGTGCCGGGCGGCGGCACCCGGGTGATCACCGTGCCCTGCGACGTCAGCCGGATGGAGGAGGTGCAGGCGCTGCGCGAGCGGGTCTACGATGCGTTCGGCGACGTCGCCGTGCTGATGAACAATGCCGGGACGGCGCCCGGCGGCGGCCCCTTCGACCACTACGACCGCTGGCAGCGGGTGATCGGCGTCAATCTGTGGGGCGTGATCAACGGCGTCCACGCCTTCAGCCCGGCGATGATCGGCCAGGGCAATGCGGCGATGATCGTCAATACCGGTTCCAAGCAGGGCATCACCTGTCCGCCCGGCGACACCGCCTATAATGTCTCGAAGGCGGGGGTGAAGGTGATTACCGAGGGGCTCCAGCACAGCCTGCGCAACATCGAGGACTGCAGGGTGACCGCCCATCTCCTGGTGCCCGGCTGGACCTTCACCACGATGACCGCCGGCGGCGCCACGGAAAAGCCGGCCGGCGCCTGGTGGCCGGACCAGGTCGTCGACCTGCTGTTCGAGGCGACGGGGAAGGGCGATTTCTACATCATCTGCCCGGACAACGACGTGACCCGCGAGATGGATGCCAGGCGGATGCTGTGGGCGGCCGGCGACATCGCCGAGAACCGTCCGCCCTTGTCGCGCTGGCACGGAGGCTATGACGAGGCTTTCGCCGCGTTCCTCAAGAGCTGATCGCCCTGTTGGTCGCCGAGCCTGACGGGCGTGTCGCTCAGGCGACTTCCATGCAGGCGAGGCAGATTTCCCTGACGTGGCGGTGGTCGGTGCCGCAACAGCCGCCCATCACCGTCAGCTGGGGCTGGCGCCGGCGCAGCTCCGCGTAGCGCCTGCCGAGATCGACCGGGTCACCGTCGTCGAGCTCGGTCGCCTCGTCGAGTTCGGCATGGCTCAGGGACGACGCGTTGGCGCGGAGCCCCTGGATGCGCTGGACCCAGATCTCGTCGCTGTCGAAGAGATGATCGAAATGGGTCGGGTGGGCGCAGTTGATCATGTAGTAGGTCGGCGCGGCGCCGGTCGCGAGGTCGACCATGGCGATCGCCTCCTTGAGCGAGTGGCCGCTGGGCAGCCGGCCATCGGTCTCGACGGTGAATGAGATGACGACGGGCATCTCGGCCTTCGCCGCCGCGCGGGCGATGCCGATCGCCTCTTTGGGGTAGGTCATCGTGATTGCCGTGACCATGTCGGCATCGGCGCGGCGGAAGGCGTTGATCTGGGGCGCGTGGTAGCGTTCGGCCTGTTCCGGGGTCATCGCTTCGCCGGCGACATAGCCGTCGCCGCGGGGCCCGACGCAGCCGCTGATCACCATCGGCGAGCGCGGCGTCTCGAAATCGCGCCGGAGCTCCTGCATCAGGGCGATGGCTTCGTGATTCATCGCGACGGTGGCCCGGTCGCTGTAGCCGAGTTTCGCGGCCCAGTCGGGATTGGCCCGCCAGGTTGGCGATTCGAGCACGCAGCCGAGCCCGGCCTCGGCGGCCGTCTCAGCGAAGGGCCGGTAATAGTTTCGCAGCACGTCGCGCCCGGCGGCGTCGCGCAGCAGGTCGAAGGCCGCGAAATAGGGAAGGTCGATCCCTTGCTGGAAGATCAGAAAGGTTTCGATGCCGCCGTCGGTCAGGAAGACGTCGTCTCCACTGATCTGGGGAAGGCTGGCGCGATATTTCGCCATTCGTGTCCATGCTCCAGGGGAATGCCGGAAGCCGGCAAGGAATCTCCGCAACCATCTACCTTCGCCCGCCGATTCCGGCTGTGACGTAGATCACACCGGCGGCGGCGGGACGGGCCCGCCGGCATCAACTTCCGGTTAAGGTCATCCACCTAACGTCAGTTGAACACTGGATTTTTGTGGCCTAGCAAAGGTCGCCCGATGGATTCGGCTCGTGAGGCATGAGGCGGATTCGAGGGATTTCGAGTGGCGACTGGCCCCCTGACGATTCCGAAGGCGGAGGAAGAACCCCATGGCGAAGATCGTTGTATCCGGCCCGTTCGACGGTCCGAATTTTGTCGATGGCCTGAGCAAGCAGACCCACGACTACCAGGTCATCAACTCCAAGAAGGCGGTGCTCCATACCTTCGTCGGGGGAATGGATCCCAGCATCACCTACACGATGACCCTGCACGGCAAGGGCTTCGGGGTGGACAGCAACGGTCGCTTCACCGGCATCGTCGAGGGCTTCGACGCGGTCGACAACAGCCAGTCCAACACGTCCTGGACGGTGACCGGCTACAACACCCCGCTGGACGTGGTGAACACCAATGCCACGGCGGTAAGCTTCGTCGGGCTGCTGGTTTCGCCGGTCGAGTGGAAATACATCGGCAGCCAGTATGACGACAATTTCCTCGGTGGTCCCTTCCAGGACATCTTCAGGGGCAACGGCGGCGACGATACCTTCCAGGGGCTCGGCGGCGACGACATCTTCAAGGGTGGCAGCGGCAACGACACGCTGAACGGCGACGAGGGCAACGACGCGGTCAAGGGCGGCAGCGGCGACGACATCCTCAACGGCGGCACCGGCGACGACAGCCTGAAAGGCCAGAAGGGCGCCGACACCATTCACGGCGACGAAGGCGTCGATACCATCCTCGGCAGTTCCGGTCTCGACATGCTCTTCGGCGACGAGGGTGGCGACACGATCGATGGCGGCAACGGCAACGACCATATCGAAGGCGGCGCCGGCGCCGACATGATGTACGGCGGCAACGGCGTCGACATGCTCTACGGCGGCCTGGCTGGCGACACGATCTATGGCGGCAAGGGCGGCGACACGATCGAGGGTGGCGACGGTGTCGACAATCTCTACGGCGACCAGGGCGCCGACATGATCTTCGGCGGCGACGCAACCGACCAGCTGTTTGGCGGCAACGGGAACGACGTGCTCCAGGGCGGCGCCTCCTCGGACTTCCTGACCGGCGGCAAGGGCAACGACATCCTTTCCGGCAACGTCTCCGGGACGCCGACCCCGGACGGCGGGTTCGATGCCTTCTTCTTCAGCGGCAAATTCGGCGACGACATCATCACCGACTACGAGATCGGCTACGACCAGATCGTCCTCGAGGGCTTCCACAAGAAGGACGTGACGATTGTCGAAGGCGCGACCGACGTCACGATCGTGGTCGACTACAAGGGATCCCAGACGATCCTGGTCGAGAACGTCGCCGGCCAGTTCGATGCCCATGCGGACATCGTCTATGGCTGAGGCGGGTGCCTGAAACGGAGGCCGGCGACAAGCGCCGGCCCCGTCACTTCCGATGCCTGCGGCCGGATCCTAGAGGTCCGGACCGCGGATCGCGGCCGCCGCATCGTTGAGGATCCTGGCCACCCTCCGCTGTTCCTCTTCCGGTGCGTCGAGCTTGCCAGCGATCGCGGCCTTCAGCGTCCGGCGCGCCTCGTTGACCTCCGGGATCACGCCGGGGATGTCGTTGGCCGCGCCGTCCTCGCGGTGGTAATACCAGGCGCGCGCCTGGGCCATCCGTTCGCCGAACGCCGCCATCTCCGAAAGGATGCCTTCGGCGACGCCCCGGTTCTCGTCGAGATGCCCACGGCCCGCGTCGGTGATCGCGTAGACCTTCTTGTTTCCTTCCGCCTGCGCCGTCGCATAGCCAGCCTCCTCGAGGTAGGTGAGGGTCGGGTAGACGACGCCCGGGCTCGGGCTGTAGGCGCCATGGGAGCGCTCCTCCAGCGCCTTGATCACGTCATAGCCATGGCGCGGCCGCTCGGCGAGGAGGGCGAGGACGACGAGCCGCAGGTCGCCGTCGGCGATCATCTTGCCGCCGCGGAAGGGATCGGGCGGCCCGCGCAAGCGGCCGCCGAACGGCCCGCCGCGGTGTCCCATGCCGCCGAAGCCATGGCGGGCGGCGGCGCGCAATGCGTGATGGCGGGAGTGATGACACATATGCATTTCGTTTCTCCGTACGTTATATCGTGAGACATAGCGTAATGAGTCGGCGATCGTCATTCAAGATATAACTTACGATAAGTCGTACGCTATGACGGATCTGCCGTCGAGCAGCGCCCCGGCTTGCCAAGGCACGTCCCGCGGCTTACCGAGGGCATGGCAGCGGACGTGGCGGAATTGGTAGACGCAAGGGACTTAAAATCCCTCGGAGGCAACTCCATGCCGGTTCGATCCCGGCCGTCCGCACCAACGCCGCGGCGTTTCATGCGCCGATCCGCCCATATCCCCGACCGCAATTGCCAAGGCCCCCGGACAAGCGAGGCTTTTGGAGGGTGCCCAATTCTGGATCAGGCCCTCCGGGAAAAACCTCTCATCCAGGCATGATCCAAAAATGATTGCAATTTTGTGCAGAAATGTGTTTCGTAGCAATTCGTAACTGAAAGAACATGCAGTCCGGGGCGGTGGAGCGGCTCCGGGCAGGGCTATCGGCCAAGCCGATCGAGCTCACGGGGAGGGGGAAGGCCTGCGGCATGTTCCCAGGAAACCTACGGCGGGGGGAGGCAATGCCATCATCGTTTTTGCGTGACCTTGGTCAGGCCGCCAATCCCGAGCCGGGACGCGCGCCGGCGTATTGAACCGGCGAAACAATTCCGGCGCGCACCGGTCCTGGCGCGCCGCGGACCACTCGGAAGGGCCAACAGGAGGAGCACATATGAAGTTTTCACATGCACTGGCCCTGTCATGCAGCGCCCTGCTCTTTGCAGCGCCGTATGCAAATGCCGAGGTATTGACGATCGCAACCGTCAATAACAGCGACATGATCGTCATGCAGAAACTGTCCAAGCAGTGGGAGGAGGACACCGGGAACGAACTGAACTGGGTCGTGCTTGAGGAAAATGTCCTGCGCCAGCGCGTCACCACGGACATCGCCACCAAGGGCGGACAGTTCGACATCATCACCATCGGCGCATTGGAAACCCCGCTATGGGGCAAGGCCGGCTGGCTCGTGCCGCTCGACGATCTGGGCGACGACTATGACTATGGCGACATCTTCGAGTCGGTGCGCAACGGCCTGTCGGTGGACGGCAAGCTCTATGCGGTGCCCTTCTATGCCGAAAGCTCCTTCACCATGTACCGGACCGACCTGTTCGAACAGGCCGGCCTGACCATGCCGGAAGAGCCGACCTGGTCGCAAATCAGCGAGTTTGCCGAAAAACTCACCGACAAGGACAAGGAGCAATATGGCGTCTGCCTGCGCGGCAAGCCGGGCTGGGGTGAAAACATGGCCCTGATTGTGCTGATGGCCAATGTCTGGGACGGCACATTATTCGACATGGACTGGAACCCCCAGTACACCACCAAGCCCTGGGAAGACGCTGTCGCCTTCTATGTCGACCTGATGAACAAATACGGCCCGCCCGGCGCCACCAGCAACGGTTTCAACGAGAACCAGGCCCTGTTCATGGAGGGGCACTGCGGAGTCTGGGTGGATGCGACATCGGCGGCCGGCAGGCTCTATGGCGAAGACTCCAAGGTGGTCGACAAGATCGGCTATGCGAAAGGTCCCGGTGAAGTCACCAGTGTCGGCAATGGCTGGTTCTGGGCCTGGGCGCTGTCGATCCCGCAGACATCGACCAAGCAGGATGCGGCCAAGAGCTTCGTGAAATGGGCAACGTCCAAGGACTATGTCAAACTGGTCGCGGAGACCGGCGGCGTCGTGACCTCGCCCCCCGGCACCCGCAAGTCGACCTACACCCAGGCCTACATGGACGCCGCTCCCTTCGCGGCCATGACCCTGAAGGCAATCGAGACGGCCGATCCGTCCCATCCGACCGAAAAGCCGGTGCCCTACACCGGCATCTCCTTTGCCATCATTCCCGAATACCAGGGTCTCGGCACCTTCACCGGCCAGGCGGTTGCCGGTGCGCTCGCAGGCCAGACCACGGTGGAACAGGCACTTGAATCGGCACAGAATAATGCCGTGCGTGTCATGACCCAGGCCGGCTACATCAAGTAGCCGGAGGGTCCTCCCGGGCGTCCGGCAGTTCCCATTCTGCCGGACGCTTTTTTTGCCTCGTCATACGGCGCGTGCAACGCTATGCAGTCTTGTGCCGCAATGTGCCGCGTCGCCCGACAATGGCCCACTTGTCGCAGATGATCCGGACATGGCATCGGGGAACCACATGTATCTTGAAAAATCACGTTTGAACGGAAAGACGGCTTTCATCACCGGCGGCGCCGGCGGCATCGGGGTGGCAACCGCCGAAGCGCTGGGCGAAGCCGGCGCAAAAGTCATCATCGCCGACATCTGCGAAGAACCGCTGGACAAGGCCGGTGCCGCCCTCAAGGCCAAGGGATACGCGGCCGCGACCGTGCTTCTCGACGTGACCGACCCGGACAGGGTGGGCGTCGTGGCAAAGGAGATGGAAGCGGAACATGGCGGTGTCGACATCCTGATCGCCAATGCCGGCATTGCCTGGCCCGACACGCCCGGCGAAGACGTCTCCGACGAGCTGTGGAACCGTGTGATCGATGTCAACCTGAACGGCGTTTTCTGGTGCTGCCGTGAATTCGGGCGGGCCATGGTCGGGCGCGGCAATGGCACGATCGTCACGGTTGGCTCCATGTCCGGCGTGATTGCCAACAATCCGCAACGGCAGGTCCATTACAATGCGGCCAAGGCCGGCGTGCACCACATGACAAAGTCCCTAGGTGCCGAATGGGGCGAAAAGGGCGTGCGCATCAATTGCGTTGCCCCGACCTATGTCGACACGCCCATGTCCAACACCAGCTTTGACGATCCCGAAAGGATGCCGATCTGGATGGATTTCACGCCGATGCGGCGCGTGGCGCGTCCCGATGAAATCGCTTCCGTCATCCTGTTTCTGGCGTCTGACGCATCAAGCGCAATGACCGGCGCAACGGTTCTGGTCGATTGCGGCTACACCTGCTGGTAGGTTCCGATCGCCGATTTCGAGGTCCCGTTCCCATCACCGGCGCCGGTGATCTCCCTCAGCTGCGCGCGGCGCTCTTCCCGTGACGAAACATGCCTCGCCCGGCCGCCGGGCAACCGAGGAGCGCCGATCGTCCTTGTGTCGTAGGGGGGCGCGTCGGTGATCACCGGTGTGACGCCGCCGATCGATGGCGGGTCCGGCGCCTTCTAGCCCCCACGCCCTTGTTGCCCAGCACAGCCTGCAAGCGGAGAAACCGTCATGAACGAATTGCAAGACAAGATTGCCGTGGTCACCGGCGCTGCCTCGGGTATCGGGCTGGCGTCAAGTGAAGCGATGATGGGGGCCGGGGCGACGGTTGTCATGGTTGACCGTGACGAAGAGGCGCTTGCGGCGCTTGCGGACAAATGGGGCGGCAAGATGATCGCCCAGGTGACGGATCTGCTCGATCCGGAAAGCTGCGCGGCGATGGTCCCGCAGATTCTGGAAAAGACCGGTCACATCGATATTCTTCATTGCAATGCCGGCACCTATATCGGCGGTGATCTGGTCGACACCGATGCGGCGACCATCGACCGGATGCTCAATCTCAACATCAATGCCGTCATCAAGAATGTGCATGCGGTGCTGCCGCACATGATCGGCCGTGGCACCGGCGACATCGTGGTGACGAGCTCGCTGGCCGGGCACAGCGCGATCAGGCACGAACCGGTCTATTCGGCCTCCAAATGGGCCGTGACGTGTTTTACGCAGACCGTGCGGCGCCAGGTCAACGGCCACGGCATTCGCGTGTCGCAGGTGTCACCAGGCCCGGTGATTTCCGCCCTTCTTGCCGACTGGGAGCAGGACCGGCTGGATGCGGCCAAGGCGGCCGGAGCGCTGATCGAGCCGGACCAGGTGGCGCAGGCGGTGATGTTCATGCTCACCCGCCCGCGCAATGTGACGATCCATGACGTGATCGTGCTGCCGACCAATGTCGATGCCTGACGCCGCGTGACGGGTCAGGGCAGGCGCTGCCCCTGCGCGTCGAAGCGGTGCAGGTTGTTGAGGTTCGGCGTCAGGTAGATCCGGTCGTTGTGATGCAGGTTGACCTCGCCGCCGGCGCGAACCGTCAGCGGTGTCGGCAGCCAGTCGACGGCAACGTGAAAAAACGTGTCGCTGCCCAGATGCTCCGAAAGGCCGACCGTACCGCTCCATGTGCCTTCATCCGCTGACACGTCGACATGCTCGGGGCGAATGCCGATCGTGTGGGCGCCATGTTGTTCGGCCTGCGGTCCCTCGATGAGATTCATTTTCGGGCTGCCGATGAAGCCGGCGACGAAGGTGTTGCGCGGCTCGCGGTAAAGGTCGAGCGGCGAGCCGACCTGTTCGATCACCCCCGATTGCAGCACCACGATCTTGTCGGCCATCGTCATCGCCTCGACCTGGTCATGGGTGACATAGATCATGGTGGTGGCGAGGCGCTTGTGCAGCTCGCTGATCTCGAGGCGCATGCCGGCGCGCAGGGCGGCGTCAAGGTTGGAAAGCGGTTCGTCGAACAGGAAGGCCGCCGGTTCGCGCACGATCGCCCGTCCGATCGCGGCGCGCTGCCTTTGGCCGCCCGACAACTGGCCCGGCCGCCGGTCGAGATAGTCGGTCAGGTTCAGCACGGCCGCCGCCTTCGAGACCCGCTGTTCCCGCTCCGCCTTGTCCATGCCGGCCATGCGCAGCGGAAAGGCAATATTCTTGCGCACCGACATGTGCGGATAAAGCGCATAGCTCTGGAACACCATGGCCAGGCCGCGCCGCGCCGGCGGAATGTCGGTGGCATCCTTGCCGTCGATCAGCAGCCGGCCGGATGTCACATCCTCAAGGCCGGCGATCAGGCGCAAAAGGGTCGACTTGCCGCAGCCCGAGGGACCGACAAAGACGACGAACTCGCCGTCATCGATTGTCAGGTCCAGCGGACGGATGACTTCGACATCGCCGAAGCTCTTCGAGACCTGGTTGAGTTCAAGTTGGCCCATTGTGAGGTGTCCGTGATGTTATTTGACCGCGCCGAAGGTGAGGCCGCGCACAAGTTGCTTCTGGCTGAACCAGCCCATGACGAGGATCGGCGCGATCGCCATGATCGATGCCGCGCTGAGCTTGGCGTAAAACAGCCCCTCCGGGCTTGAATAGCTGGCGATGAAGGCAGTCAACGGCGCCGCGTTCACGGTCGAGAGGTTCAGCGTCCAGAAGGCCTCGTTCCACGCCAGAATGATGTTGAGCAGGACGGTCGACGCCATGCCCGGAACCGCCATCGGCGCCAGCACATACAGGACCTCCTGGCGCAGGCGCGCCCCGTCCATGCGCGCCGCTTCCAGAATCTCGGCCGGGATCTCGCGAAAATAGGTGTAGAGCATCCAGATGACGATCGGCAGGTTGACCATCATCAGCATGAAGACGAGACCGCTGCGGCTGTCGAGGATCCCGAGATCGCGAAAGATCAGGTAG
The DNA here is from genome assembly GCF_020442045.1 of Bauldia sp. Taxonomy (GTDB): domain Bacteria; phylum Pseudomonadota; class Alphaproteobacteria; order Rhizobiales; family Kaistiaceae; genus Bauldia. The sequence goes on along the minus strand of NZ_JAGRLA010000086.1, from coordinate 38,084 downwards.
AACGGCACCAGGACCCCGACGGGCGGCAGCATCTTCGTCGACAACATCCACATCAGGACGTCCTTGGTGTGCTTCTTGGGCACAAAGGCCATCGCCCAGGCTGCGGGAACCGCGATAAGCAGGGCGATCAGCGTCGAGCCGAGCGCAATGATGACCGAGTTGGTGAAATGGAGGAAATAGTCCGAGCGCTCCTGTACGGCCGCATAGCTCTCCAGCGTCCAGCCCGATGTCAGGATCTGGTACGGCGTGCGGACCGCATCGGTCTCCGACTTGAAGGACAGGACCAGGATCCAGATCACCGGAAAGAACATGCACAGGCCAAGCATGCCGGCCAGGGCAGTGTAGGCGGCCTTGCGTTTCTTCGAGACGGCGCGTGCCATCGCTCACTCCCTCAGGCGTCGAGATTCTTGCCGATCATCCGCATCAGGAAGATCGCGACGATATTGGCCAAGATGATCGCGATCACGCCGCCCGCGCTGCCCATGCTGACGTCAAATTGCAGCAGCGAGGAAACGTAGATCATGTAGGTCAGGTTGGTCGTCGAAACGCCCGGCCCCCCGTTGGTCGTCACGAGAATTTCGGCAAACACCGACAGCAGGAAAATCGTCTCGATCAGGATCACCACGGTGATCGCCCGCGCCAGGTGCGGCAGCATGATGAAGATGAAGCGGGACGGCCATTTGGCGCCGTCCATCTCGGCGGCCTCCAACTGTTCCTGGTCAAGCGACTGCATTGCCGTGAACAGGATAAGGGTCGCAAAGGGCAGCCATTCCCATGCCAGGATGAAGATGATCGACAAAAGCGGAATCTCGGAAAAGAAGTCGATCGGCTGAAATCCGAGGGCTTTTGCGATATGGCCGAAGAACCCGTTGACCGGGTTCATGAACATGTTCTTCCAGACAAGGCCCGACACGGTGGGCATGACGAAAAACGGCGCAATCACCATGATGCGGATGACGCCGCGGCCCCACATCGGCAGGTCGAGCAGCAGCGAAAAGGCAATGCCGCCGACAACCGTGATCGCAAGGACGCCGCCGACAAGCAGCAGCGTGTTGATGATCGCCGCCTGGAAGGTCGGATCCGTGACGAACCAGTAATAGTTGCTCCAACCGGTCAGGTCGCGCGGACTGGGCACATGCAGGCCCTTGCCGAACAGGCCGATCACCATCTCGTTGCCGGACGGCATCATCAGGTTGAACCTGAGGAAGGAAAAATAGAGCGTCAGGGCAAGCGGAATGATCATCCAGGCCAGCAGCAGGATGACCGCCGGCGAAATCATCAGGCGGGCCGCGGACCGTGAACGTTTCGTCGCCATGCGCTCCCCCGGGCTTTGCGAACGACTTTTTTGGAACCTCGAAGCCGGCCCTCCCGCCTGCTTCCCGCAGCGCCGACAGTTCGCGCGACAGGAGGTTCCGGGACCGCAAGGTCCCGACTCGCCGAGGGGTGTAACGCATTTCTGCAATGAATTGCAACCGCAACAAATCGCCGGCCGGCCGAGCGCGGTCGCAGCGGCAAGGCGGCGTTGTCAGTGGCTACCGGTCCGTTCGAGAATCGCCAGCGCCGTTGACGTGTCGGTCACCAGGGCATTGATCATGCGCGACCGCACGGCGCCGATGATCGAAGGCGCTTTTTCGACCGAGACGGCGACCCCGATCGACAGCCGGGCATTGCGCAGCTGGTCGACCGAGGCGGCGATCATGCGGCCTTCGCCGTCCCAGGGCACGACATTGCCCTGGACATCGAAATAATGGCGGATGACGTCACCGACGGCGTCGGCCGACAGGCTGTCATCCCGGAGGAGGCTGTGGCTTTCGGGATCGGCATCGCGGTGATGCAGTCCGACGCCGACAATCGTGCAGTCGATGCGGTCCCACAGATCGACCTTTTCGCGGATCCCCGGATCACCGAGAAAGGCGTCGCGCAGGGAGGCGCTGGAGAAATAGGGCGCGTGCATGAAATGCGCCTTGCCGCCGGTCTGCTCGGCAGCGTTGCGCACGAATTCGTTTATCTGCAGATGCGGCGCCGATTCCTGGTGGCCGCCGTTGAGCGCGACGACATGGACGTCCGGCATGCGCGGCAGGCCGGCCTGGATCACTTCGCGCACTGCCCGTCCCCAGCCGATGCCGATCACCGAGCTGGGTTTCAGATCGGCCTGGCGCAGCAGGTCGCGCAGCGGCGTCGTCAGCGCCGCGAGAATGCCGGTCGAGGGCGTATCGATCACCGCGGCGGCCTTCAGGCCGAGCGCCTCGGCGAGCCGCTCGGTGATTTCTTCGGGGACGACCGGATCCAGCACCTCGATGCGAACGATGCCGAGCGCACGGGCCTTGTGCAGCAGGCGGGACACGGTGGAGGTCGACACGTTGAGCTTGCGCGCAATTTCGACCTGCGCCATGTCTGCCTCATAATGCAGCTTTGCCACCATGTGCAGCGTGGCACGCGAAGACAGGTCGAGGGGCAGCTTCGTTTCCAGATTCTGCTTGCGGCATGGATTAGATCCCAAAAAGGGTACACGAAACATGTCCGGGCCTCAATGGCGACGCCGGGACCGGAATTGACGGCCAGACCTGCCGCCGGCTGCGCCGCGGAAGAAAAAATGGGCCGCTTCATCAATCGCGCGGCGATGCGGCGCTGACCGACGGGCGCCTCTTCGGCTGGCATGCCGCGGGCTTCCCGACCGGGCGGAGCGGGACGACGGGGATCGCCGTCGACGGACGGAGCGGCGGCATCGCTCGACGTGAGATGGATGCGTTCCTGACCTGGTCCGATGGCGGGGAGGGGATCGATCCTGTTCCCAAGGCGGGCGTCGCGCATCTCCGAAAGGCGACCTTGAGATCACGCCGGGGCCGACATGGTTGCTGGGTTGCCTCGACCATGCCCTCGGCGGCGCTGACGGCATCCCCGCGACTGTCCCCGCCGGGGCGCGCTCCTGGGCGGCGCACCGGGATGGTCATCTCAATGCCCGGCAGGGCGGGATGCTCAACCGGCAGCCCGAAGGCCTCGATGGCACGATCTGGCATCAAAGCCGCCGATTTGTTGATTCATGTCAAAGCCCCGCGATCAGTAGCACCTATCATGGGTTGAGAGGGAAGCATGTCAGCAACAAGAGGCCCCGTCATGTTGCACCTCGGGTTGAATTGCAGGGACGCCACGGGACGCGACCTGAAGCGTTTCCTGCGGGAGGCGACCCCATTCTACGAGTCGCTGCCGGGTGTCGGGATCAGGCTGTTGCAAAGCCTCGATCGGCCTGGGCGTTTTATCGAGATCGTCGAGTATGACTCCGAGCGCGCGCTCCAGCTCGACGATGCGCGTCTTTCCCAAGACCCGCAGATGAGAGCCTTTATCGCGCAGTGGCGGGATCTGCTGATCGAGCCGCCGGAGGTGGAGCGCTACCTGGACCTTACCGCCGAGATCAAGGACGGGGGGAGCCAATGACCGGGACTGACAGCACGTTCGCCGCGTTCTCCGCCCCTCTCTACGTGGCCTGGGAGATCACGCACAAGTGCAATGCAAAATGCCTCCATTGCTATTCGAGCTCCGGTCCCGAGGCGGATCCGTCGGCCGTGATGCCGCTTGCGGACGCTCTGGATCTGATCGATCAGCTCGCGGATGCGGGCGTGCTCGTCCTGGCATTCTCCGGCGGGGAGCCGTTGATGCACCGTCATTGGAAAGAGCTGGTCGGACACGCGGTCGAACGCGGGCTCAACGTCAATGTCGGCAGCAACGGCTCGAGTATCACCGCGCGCAACGCGGATACGCTGCGCCGCCTCGGCGTCAAGAGCGTCACGATCAGCATCGACAGCCATCGGCCGGATATCCACGACCACTTCCGCCAGCTTCAGGGCCTGCATGCGAAAGCGGTCAGGGCCGTGCGGATGCTTGCCGAGCGCGGCATCAGGGTGGTCGTCGGCTTCACGCCGACTCGCCTGAACTGGCGCCATGGCCGCGCCGTTATCGACCTCGCCTGCGAACTCGGTGCCGACGCCGTCAACCTGTCCGAATACGTTCCCGCGGGACGGGGGACGATTGATCTCGCCCTGACCCCCGACGAGCTCCGGCAGACCCTCCAGGAATGGATTGACGCACGCGAAGATTACAAGGATCGCATGGAAATCATGTGGCACGATTGCCGGGTTGCCCTCCTCGTTGCCGAGGAGGAGCAGCGGAAATATGTCGGCTGCGGTGCGGGAAGACTGGTCGCCCGCATACTGCCGGATGGGCGCGTGACCCCTTGCGTCTTCCTTCCGACAGAAATCGGACGTGTCTCCGATACCTCGTTCAAGGCGATGTGGGCCAACGCCCAGCTCCTCCACCAGTTCCGGGAGCGCAAGGGCCATGTCACCGGAAACTGCGGGGATTGCGAGCACATCGCGACCTGCGGCGGCTGTCGCGCCGTGGCGTATGCATATAGCGGCGGCGATCCCCTTGCCGGCGATCCACATTGCTGGGTCCGGCACCACACGCCTGACATATCGGCCCTGTTCGCTTCAGGCGAGGGTCTTCCCATCTGAGGAGGTGACCATGTCCGTTGTCACCGGGGCAACGATCTTCGAGGCAGCGAAGTGGGTCGTCATCCGACCTCAGAAGGGCGACTACCTTTTCTACAACTCGCACACCGACGAACTCCACCTCATCCCGCCAACCGGCCACGCCGTCTTCTCACGTTGCGACGGCATCAAGACCATCGACGAGATTACGGAGGACCTGGCGCCCTCGTTCAAGGCGCAACCGGACGAGGTTCGCGGCAGATTGCTCCAATTCCTCGGTGAACTCGAGACGCGCGGCCTTCTGGAGAGAACCCATGGCTAGGGTCCGCGAAGCCTCTCAGGTGTTCATCCCGGAGACGCCATACCACGTCGTGTGGCTTGCCACCGACGCTTGCACCGCACGGTGCCTTCATTGCTCTTCGAACTCCGCGCGGCGCTCCCCCGACGAGTTGAATACCGACGAGGCGAAGAACCTCATAGATCAACTCACCGCCGCCGGAGTGATCGACTTCGGCATCTCCGGCGGCGAACCGCTTCTTCGGCGCGACATGCTGGAGATCATCGCCCACGCGAAAATGCGCGGCATGACGGTCGGCATTGCCACAAACGGCGCGAAACTGACGCCCGCGCGCGCGCAAAAGCTCGCCGAGCTCGGCCTCGACCGGATTCAGGTGAGCCTTGACGGATTCGCCGACCAGCACGACGAGCTTCGCCAATGGCCGGGCCTGTTTGACCGCGTGCTCAAGACCATTCGCACGGGGCGTGACGCCGGCCTGAGAGTACACGTTTGCTGCACGATAACGACGCTCAACCATCATTCCCTCGAGGCCTTCGTCGAATTCCTGTCGGGTACCGGCATCCGGCGCCTCAACCTGTCGCGGTTCGTGGCGACCGGTCGCGGCAGGAACAGCCTCGATCCTGGTGACGGCGCCTGGCGGAACATCATCCGGCGGTGCGCCCGGCTCAAGGAACAATTCTCCGGCCGCCTCGAGATCACGACGCATCTCGCCCAAGAGGTTCTCGTGGACTGTGAGGCGGAGAACATGCCCGCATTCGCCGGGTGCCAAGCCGGACGCGGCCAGGGATGCGTCACGGCAGACGGCGCGGTGCTGCCCTGTGTGCTCCTGCCCATCAAGATAGGGAATATCCGGCGCGCCCCCTTCCGCGAAATCTGGACAGGCTCGCCGCTTATCCAGGCGTTCCAGGATCGGAGCAAACTCCAGGGAGCCTGCCACGCCTGCGCGGTGCGCGAGAGGTGCGGAGGATGCCGCGCCGTTGCATATGCCCACACCGGAAATCCGTTCGCTACGGATCCAAGGTGCTGGATTCCCGAACCGCAGAGGGACGCTCTGCAATAACGCCGAGAGAGGTGAGTCATGGCAATGCAGTCGAGAGAGGAGATTGTCGACCGGTACTTCAACTACATCCGGGATCTGCGATCCGGAAGCGAGAACGCGGTCGACCAGTTGACTGAACTATGGGACGAGGAGGGTGTCTTCGAATTTGCCGGCGCCCCCCCTTTGGTCGGGACGTTCGTCGGCCGAAACGCAATCCGCACTCTCTACAGCAACCGGCTCAAGGCGTCCGGCATGCCGCTCGCATTCAATGGCCAGAGCGACGACTCGGGCCTGCGGGACGCGGCGTTGGGGATGGTGGAAACACACGTCAACCGCATTCGCGGCCTCGATCGCGAGGGCGTGTCAGACGACCCGGATCGCTACGCCGTCGGCTGGACCACGATCATCGGCACCAATGATGAGCGCGGGTTCGAAGTCTCGGGCAATCACACATTCACCTTCAAGGGTGACCGCATAGCGTCACTGAAGGTCGTCATGTCGCCGAAAGCGGAGCAGGCCGACGGATTGCGCCTCGAAGGACTGACGGTCGACGACATCGGCCGGCTATCTCTCGCGGCATGGGCGGTGGTCTGAAGCATCCATTACCGTCCGGCTGATGGATCGCGACGACGCCGAGCTCTACACGGCGACGCTCGATCCGAAGCGCGCCTGACGCAGCGGGCGGATGTGACGCGCAAGGGCCGGGCCGTCCTCCCGGCCCGATCAGCTCGCAGGGACGGCGTCGGCGACGGCGCCTTCCCCTATCTCCGGCACCGCCACGCGCTCGGCGGTCCACATCCCGGCATGCCGCAGGATCAGATCGGGGTTTCGGTAGCGCGCGCGGAGCAGCTCGTCGTAGAGCCGCCCCTCCGCCTCGCGGCCGACGGTCGGTTCGCCGGTTATCAGCGACAGGGCCTGGTCCAGCGCATCGACCGTGCCGCTTCCCTCGTCAAATTGTGCCTTCTGGCGCCAGACCAGATCGGCCGGCAGCAGGTCTTGGCAGGCCTTGCGCAGGATCCACTTCTCCGTCGTTCCACTTCCCGCTCCCTCGGTGATCTTCATCTTCAGGGAAGCGGGGATCGACTGGGCGAAGTCGATCAGGTCGCGGTCGAGGAAAGGCGTGCGGGCCTCCAGCCCCCGCGCCATGGTGATGCGGTCGACACGCTGCAGGTTGATGTTGTGCATGGTGCCGAGCGCGCGGGTGAGCTCGTCGGCCAGCGCCCGCGGCTTGCGGGCATAGGCGTGGTGATAGGTGTAGCCCGCGAACAGCTCGTCGGCGCCTTCGCCGGTCAGCACCGCCTTGACGTGGCGGCGGGCCAGCGTCGTGGCGAACCACGTCGGCATGGCGCTGCGCACCAGGTCCACGTCGGCGCTTTCGAGGTGATAGACGACCTCGGGCAGCACCCGGGCCAGGTCTTCGGCGGTGAAGACAAGCTCGTGATGATCGGAGCCGATATGCTCCGCCACCCGCCGCGCCGCGGCGAGATCGGGACTGCCTTCGGTCCCGACCGCAAAGGTCTTGAGCGGCCGGTCGATGGCGCTGGCGGCAAGCGCCGCGATCACCGAGGAGTCGAGCCCGCCCGACAGGAACGAGCCGATCTCGACGTCGGCGACCATCCACTTGCGCACTGCCGCTTCCAGCACCAGCCGCAATTCCCGCCAGATCGGCTCGGGGTCTTCGCCGGCCCCGAGTTCGGCGGCGCCCTGGGGCATGCGGTACCATTCGCGGAAACCGTCTCGGGAATCGTACATGCCGCCGGGGTCGATGGCCTCGACGTCGGCCGGGTCGAGGTCGAGTCCGTCGAACGCCTTGAGCTCGGAAGCGAAGGCGAGGCCGCCGTCGATGCGGGCCATGTAGAGCGGCTTGATGCCAAGCGGGTCGCGGGCGGCGATGATCCGTGTCGGCGTCGCCAAGACGAAGGCGAACATGCCGTCGAGCTTGGCGATCCAGCGCAGGCGGTCGGACCGGAAGAGATGCAGGATCGTTTCGCTGTCGCTCATCGTCTCGAAGGCGCTCTCGCCGAGGATCGCCCGCAGGTCGGCATAGTTGTAGATTTCGCCGTTGGCGACGAGGATGTTGTCGGCGCTGTAGATCGGCTGGCTTCCGTCCGCGGGGCCGATGATCGACAGCCGGCAATGGGCCATCACCGCCGGCACGTTGGGCGACCGGTGGATACCGACCTCGTCGGGCCCGCGGTGGGCGATCTTGTCGATCATCCGGCGGGCGAGCGCCTCGTCGTCGATGTTCCAAAGGCAAATGAAGCCGCACATGGCGCGTCCTGCTGGTCTGTCGGGGAGATGGGGCGGGATGGAGACAGGGCATAGACCTATGCGTCCGGGTCATGGGAATCAACCATCAGGCGGCGGAAGGTGCCGGGCGCGATCACCACCCGGGATTGACCATTCGCCGCTCGGATGCGAAGCCGAAGGAACGGGATGGACCGTCGCCCCGTTGATGCTGGAGCCGCCTCCATGAACCGCCCATTGCCGAACCGCCTCGGCCACACTGCCTGTCCGCATGACTGTCCGTCGACATGCGCGCTCGAGGTGGAGCTGATCGACGGCGGCATCGGCAGGGTGCGTGGCGCGGCGGATCTCGACTACACGGCGGGCGTGATCTGCGCCAAGGTGGCACGCTATGCCGAGCGGATTCACAATCCGAACCGATTGCTCTATCCCCTTCGTCGGAAAGGAGAAAAGGGTAATTCCGACTGGCGCGACACGAATGCCTGGGAGCGGATCGGCTGGGACGATGCCCTCGACGCCGTCGCCCGGGCCTTCCTGGAGGCGGAGGAGCGGTTCGGCTCGCAGACCGTCTGGCCTTACTTCTACGCGGGCACCATGGGCCTGGTGCAGCGCGACGGCATCCATCGCCTCCGCCACGCCAAACGCTACTCGCGGCAGTTCGACACGATCTGCACCAACCCCGCCCATGCCGGCTACGCCGCCGGAACCGGCAAGCTCGCCGGCCCCGATCCGCGCGAGATGGCGAAATCCGACCTCGTCGTGATCTGGGGCACCAACGCGGTCGCCACCCAGGTCAACGTGATGACCCATGCCATCCGCGCCCGAAAGGAGCGGGGCGCCCGGATCGCGGTGGTCGACGTCTACCGCAACGAGACGATGAAGCAGGCCGATATCGCGCTCTGCCTGCGGCCCGGAACCGATGCGGCGCTGGCCTGCGCGGTCATGCATATTCTCTTCCGCGACGGCCACGCCGATCGCGACTACCTCGCGCGCTACACCGATTTCCCGGACGAGCTCGAGGCGCATCTCGCCTCGCGGACGCCGGAATGGGCGGCTGCGATCACCGGCCTCGGTATCGAGGAGATCGAAGCCTTCGCCAGGGCCGTCGGCACCACCAAGCGGACCTTTTTCCGGCTCGGCTACGGCTTCACGCGTTCGCGGAGCGGCGCCGTGTCCATGCATGCGGCATCCTCGATCGCCGCCGTGACCGGCGCCTGGCAATACGAGGGCGGGGGCGCCTTCCATACCAATGGCGCGATCTTCAACCTCGACAAGCGGATGATCGAGGCGCACGAACTCTGCGACCCGGCGACCCGGCGCCTCGACCAGTCGCGGATCGGCGCGGTGCTGTGCGGCGAGCCGGAGGTCCTGTTCGACGGGCCACCGGTCACGGCGATGCTGATCCAGAACACCAACCCGATGTCGGTCGCGCCGGATCAGGAGAAAGTGCGCGCCGGCTTCGCGCGCGACGACCTGTTCGTCTGCGTCCATGAGCAGGTGATGACCGAGACGGCGGCGATGGCCGATATCGTGCTGCCGGCGACCATGTTCATGGAGCATGACGACATCTATCGCGGCGGTGGCCACCAGCATATCCTGTTCGGCCCCAAGCTGGTCGAGCCGCCGGGCGAATGCCGCACCAACCACCAGGTCTTCGCCGGGCTCGCCGAACGGCTCGGCGCGGACCATCCCGGCTTCGGCATGAGCGAACGCGAGCATATCGACTGGATGCTCCGCCAGTCAGGGCGGGGAACGCTGGCCGAGCTCGAAGCCGCGAAATGGATCGACTGCCAGCCGGATTTCCGGACGTCCCACTATCTCGACGGCTTCGGCCATGCTGACGGCAGGTTCCACTTCAAGCCGGACTGGACCAGCGTCGATGCGCCGAATAACGGTCCGATGGGACCATGGCCGACGCTGCCGAGCTTTCCAGATCACTTCACGGCGATCGAGGAGGTCGACGCGGCGCATCCCTTCAGGCTGGCGACGTCGCCGGCGCGCTCCTTCCTCAATTCGAGCTTCAACGAGACGCCGTCGTCCCGCGCCAAGGAGGGAGGCAGGCCCGAGGTCATGATCCACCCGCTCGACGCGGCCGAGCGCGGGATCGCCGACGGCTCCGAAGTGCGTCTCGGCAACGAGCGGGGCAGGGTGAGGCTCCACGCCCGGTATTTCGACGGGGTGTGCCGCGGCGTGTTGATCTCGGAAGGCGTGTGGGCCAATGCCACCTTCGTCGACGGCCGCGGCATCAACACGCTGACCGGCGCCGATCCCATCGCCCCCTATGGGGGCGCCGCCTTCCACGACAACCGGGTGTGGATCGAGGTGGCCGGCCCCGCCACAGGCTAGCCGATCGACAGCAGCATGCCCGGCGGCTTGGCGGGCGGCGTCGAGAAGCGGACCAGCTCGTCGACGACCCGGACTTCCTCCCTGGCGACAAGGGCGAGGGCCCTCGGGTAGAGCTGGTGCTCGGCGGCGAGCACCCGGTCTCCCAGTGCCTCCGGCGTGTCGCCCGGCAGCACCGGGACGGCGGCCTGTCCGATGATCGGGCCGTTGTCCATCGCGGCGCGGACGTAATGGACGGTGCAGCCATGCAGCTTGACGCCGGCGTCGAGGGCCCGGACGTGGGTGTTCAGGCCGGTAAAGGCGGGCAGGAGCGATGGATGGATGTTGATCAGCCGGTCATGCCAGCGGTGGACGAAATCCTCGGAAAGGAGCCGCATGAAGCCCGCCAGGCAGACGATCTCGGTGCCGGCACGCTCGAGCGTCGCGGTGAGGGCCGCCTCGAAAGCCGCCTTGTCGCCAAAGGCCTTGTGATCGACGACGTCGATGGCAATCCCCATCTCGCGGGCGCGCACCAGCCCCGCTGCATCCGGCCGGTTCGAGACGACGAGGGATATCTCGGCCGGGTAGTCCGGCTCCATCGCCGCCGCGGCGAGGGCGCTCATGTTGCTGCCGCGCCCCGAAATCAGGATGGCGGTCCGGCGGCGCTCCATCAGCCCGTCCCGAGATCGAGCTTGCCGTCGAAGACGACCGGCGCCGCGGCGCGATCCTCGATCGTCCCGAGGCGGTAGACGGTCTCTCCGGCGTCGCCGAGAGCGGTCGCGAGGGCGTCGGCGCGATCGGCGGCCGCGATCACCACCATGCCGACACCGCAGTTGAAGGTCCTCAGCATCTCCGCTTCCTCGAGCGGCCCGGTCTCGGCGAGCCAGCGGAAGACCGGCGGAACGTCGATGAGGCCGAGGTCGATCCGCGCCGCGAGGTGGTCGGGCAGGGCGCGCGGAACGTTGTCGACCAGCCCGCCGCCGGTGATATGGGCGAGGGCCTTGACGCCGCCGGGATCGCGGATCGCGGCGATCAGCGGCTTGACGTAGATGCGGGTCGGCGTGAGCAGCGACCGCCCGAGCGTCGAGCTGCCGAAGGGCGAGGGGAAATCGTAGGGCATCTCCGACCGGGCGACGATCAGCCGGACCAGCGACAGGCCGTTGGAATGAACGCCCGAGGAGGCAAGCCCGAGGATCACGTCGCCGGCTGCGATGTCGCGGCGTGGCAGGATACCGTCCCGCTCGACCGCGCCGACCGCGAATCCGGCGAGGTCGAAATCCTCCGACGCGTACATTCCCGGCATTTCCGCGGTCTCGCCGCCGATCAGCGCCGCGCCGGCAATCCGGCAGCCCCGGGCAATACCGGCAATGACGTCCATCGCGACCTCGGTCTCGATCTTTCCGGTGGCGAAATAATCGAGGAAGAACAACGGCTCGGCCCCCTGGGCGACGAGGTCATTGACACACATGGCGACAAGATCGACCCCGATTCCGTCGCGGACGCCGGTTTCGATCGCGATCCTCAGCTTGGTGCCGACCCCATCGGTCGCGGCAACCAGGACCGGATCGCGATAGCCGCAGGCGGCGAGGTCGAAAAGTCCGCCAAAACCGCCGATTTCACCATCGGCGCCGGGCCGACGGGTGGTCCGGACGATGGGTTTGATCGCTTCGACCAGCTCGTTCCCGGCGTCGATATCGACGCCGGATTCGGCATAGGTCGCCGGGGTCGCGCGACGGTTCGGTATTGTCATATATGCGCCTTCAAATGGCCGGGCCGATGTGGTGCGCATCCAACCACAAGGCCCGGCGAATGCAAGCGCCGGGGCGGTTGCCGACTTGGCTTTCCACGGTGAGAATGCCATTTCTTGCCTGCCGGGCAGTCAGAATCCGGCGGCAGGGCGACCAGAAGGTCCGCACAAAGGTGACGATCCCGAATTTCATCAGTATCGGCCGGCTTTTCCTGGTCCCGCTGACGATCTGGCTGATCGTCTCGGACGAACCGCTGACGGCGTTCTGGATCTTCGTGCTGGCGGGCGTCAGCGACGGTGTCGACGGATTCCTGGCGCGCCAGTTCAACATGCGTTCGGTGGTCGGCGCCTATCTCGATCCCCTCGCCGACAAGGCGCTGCTGGTCTCGATCTACGTGACCTTCGCGGTCCTCAACGAGATCCCGACCTGGGTGACCATCCTCGTGGTCAGCCGCGACGTTCTGATCATCGGCGCGGTGGTGTTGGCCGGGATGCTTGGGCATCCGGTCGCGATGCGGCCGCTGATCGTCTCCAAGCTGAATACGGTGGCGCAGATCGTTCTCGCGGCCCTGGTCCTGGCCGATCTGGCATTCCCCGTCGACCTGGCGATGTTTCGCCACATCATGGTGGTGGCGGTCGGGATCCTGACGATCGCATCGGCCTTCCTCTATGCGGTCGACTGGGTGCGCCACATGGCGACCGACCGCTCCGTCGATGACCGCCGCGCGTCGGTGCTCGACGAGAGGCTGCCCGAATGAGGATCGACAGGCAGATCGCGTTCTGGGTCGCCGCGCTCCTCGCGGCGCTCGTATTCCTCTACATCTTCAGGACCATCCTGCTGCCCTTCGTCGGCGGGATGGCGATGGCCTATCTTCTCGACCCGCTGGCCGACTGGTTCCAGCGCCGCGGTATGAACCGACTTGCGGCGACGCTGACCATCATGGTGCTGTCGCTGGTCGTGATCGTCGCGCTGTTCGTCCTTGTCCTGCCGGTGGTGGTCAATCAGGTCGGCCTGCTGCTCGCCAACATGCCGACCTATGTCGAACGCTTCGACGCGCTTGTCGACTCGGTGCTGCGCAGCAGCTGGGCCGAGAGCATCGGCGTCGATCCGGATGCGGTGCGGTCCTCGCTCGGGGGCTTCCTCAACCAGGGAGTCAGCTGGGCCGGGACGCTCGTCGGCTCGCTCTGGTCCGGCGGCGTCGCCTTCATCAACATCCTCGCCCTCGTCGTCGTCGCGCCGGTCGTCGCCTTCTATCTCCTCTACGACTGGGACCGGATGATCGGTCTCGTCGACAGCTGGCTGCCGCGCGATCACGTCGACACGATCCGCAGGCTGGCGCGCGAGATGGACCGGGTGATCGCGGGCTTCGTCCGGGGCCAGGCGCTCGTCGGGCTGACGCTCGGCGTCTTCTATGCAACGGGGCTGGTCATCCTCGGCATCAACTTCGGCTTCCTGATCGGCCTGGTCGCCGGCCTGATCAGCTTCGTGCCCTATCTCGGCTCGACGCTCGGATTCATCGCCTCCGTCGGTATCGCGCTTCTCCAGTTCTGGCCCGACTGGATCTGGCCGGTCGCGGCGGCGGCGCTGTTCGTCGTCGGCCAGTTGCTCGAGGGCTACGTGCTGCAACCCTTCTTCATCGGCAACAATGTCGGCCTGCATCCGGTCTGGCTGATGTTCGCGCTGTTCGCCTTCGGCCTGCTGTTCGGGTTCGTCGGGCTTCTGGTCGCTATCCCGGCGGCGGCGGCCGTCGGCGTCCTGGTGCGCTTCGCGCTGGCACGGTATCTCGCGAGCCCGATCTATCGCGGCAGCGCCGGCGAACCCGCCCCGCCCGAGACATGAGCGGCGACGATCGACCCACCGCGCGCCAGCTGATCCTGAGCCTGCCTCACGAGGCGGCCCTCGGGCGGGAGGATTTCGTCGTCAGCCCGGTTAATGCCGCCGCCATCGGGACGATAGACCGGTGGCCGGCATGGCCCGAACGCGGGGTGCTGCTCGTCGGACCACCCGGAGCGGGGAAGACGCACCTGACGGCGATCTGGGCCGCCAAGAGCGGTGCCGCGCGCATCGAGGCCGCGGACCTTGGCCGCGGTGACGCGCCCCGGCTCGCCGCGGCCGGCGCCGTCGCGGTCGAAGACCTGCATGCCGGACCGGTCGACGAGGCGGCGCTGTTTCATCTCGTCAATATCGCCGGCGAACAGCATGTGCCGCTGCTCCTCACCAGCCGGCAAGGCGCCGGGACGCTGCCCCTGGGCCTGCCGGACCTCAGGTCGCGGCTCCGCGCCGCGCAGCGCGTCGAGCTCGGCGAACCGGACGACGACCTGCTCCGTCGGGTAATGACGAAGCTCTTCGCGGACCGCCAGCTGACGGTCGACAAGGGGGTCATCGACTTCCTCCTGCTGCGCATGGAGCGGTCACTGGAGGCGGCGAATATCGTCGCCGATCGGCTCGACCGGGACGCGCTGGCCGAGAACCGGGCAATCACCAAGCGCCTCGCGGCGGCCGCGCTCGACCGCCTGGCCGTTCGCCAGGGCCGGTTCTGGGACGACGGGTAGGGTCCGCGAGCGCCGGGCTTTGGCGAAATCGTCACATTTTGTGACTACGGTGGCCGATCCGGTATAAAATCGTCGAATAGAGCGTCATGGAACAGAAGAACCCCGATATCGCCACGCCGAGCGAAGTCGACCTGTCGGAGATCGATCGGACGGAGGGAGCACACCTGCGTCGCCTGCCGGAACGGTTCATCAACCGTGAATTATCGTGGCTCCACTTCAATCGGCGGGTGCTCGAGGAAGCGAACAACCTTCACCACCCGCTTCTGGAGCGGCTCCGGTTCCTTTCGATTTCGGCAAACAACCTCGACGAGTTCTTCATGGTGCGCGTCGCCGGCCTGATCGGCCAGCAGCGGCGCGGCCTGTCGATGATCAGCGATGACGGCCAGTCGTTGAGCGAGCAGCTCTCGCAGATCGGCCACGCGGTTTCGGTGCTCGCGCAGGACCAGCAGGCGATATGGGCCAATCTCAGGCGCGACCTTGCCGACGAGGGGATCGTGCTTGTCGAGGCGAGCCAGATCATCGACGAGGAGCGCGTGTGGCTCGAGGAGCACTTCCTTGAATCGGTCTTTCCGACCCTGACGCCGCTTGCCATCGATCCCGCCCATCCGTTCCCGTTCATCCCGAATCTGGGACTGACCGTCGCGCTGCAGCTCAGCCGCAAGGCCGGCGGGAGATGGATGACGGCGCTGATGCGCATGCCGCCGACGCTCGGGCGTTTCGTCCGGCTTCCGCCGACGGAAGCCGCGAAGGACCGCTTCATCAGCATCGAGCAGGCGGTGACGCTGTTCGTCGCGAGGCTCTTCCCGGGCTACCAGGTCGAAGGGCAGGGGGCCTTCCGGGTCATCCGCGATTCCGACATCGAGGTCGAGGAAGAGGCGGAGGATCTGGTGCGCTTCTTCGAGAGCGCGCTGAAACGCCGGCGCCGGGGCTCCGTCATCCGGCTCGAGATCGACGCGGCGATGCCGGCGGACCTGCGCTCGCTCGTCGCCAAGGCGCTCGGGGTAAGCGGCGACGAGATATTCCTGGTCGACGGCGTCCTTGCGCTGAACGACCTGTCGCAACTCGTCGACGTCGACCGGCCGAGGCTGAAATTCAAGCCCTATACACCCCGCTTCCCGGAGCGCATCCGCGAGAAGGGCGGCGACTGCTTCGCCGCCATCCGCCAGAAGGACCTGGTGGTTCACCATCCATACGAGTCCTTCGACGTCGTCCTCCAGTTCCTCCGGCAGGCGGCCGACGATCCCAACGTCGTCGCGATCAAGCAGACGCTCTATCGGACGTCGAACGATTCACCGATCGTCAATGCCCTCGCCGAGGCCGCCGAGGCGGGCAAGTCGGTCACCGCGCTGGTGGAGCTCAAGGCGCGCTTTGACGAGGAAGCGAATATCCGCTGGGCCCGCGACCTCGAACGCGCGGGCGTCCAGGTCGTCTACGGCTTCATCGACCTGAAGACCCATGCCAAGCTGTCGCTGGTGGTGCGCCGCGAGGCCGGCGTGCTGGCGAGCTATGTCCACATCGGCACCGGCAACTATCATCCGGTCACCGCGCGCATCTATACCGACCTGTCTTTCTTCACCGCCGACCAGCCGATCGCGCGCGACGTGGCGCGGATTTTCAACTACATCACCGGCTACGCCGAACCGGACGAGCTGGAGCGGATCGCCATTTCGCCGACCATGCTCCGTCGCCGCATCCTCGAGCTGATCGGGGGCGAGGTTGCGAACGCCGGGGCCGGCCGGCCGGCGGCGATCTGGATGAAGATGAACTCGCTTGTCGACCCGACGGTGATCGACGCGCTCTACGATGCCAGCGCCGCCGGTGTTCAGATCGATCTTGTGGTTCGTGGCATTTGCTGCCTGAGGCCGGGCATTCCCGGCCTGTCGGAGAATATCCGGGTCAAGTCGATCGTCGGCCGCTTCCTCGAGCATGCGCGGATATTCTGCTTCGGCAACGGCCATGCGCTGCCGTCACCGCAGGCGCTCGTCTACATCGGCTCGGCGGATCTGATGCCGCGCAATCTCGACCGCCGCGTCGAGGCGATGGCACCGATCCTCAATCCGACCGTGCACGAGCAGATTCTCGGCCAGATCATGGTCGCCAACCTCGCCGACAACCAGCAAAGCTGGGCTGTCTTGTCCGATGGAACGTCGGAACGCATCATGGCCCGGAAAGGCGAATCGCCTTTCAACCTGCATCAGTTCTTTATGACGAATCCGAGCCTGTCCGGCCGTGGAAAATCTCTCAAGTCCGACCCCCCGAAGCCGCTCCGAAAGCGCTCGAAGCGGCGCTGAGCACGAACTGGAGAGGGCGCCCGGCCGGTTGAACGGTTCCGGCCCGATCGCCGTCATCGATATCGGGTCGAATTCGGTGCGACTTGTCGTCTACGAACGGCTGTGTCGCTCGGCCACGCCGCTTTTCAACGAGAAGGAGCTCTGCGGCCTTGCCCGCGGGCTCGAGGCGACCGGACGGCTGGACCCCGCGGCGATGGCCTCGGCGCTCGCCGCGATGCGCCGCTATCGGGCGCTGGCCGACCAGATCGGCGTTTCCGAGCTTCATGTGCTCGCCACCGCCGCGCCGCGTGAGGCGGCGAATGGCACCGAATTCGTCGCCGCGGTCGAGGCGATCGCCGGCGTGCCGATCCAGATGCTCTCCGGCAAGGAAGAGGCGCGGCTGACCGCCTATGGCGTCATATCGGGCTTCCACGCGGCCGACGGCGTTGCCGGCGATCTCGGCGGCGGCAGCCTCGAAGTGGTCGACGTCCGGAATCAGGTCGTCGGCACCGGCGAGACCTTTCCGCTCGGAGGTCTCCGCCTGCAGGAAGCCGCGCAAGGGTCGACCAAGAAGGCCGAGAAGCTGATCATCGAGGCGCTCGAGAAATCGAAGGTGCTGCCGGACGGGGAGAAGCGGGACTTCTACGCGATCGGCGGCACCTGGCGTTCGCTGGCGCGGCTGCAGATGCGGCAGAAAGGCTACCCGCTGCATGTCACCCATCAATATTCCATCGACGCGGGCGAGGCGGTGGACTTCTGCCGGATGGTGGTGCGCCGCGACGTCGACTCCCTCGACTCGATCGAGGTGGTGTCGCGCAATCGCCGGCCGCTGCTTCCGCATGGCGCGGCGGTGCTCGAGCAGGTCATCAAGCTCATGAAGCCCAGGCGGGTCGTGATGTCGGCGCTCGGCGTCCGCGAGGGGCACCTATACGACCTGCTCCCGCCGGAGCAGAAGGCGCGCGACCCGCTGATCGTCGCCTGCGAGGAACTTGCCTGGCTCCGGTCGCGCTCGCCGCGTCACGCCGCGGAACTGGCGCCGTGGGCGGCGCAGGCCTTCGAGGCGATCGGGCTGGAGGAGACCGAGGAAGAGGCGCGGCTGAGGCATGCCGCCTGTCTGCTCGCCGACATCGGCTGGCGGGTCCATCCGGAATACCGGGGCGAGCAGAGCCTCAACCTGATTGCCAACGCCTCCTTCATCGGCGTCGATCATCCCGGCCGTGCCTATCTGGCCCTGGCGAGCTTCTACCGCCACGAGGGGCTGATCGACGAGGCGCTGAGCCCGCGAATCCGCGAACTCGCCCCGACCCGCTACATGGAGCGGGCGAGGGCGCTCGGGGCGACGCTCAGGGTCGCCAACCTGATCTCCGGCTCGATGCCGGGCGTGGTGCCGCGGACGCGCCTGGAACGTGACGGGAAGAAGCTCGTTCTCGTCCTGCCGCACGACCTTGCGCCGCTCGGCGGCTCGCGGGTCGAGCGCCGGCTCGCCCAGCTTGGCAAGACCGCCGGCCTCGAAGCGATCATCGGCATCGAATAGCCGGCCCGGGCCCTCGTGCCCGGACCGCCTGGTGGTCGGCCGGTCAGTCGCCGGCGTTTTCGGCCTGCGACCTCAGCCGCTGGGCATAGACATTGATCACCAGTGCGGCGAGCAGGATCAGGCCGCGGATCAGGATCTTGAGGAACGGATCGATCTGGACGTGATCGAGGCCGTTATTCAGGACGCCGAGGACGAACAGCCCGACGATGGTGTTGGGAATGCCGCCGCGGCCGCCGAACAGGCTGGTGCCGCCGACCACCACCGCGGCGATCGCGTCGAGCAGGTAGGTGGTGAACTCGTTCTGCTGGGCGCTGCCGAAATAGGCGACGCCGAGCATGCCGGCGACGCCCGAGCAGACCGCGCCGATCACCAGCACCGCGCCGATGATGAACTTGACGTTGACGCCGGAATATTCGGCCGCCTCGCGGTTGCCGCCGACCATGTAGACGTAGCGGCCGAAGCGCGTGTAGGTCAGCACCAGATGGGCGACGAGCAGGAACAGCCCGGCGACGATGACGATCCACGGGACGCCGAAGATGCTGCCTGAGCCGAGGGTCAGCACGATATCCGGCACCGCATAGGCGATCTGGCCGCGGACGAAGAGCGCCGACATGCCGTCCGCGATCTGCATCATGGCGAGGGTCATGATGAAGGATGGGATGCCGATGAAGGTGACGCCGAAGGCGGTGACCATTCCGAGCGCGAAGCAGATGAGGAGGGCGATCAGGACCGCCACCAGGCCGGGGAGCGGCAGGTTGGCGATGTTCACGTAGCTTTCCTGCAGCGTGAAGAAGGCGACGACGATGCCGGTGACGTTGGCGATCGCGGCGACCGAAAGATCGATCTCGGCGCACAGGATGACGAAGGTCAGGCCGACCGCGATGATCGCGGTGATCGACACCTGGTTGAGGATGTTGGCGAAGTTGACGACGGTGAAGAAGGATTCGCTGGCAAAGCTGAAGAAGATCACCAGGAAGAGGAGCGTCGCGAAGGGCGCGATGTTGCGCAACTGACCGCGTACCCAGCCTCCGACTCCGCCGGCCCGCGCCGTTGCTGTCCCCGTATCCGACATTCCAGTTCCCCCCTCAGGCCGCTTCCAGCAGCCGGTCCTTGCTGACCGTGTCGCCGGCGAATTCGCGGACGATCTCGCCCTTCTTCATCACCAGGATCCGGTCGGCCAGCGACAGAACCGTCTCCGGCTCGGTCGAAACCACGATTACCGCGATTCCCTTGTCGCGCAGGCCGCGGACGATCCGCACGACATCCTCTTTCGCGCCGACGTCCATGCCGCGCGTCGGCTCGCTCAGGATCAGGACCTTGGGCGCATGGGTCAGCCACTTGGCGAGCGCCACCTTCTGCTGGTTGCCGCCGGAGAGGTTGCCGAGCAGCTGGTCCGGACCGGGCGTGCGGATGCGCAGGTTGTCGATATGGCCGCGGGCGATCTCGCGCTCCGACGACGGCTTGAGCAGCATCCGCGAAATCCGCTCCAGGATGCTGATCGACATGTTCTTGTAGAGCGGCTCGTGATGGAAGAGCATCGAGCGCCGGCTTTCCGGCACGTAGGCGATGCCCTCCTGCCGGGCGATCGAGGTCCGGGTCAGCTTGATCGGCTTGCCGTCGAGGGTCAGCACGCCCTGGGCGCGGATCTTGCCGAACAGCGCCCGCGCGAGCTCGATCTGGCCACAGCCCATGAAGCCGTAGATGCCGAGCACCTCTCCGGCGCGCACCTGCATCGAGACGTCCTGGAAGGTCCGCTCGTGGCTGAGGCCCCTGGTCTCCATGATAACGGGTGCGTCGAACTGGGTGTCGAGCGTGATCTCGCCGGTATAGCTCTCCTCGAGCTCGCGATGGCCGATGCCGATCATCTGCTCGATCACCTGGCGCTTGTCGATCTCGGCGACCGGCGAGGTGATCACTTTCTGACCGTTGCGGAAGATGGTGACGGTGTCCGAAATGCTGAGGATGTCGTCGAGGAAATGCGAGATGAACACCATGCTGCGGCCGCTGTCGCGCAGACGTCGCAGGGTGGTGAAGAGGAGCTCGACCTCGGGCGGCGAGAGCGCCGATGTCGGCTCGTCGAGAATGATGATGCGGGCGCCGGAAAACAGGACGCGGGCGAGCTCGATCAATTGCTGCAGGCCGATCGGCAACTCGCCGATGATCGTCGTCGGGTCGACGTGGATGCCGAGGCCGGCGAGGTGCTCGCGGGATTCGCGGACCATGCGCCGCCAGTCGATCGTGCCGAGGCGCGTCTTCGGCTGCGTGCCGAGAAAGACGTTCTCGGCGACCGTCAGGTCCGGGACGATGCTCAGTTCCTGATGGACCATGCCGACGCCGGCGTCGAGGGCATCGCGCGCGGACCGGAAACGGACGGGCTTGCCGTCGAGCTTCATCGTGCCCTGGAAGTCGTGGTGCACGCCGGCGATGATTTTCATCAACGTCGATTTGCCGGCACCATTCTCGCCGACAAGGCCGTGGATCTCGCCCGCCCGAAGTGAAAAATCGACACCCCGAAGCGCCTGGACGCCGCCAAACGACTTCGAGATGTCGATCATTTCGAGCAGCGGTGTGTCGCTGCTTTCAGTCATCGTACGACTTCAAATGCCGAGGATATCCTAGATGAGGTAGTGGCTTTCCATCCACAGCATGCCTTCGCCATTCGCCTTGGTGACGACCGGACCGTCGGTGACGATGTTCTTCGGGATGCCGTCGCCGGTCTTCTCGCCGGCAACCGCCGACACGCCGGCCACGATCGCGCCGCCGTGGATACGGCAGGACGGGTTGCGGACGGTGCCGAGCATGCGGCCGTCGAGCACCGCCTCGATCGCCGGGGGCATGGCGTCGACGCCGCCGATCAGCGTCTCGGTCCGGTTGTGACGCTTCATGACCTCATAGGCGGCGAGCGCCATGTCGTCATTGTGGAAGAAGGCGCCGTTGATCACCGGATACTTGGTGAGCAGCGTCTCCCAGATGCGGGCGACCTTGGATACGTCCCAGTCGGCCGGCTGGGTGTCGAGGACCTCGATGTCCGGATACTGGCTGACCACCGACTCGAAGCCCTTGGCACGGCCCTGCGCACCGGTATGTCCGAGGGCGCCCTGGGTCATGACCATGGTGCCCTTGCCGCCCATCGCGGTGACCAGAGCCTGGGTCATCGAGGCACCCATGAACTCGTTGTCCGGGGCGAGGAAGGTGTGGACGTTGATCGTGTCGAGCGGCGCGATCAGCGTGTCGAGGTCGATCACCGGGATGCCCTTTTCGATCATCTTGTTGACCGGGGCGGTAAGGGTACCGATGCCGAAGGCCTGGATGGCGACGAAGTCCCAGTCCTGCGAGGCCATGTTGTCGATGGCGGCGCGCTGCTTCACGGCGTCAAGCTGACCGTCGAACCAGGTGACCTCGACGTTGAAGAGCTTGCCCCAATACTCGGCCGCGGCCTTGCCCTGGGCACACCAGGTTGCTTGCAGGCCGGCGTTGGAAAATGCCGCCTTCAGCGGCTTTTCGGACATGCCGACGACCATGGCTTCGGCCATGGCGGGCGACACGCCCATGCCGGCAAGCGCGGCGAGGGCGGCGGCCGAACCGCCGGCTTTCTTGAAAAACTCGCGCCGTGATTGCGAATCGAGCTCGAAATCTCCAGACATTTTCGTTTCCTCCGGTTGGTAAGCGTCTTCTCGGAACGTCTTTTCTCGGAACGTCTTTTTGAATCGGGTCGGTCCGGTTCCGATTGATAGGGACAAATTGTCGTATGATTTGTCCGCTGGCAACCCCCAGCATCCGGGCGAGACAAGATGAGGCGGACCAGGCCGCCCGCCGAGCCTATTCAAACAGGCGCGTCCACACGTAGATGATCGCTATCAGCACGATCACGAGGACGCCCAGCACGACCAGATTGGTGCGGACGGCATTCTTCGCGGCACGCCGCTCAAGCCACCGCCGCGGCCGTATGCCCTTCCAGATGAAGACGAGCTGACTGCTGAGGTTGAGGCAGACGACGTTGGTGGCGAGCAGGATCAGGGCGCTGAAGGCACTGGCGAAGTTGCCGCCGCCGGCAAGGAAGCCGGCCGCGACCGCCGGAGGCATCAGCGCAACGGCGACCATGACGCCGACCAGCGTGCTCGCCAGCCGCGAGGTGATCGACAGGGAGGCGGCGACGCCGGAGGCGAAAGCGAGGACGACGTCGCCGTACCAGACATGCGTCCGCCTCAGCAGTTCCGCGCTCTCCATGTTCGCCGGCACCACGAGGCCGACCAGCACGGACAGGGCAAGCGTGATCGCGACGCCGGTGATCGAGGTTACGGCGGCCCGGCGCATCAGGGTGAGATCGCCGAGGGCGGCGCCAAGCGAAAATGCGAGATTCGGGCCGAGCAGGGGCGCGATCACCATGGCGCCGATGATCACGGCGACGTTGTCCTCGTTGAGGCCGATGGCGGCGACCACCGCGGAAATCAACGTCAGGACGATGTAGTTCTCGTCGACGCGCGCTCCGCTTGCGACATCCTCGTAGAGCTCCTCGCGCGCGGCAGTCGATCGGTTCGACTCCTGCCGCTTGACCTCCTCCTCCGACAGGCGCGGCAACGTTGCCTCGACCGGCAGCACGTTGATCCGCCACCCGTCCTCGCCTTCGAGCGAGGATTGCAGGGCATCGAGCACCTTCTGCGAATTGTCGGCCGAGACGACGATCTCGGCGGTGTGCAGTCCGTCGTCGCCGCCTTCCTCGATCTTGAGGTCGATCGGCTCGCAGCCCTCGGCCGCCGATCGAATCCGCTCGGCCAGCGGGTCGGGGAAGATCGCCAGGATGAGGCGTAGCGACATGGGCGGTCCCCGTCGGCTAGCGCGGCGAGCCCCGGTTGCCGCCCGATTCGTCGATCGCGATGACCTGGTTGCGCCTGACGGCCAGGGCCATGTCGCCCCGTTTGAGCTTGAGCGCCTTGTCGCCGAACAGTTCCCGCCGCCAGCCCTGCAATGCCGGGACGTCGGCCTGGTCGTCGGATGCGATCGCCTCGAGATCGTCGACGGTGGCGATGACCTTGGCGGCGACGCCGTGGTTCTCGCTGGTCATCTTGAGCAGGACCTTGAGCAGGTCGACCGCCGCGCCACTGCCGTTGGTCGCCGGCCGTGCCTTCGGCACGCGGGGCAGGGCATCCTTCGGGGTCGCCATGGCGCGGTCGACCGCGGCAAGAATGTCCTCCGCCGCGCGCGATCGCTCGAAGCCTTTCGGAATTGTCCGCAACTGGCCGAGGGCCGCGGCGGTAGCCGGCTGTTGCTGGGCGATCTCGTAGATGGCGTCGTCCTTGATGACGCGGCCGCGGGGTACGTCGCGCGACTGGGCTTCCCGTTCCCGCCAGGCCGCCACCTCCTGCAGGACCGCCAGCTCGATCGGCTTCCTTACCCGCATCTTCAGCCGTTTCCAGGCTGATCCCGGATCCATCTGGTAGGTTGTCGGCGAGGTCAGGATTTCCATTTCCTCCCGAACCCATTCGGTCCGGCCCTGCTTTTCAAGCCGCGCGGCAAGCGACTTGAACACGTCGCGGAGATGGGTGACGTCGGCGAGGGCGTATTCCTGCTGCCGCGCGGTCAACGGGCGCCGGCTCCAGTCGGTGAACCGCGAGGACTTGTCCAGCCTGGCGCCGGTCACCCGCTGGACGAGCTGGTCGTAGCTGATCGAATCGCCGAAGCCGCAGACCATGGCCGCCACCTGGGTATCGAAGACCGGGTGAGGCACCAGGCCGCCGAGGTGGAAGACGATCTCGATGTCCTGTCGCGCGGCATGAAAGACTTTGATCACTTCCTCATTCTTCATCAGCTCGAAGAATGGCAGAAGGTCGAGATCCGGCGACAGCGCGTCAATGATGACCGCTTCTTCGGGGCTCGCCATCTGGATGACGCAGAGTTTCGGCCAATAGGTCGTTTCCCGCATGAATTCGGTGTCGACGGTGACGAAGTCGAACCTGGCCAAACGCTTGCAGACTGCCGCCAGATCGGCGGTTTTGGTGATGATTGACATGGAACTCCTATAACCCAGCGGACCGGGATTGTCGCCAATCGCGCGGTGCTTTCGACCAATTCCGGGACAAATTCGCCGGTCGGCAAGAAACGACATGAGCTGTCGGCGCGATCTATCAGGAATAGCTAGGGATTCCGATATCGATGTCCGTCGGTCCGAATTCGGTTGGCAAGGTCGCCGGTGAGGACCTCGTCACGGGATTCCGCCCGGTCTCCGTGTCGCGGGGCATTGGAACCGGGTGGCGAACCGCCGGCGGGTGTCCTCCCTCGTCGTGCGACGCTTGACAAACGCGGGGCGCGCATGCGTTTTCTCGCGCCGGCCGGCAATGCCGGGCCGCCTGTCTCTCTCAACAAAACCGACGGACCCCCATGCACCGCTATCGGACCCATACCTGCGGCGATCTCCGCACCGCCAATGTCGGCGAAACCGTCCGTGTGTCGGGCTGGGTGCACCGGGTGCGCGACCATGGCGGGCTGCTGTTCATCGACCTCAGGGACCACTATGGCCTGACGCAATGCGTCGCCGATCCTGACTCCGCCGCCTTCAAGCTCGCCGAGATGGTACGCGCGGAATGGGTGATCCGCATCGACGGCGAGGTGAAGGCGCGCACCGCCGAGACGATCAATCCCAACCTGCCGACCGGCGAGGTCGAGGTCTTCATCCGCGAGATCGAGGTCCTGTCACAGGCGGGCGAGCTGCCGCTGCCGGTCTTCGGCGACCAGGAATATCCCGAGGAGACGCGGCTCAAATACCGCTTCCTCGACCTCCGGCGCGAAAAGCTCCACCAGAACATCATGAAGCGGTCGGAGATCATCTCATCGATCCGCCGCCGGATGCGCGACGCGGGCTTCTTCGAGTTCCAGACACCGATCCTGACCGCCTCGTCTCCGGAAGGCGCGCGCGACTTCCTCGTGCCGTCTCGCCTCCATCCGGGCAAGTTCTACGCGCTGCCCCAGGCACCCCAGCAGTTCAAGCAGCTGACCATGATCGCGGGCTTCGACCGCTACTTCCAGATCGCGCCCTGTTTCCGGGACGAGGATGCGCGCGCCGACCGCTCGCCGGGCGAATTCTACCAGCTCGATATCGAGATGAGCTTCGTCGAGCAGGAGGACGTCTTCAACGCGGTCGAGCCGGTGATGCGCGACCTCTTCGTCGAATTCGCCGAGGGGCGGACGGTCAGCGGGAGCTTTCCGCGCATCCCCTATGCCGAGGCGATCGCCAAATACGGCTCGGACAAGCCCGATCTCCGCAACCCGATCGAAATGGCGGACGTCACCGAGCATTTCCGCGATTCCGGATTCAAGGTCTTCGCCAGCCAGATCGCCGCCGATCCGACGGTCGAGGTCTGGGCGATCCCCGCGCCGACCGGCGGCAGCCGGGCCTTCTGCGACCGGATGAATTCCTGGGCGCAAGGAGAGGGCCAGCCGGGGCTCGGCTATATCTTCTTCCGCGACGACGGCGAGGGCGCCGGCCCGATCGCCAAGAATATCGGCCCGGAGCGGACCGAGGCGATCCGCGACAGGCTGCGCCTCGGCGACAACGACGCGGTCTTCTTCGTCTGCGGCCATCCGGCCAAGCACCATGTCTTCGCCGGCACGGCACGGCAGCGGATCGGCCGGGAGCTCAAGCTGATCGACGAGAATGCCTTCGCCTTCTGCTGGATCGTCGACTTTCCGATGTACGAGTGGAATGACGACCTCAAGCAGGTCGAGTTCTCGCACAATCCTTTCTCGATGCCGAACTATGACCACGAGGCCTTCCTCGCGCTCGATCCGTCCGACACCGACACCATCCTGTCGATCAAGGCGATCCAGTATGACATCGTCTGCAACGGCATCGAGCTTTCCTCGGGCGCGATCCGGAACCACAAGCCGGAGATCATGAGGAAGGCCTTCGCCATCGCCGGTCACGACGAGTCGGTGCTGACCGACAAGTTCGGCGGGATGCTGAACGCGCTTCAGTATGGAGCGCCGCCGCATGGCGGCATCGCGCCGGGAATCGACCGCATCGTCATGCTGCTCTGCGGCGAGGAGAACCTGCGCGAGGTCACGCTCTTCCCGATGAACCAGCGGGCGGAGGACCTGATGATGCGGGCGCCGTCCGAGGTTGGCGCCCGCCAGCTCGGCGAATTGCATATCCGGCTCAACCTGCCCGAATAGGGCAGGCGGCCGGTCTCCACCCGATCAGTTGGGCGGCTGCTGCGTCGCCGCCGGAGGCTCCGAGGCGCCGGGTGGCGGAGACTCGGGCGCCGGCGTTTCCTCGACCCCCGGTGCCGGGGCGGGAGCCGGGTTTGCCGGTTCAGGTCCGGGCGGCGGAGCCGGCGGCTCGCCTGCCTTGCCGGTGATGGTGAGGCCGAGGAGATCGACGAGCTTCTCCGGCGTCTTCGAAACCACGTCCGGAATGCTCATCACCTTCACGGGCGACGGCGGGTCGACGGTGAAGGTGATCGAGCCGCCGGGTGCCGCGACCAGCTCGACCACCGCGGGCGTCAGGTCCTTCATCAGGCCGGACTGCCGGACCAGCGCCGCCAGTGCCGGATCGCTGGCCGTGGCGATCGACATCAGGAAGGGTATCGCGCCGGCAAACTGCTTGCGAAACATCTCGAGCGGCACGGACATGCCAAGCTGCTCTCCGGCGAGCACCAGCGCGTTGCCGACGATGGTCTCGTCGGTGAAGGTCACCTCGCCATTGAGAAGGGTCAGGTTCGGCAGGGCCTGCTCGAGCGCCTTTTCGTCGGAAAACGCGGCGATCGGCAGGCCGCCGAGAGCGAAATGAAGCGCGACATTGCCGACCTGCTTGAGGCCGAAGCTGAGATCCTTGACGGTTAATACGTCGCTGTTCGGGTCCCATTCGGTGTCGGCGAAGAGGTTGAAATCAAGCTCCTCGTAGCCGAAGCGCTCGAGGAGCTGGCGCGCCTGGCGGTCTTCGACGGCCGAGGTGGGCATCTTGAGCCCGGCCAGCTCGGCCCTCGTTCGGGACGGGATGTAGCCGACATAGTCCGACGACACGACGGAGAACCGGTCGAGGCTCATCCGGTCGATGTCCGGGGTCTGGACTTCGAGACCCGCGAGCTCGACGCTTCCGACCTTTGGGGCGAAGGATTCGGGGTCGGGATCCTGGCCCCTGCCGATCGTCTCGACCAGCCGCGTCAGGCCATCGATTCCGCCGAAGGGCATGTCGCCGATCGCGAAACGGCCGAGTCGCATCGCGAACTGGCCGCGGATCGCGGCCTCGAGCCCTTCGATCGCGATTTCCCCGAGGCCGTCGACCGAAGCGTCGGTCAGCGAGAAATGGTCGAAAGAGAACCGGTCGATGCCGGTGGCATCGATGGTGAAGCCGTTGACGCCGATCCGCCCGAATGACCACGAGCCGAGGAGGCCGGGCAGGTGCCGGAGCGCGAGCTGTTGCGCCAGCGCATCCGGCATGTCCGGCGCGACCATCACCGAATCGAGGAAGAAACCGAAGGGGACCGGCGGCTGGCGGACACGGGTATCCTCGACGACGACGCTGTCGATCAGCAGCCGGATACCGGTCATGTCCATTTCGACGTCGTTGTAGGAAGCGACACCGATACCCTGGTGCCAGACCATGTCGCCGACGCCACCCGCGTAGAGATCGGGATCGTAGACCCGGACAAAGGCGGCGAGGTCCATGTCGCTGCCCTCGATACTGCCGATCGTGGTGTTGACCAGGCCCTGGGGGGACGGGGATTCCATGCGGATCGGGCCGGCGCGCATCGACGCCAGCTTGCCGTCCCCGAAACCGTCGAGGCGAAGGTGGTCGTAGGTGATGCGGGTCTCGACGCCGTCGAGCGTCTCGACCACGGCGACCGAGCCGACGCGGGCGCGATCGAACCGCGCCTTGAGGGCTTCGCCGTAGAGCTTGACCATCGAGGTGAGGGGCTTGCTCGGCACGAAGGCCACCTCATCCATCAACGGGACGAAGAGGTTTTCGATGCCGAGGTCGCCGATTTCGATGGTGGCGAAGCCAAGCTTCACCACGCCCCCGTCGGCGAGCACCGACTTGACCGTGAAGCTGCCGTCGGGCGACGCCGAATAGCCGTCGACCGTCAGCTTGGCGATCGAGATTTCGGTGCCGAGGGTCTCGGTGCGGGCGACGAAATCGATCAGGGTCGCCGTGTCGGTCGACGGATCGTAGTTCAGCCAGCCGTAGCTGGCCGACCAGTCGGGCAGGGCATCGATGGCCGCCACCTTTTCGCGCAGCGCGGTCTCGACCGGTTCCTCCGCGACCGCGATCTGGGGAAGAAGCAGAAGAGCCCCGGCAAGGGCGAGGCGGTATCGCGACATCATCGAATCACTCTCTGAAGGGGTAGCGGCACCCCCTTGGCAGAAAGGTCCCGGCCTCCTTCGGAGACCGGGACCGCGTCAGCATCAGTTATTGGCAACCACGTCGACCGCAAGCATGTCGGGAAGGGTCTGCGGCGCCTGGTTGGCGGTGCCCATGATCTCCACGAACTTGACCGGCTGCGCCGGCGACACGGTGATGGAGATCGACTTGGGGTCGTTGAGGAACGCTGCGCCGGCCTTGGCCACCTTGTCCTGGAAGGCCGGATTGCCGATGAAGTTCAGCATGAACGGCAGGGCACCGGCGAACTGGGTGACGACATCCTGGCGCTGGACGCCCATCATCTTGGCCTGCATGTCGAGGACACGCTCGACGACACCGGCATTGTCGAAGCGGATGCTCAGGTTCTCAAGGGCGCCGTCCTTGCCGGCGTCACCGGGATCCTTGCCCTGCATGATGTCGCCGAGCGAGACGCCGTTGAACTTGCCGGCGATCGCCAGCTTGCCAACGTCGACGGTATCAAGCGTGAATCCGCGCAGCGTCAGGACATCGCCTTCGGTCTCATAGGCGCCGGCGACATTGAGGTTGACCGTGAAGCCGTCGGTATAGCCGAGTTCGTCAAGGATCGCCTTCTGCTGCGGGTCCGCGGCGAAGACCTCCGGGGGAATGCTGATCGACGCGACCTTCATGTCGAAGTCGCGCGGATTGCCCTTGTCGTCGATGTCGATGGCGACGCCGAGCGATCCGATGTCGAGCGCGGCGGGCATGTCGCTGCCCAAAATCGACAACCCGGTGAGCGTGACTTCGCTGAAGGGACGGATATGGGCCTTGGCCTTGATCTCGGCGGGCGACGGGACGGTTGCGTCCTTGAGCGAGCCCATCTGCCAGGTGACGTTGGTGTCGCTGTCGACGACCTTGCCGTTGTCGAAGGTCATGGCGCTGGCGGTGAAGCCGCCCGGATCGCGCGGCTGGGCATTGGCGATGGTGATGGTCGGGATGGTGATGACGCCGCCATTCGGGTTGGTGGCGGTAAAGCCGGTGACCGTCACGTCGTCGCCGATCGCGGTGGCGCCTTCATATTTGGCGGTCGTGTTGTCGCCCGACTGCATGGCGGCAACGAGGGCATCGGCGATGGCCGTCGCATCGGCCGCGAAAGCCTGGGTCGCGCCAAGCGCGAAGCAGAGCGCGGCGCCACCGAGGGCGAGGGAAGACAGTTTGAGGGACATTGACACCTCCTTGGGGGGACAAAAGGCAGGCGCCAGTCCAGAAATGCCACCGGGCGCCGATCGGCCGGCATATTCGCCGGAGTTAGTGGCAAGGGCAAGGCCGGAAACCGCTCGCCTTCACCGACAAGTTTCCCGTTAAACCAAGTGTTTGCGGGCTTTGGAGGATCGGCCATTGTGACCTTTGTCACACCGCCGCCGGGATTCCGGAAGCTTGTATCGACCGATCACTCGGTCGGCCGACGCGGCTCGATCGATTCGTCGATCTCCTGCTCGGTCCCCTCCGGATCGATGAGGCGCATCAGGTCGCAACGGGTGAATTCGGGCGTATTTTCGCAGATCGCCCTGAGTGCCGCCCGCGTCGCCGCCTCGCCCGGCATGCCGCAGACAACGTGGGTTGAATGGAATTCCGGCAGCCAGGCGACCATCAGCCCCGACCAGCCGGCCGGGAAGCACCAGCGCGTCGGGAAGCATTCCTGACCGCCCGACTCGTCGGTGCATTTGGATCGCGCGCAGGCGAGGGTCTCACCGGCGTCGCCGCCTCGGCACCACCAGGTGCCTTCCTCGGCCTGCGCGAAGCCGATGCCTTCCGGGCCGTCGGCCGCGGCGGCGGCCATCGGGCCGGCCGCCAGGGCGAAGAGCAAGGGGGCCAGGAGCCTCATCGCGGTCCGCCCGGTCCGGTCCTACCGGCCGTAGACGAAGAAGACGTCGGGCCTGTCGACATACCGGCCGTTGAAATACATGGCGCGCCCGGCATACCAGTCGACCCGCTCCTCGCTCGGCGAGCGGATCGGGGCGGAGGCGAGATAGGCGGCCTGCGGCGGGACATAGACCGGTTTCAGCCTGGTGCCGTGGCGGGTGCCGACAGGCGATACGTTCAGGGTCTGGGTCAGCGGCGCGTAACCGAGATATTCGCCGAACACCCAGCCGCGATGGCCCTTGTAATAGACCTCGCACCAGCCGGCGCAGCGATAGACCTCGACCGTGTCGCCGGCCGGAATGACGGTCAGCCGCCCGTAGCCGGTGCCGGGACCGTTGCGGATGATCAGGTTCGTCCTGGTATTGCTCGACCACGCCTGCGCGGTCTCGGGGGCGACGCCAAGCGCCAGGATCGCGGCGACGAAAAGGGAACGCAGCAACATTGGCCCTTCCTCCTGTCGGATATCGTGGCGGAGGCTAGCCGCCGGAAGTTGCCAAGCCGCCAACGGCGGCCCGAATGGCCGGCTGAAGTCGGTTCTCGGTTAACCGCCGCTTACCGGGCGGTTCGGATCAATACTTCGCCGAAGGGTCGCTGGCCGGGAAGGATTCGTCGGAATCCTCGTCGACCTCGTCCCATTCCTTCGGTGGATCGCGCATCGAATCCGGACCCGCGGGCCGGACCGGTGGCGGCGGAACGACTTCCTCGTCGGGGCGCTTGCCGGCGGGCGGGGAGGGGTCTCTCTCGTTCTTTCGATCGTCATCGGCATGCATGGTCCGATTCCTTTCGATCAGGCTGATGGCACGTGGGCGGGCGGAGGTCCGTTCCGCCGCGTTCCAGTCACGCGACAAAACATATAGTGCGCGCCGGTACGGGCCCCAAATTTTCTTCGGCCGGTACTGGCAAAATCACCGCGATCCGGTTACATACGGCGCCAGAAAACGGTGTCCGAAGCGGGGCGGCGGCCAGAAAGCCACTCCGCGGCGGTTTGCTGTACCTGCGGCAAACCGGGCATCAAGAGGTCAAATCAATCACTGGCCGCCAGGCGCGGCCGACCGAAAGGAACGTCTGTTGCAGATATTCGTGCGCGACAACAATGTCGACCAGGCGATGAAGGTCCTCAAGAAGAAGATGCAGCGCGAGGGCGTTTTTCGCGAGCTGAAGCGGAAGCGATTCTACGAAAAGCCGTCCGAAAAGCGGGCGCGCGAAAAGGGCGAGGCGATCCGCCGGGCCCGCAAGCTGGTCCGCAAGCAGGCCCAGCGCGAAGGCCTTCTCCCGGCGCCGAAGAAGCGCGTCATGGGCGCGGGCGGCCGCGGCGGCCGCTGAGGCGGGCCGCTTCGCCAGGGGCCTGCGCGCGCCCACGGGTCCGTCGTCGCCGACCGAACGCCGCCGGACCACGGCCCGGTGTCCTGACATCGCAATCCGCGACCCTTTGGCCCTCGCCGGACGGGCGAGGCCGGGTGTAGTGTCCGCGCCGTGACCGATCCATCCGCCGACAGATACCGCGACGAATTCCGCAAGCTGGGGATTGCCCGGGTGCGCAACGAGCTTGTGCTGCGGCGCTGGCACAAGGACAAGCTCGCCGCGGCGCGGAGCTGGGTCGAGCGGCAGGATGTCGACGACTGGATGGCCACCCGGCGCGACAAGCCGGCCAGGCCGCCGCGCGGCCAGTCGGCCAAGAAATGGGCCGGAATCATCGTCGTCGTCTTCGGCCTGATCTTCGCCGCCGAACGGCTGCTGCGAATGATGGGGCATCTCTGACCCGCCGGTCGGCCCGACAGGCGGGTCAGCTCCGAGATCGCCGACGCCTATAAGACCCGGTCGACCCACCACGGGCCGCTGACGTCGCGGATCTGCCCGTTCAGTTCCGCGTAACGGACGGCGTCGACTTCCGCCATGATCGCCGCGGCGACGGCCGGTTCGTCGAATGGCTTCACCTTGCAGCGGTAGTAGATGCCTTCGTTGGTGAGATCGGTGACATAGCCGGCGAGCGCGGCCCTGAGCTTGTCCTCGGACACGCCTTCCTCGGCGCCGATCAGCAGCTCGCCCGGCGCCGCGCCATAAAGGATATCGACCTCCTTGTAGCCGGCACCGCTGAAGACGGCCGCTTCGCTGAATTCCGGGAATTCGCCGTCGCCGCGCCCGATCGTCCGGTAGTCCCAGCCTTCCTTGATCGTCGGCACCTGATAGGGAAGCGTCACCAGCGCCAGTCTCGGCTTTCCGATGTCGATCGCGTAGATGAACTCGGGCTCGAAGTAGTAGACGACCTTGTGGCCGTCGACGTCGCCGTTGGTCTGGCGGATGTAGTAGAGCTGGATGCTCTTGATGGCCGCGCTGACCCCGGTCGCCTTCTCGATAGCTGTCCGGAGCGTTTCTTCGACGGGCGTATCGTCACCCTTGCGGGACGGAAGCGGCCGCTCCGACGACATGGCGTATCCACGCATCATCTGCCCCCATTCGCTGTCTGCGAGGTAGGGGAATCTATCATTCTCGCAGAGGTTGCGCAAAGCAGGCGTGATTCGGCACTGGCGCTCAGTAGCCGGCCCGCTTGTCGACCAGGTTGAGCAACGGCTCGCCGGCGGCGTAGCGCTCGAAATTCTCGACGAATTTCAGCATCGCCGCGTCGATCCAGCCCGGCGTGTGGTCGGCGCTGTGCGGCGAGACGAGGACGTTGTCGAGATCCCAGAGCGGGCTTTCGGCTGGAAGCGGCTCGGTTGCGAAGACGTCGAGGGCGGCACCGCGAATCCGTTTTTCCGCGAGCGCTTCGGCCAGCGCCGCCTCGTCGACCACCGCGCCGCGACCGACATTGATGAAGACCGCGGAAGGTTTCATGGCGGCGATCTCGGCCTTGCCGAGGAAGCCCCGGGTCTCGGGTGTCAACGGGGAGCAGACCACGACATAATCCGACCCGGCAAGCAGGTCGCGAAGGCCGTCCGGCCCGAAGGCGCGCGCGACCAGCGGATCCCCGGCGCAGAGCTCGGGGCGGCGGCGATGGGCCCAGACCGTCATGCCGAAGGCGTTGGCGAGTGCCGCCGTTGCCTGGCCGATGCTGCCGTAGCTGACGATCCCCATGGTCTTGCCGTGGAGTTCCTCGACCTCCATGTCGCCCCAGCGATGCGCGACCTGCTGGGCCCGCATGTCGCCGACCTTCTTGGCGAAGAACAGCGCGCCGAGGATGGCGAATTCGCCGAGCGATCGGCTGAACACGCCGCGCCCATTGGTGAGCGGCACCGGGCTCTCGATCAGCTCGGGGAAGAGGGAATTCTCGACGCCGGCCGACATCGAGTGCACCCACTTGAGGTTCGGCGCCATGAGGAAGACCTCGCGGAAGATCTCGAGCGGCTCCATGCAGTTGAGCAGGACGCCGGCCTCGGTCGCGCGGCCCGCGAAATCCTCCGGCCGGATGCCGACAACGCACTCGGCCTCCGGGGGGAGCCGGTCGAGGAGGCGGAGGAAGCCGGCCCCCGGTTTGGAGATCACGAGGATGGTCGATGGTGGCATGGGGAGAGAGGTCCGGTTATTCGGTCGGGGACGATCGGGCGTGTGGTCAGGGCCGGGAGGAGGCGGCCACCCGGATACTCCATGGTTCGGCAGGGTTGTTCAATGGGCGGGCAAGGCTCAGGGCAGGATGGCGAAGGCCCGCGCCGGGAAGCCGAAACCATTCTCGACCTTCGGCCAGGTGACGACGATGACCGCGCCGGTCTCCGGCACTTGATCGAGATTGGCCATCACCTCGATCTGGTAGTGGCCGTTCCTGAGAAGCCAGGTCTCCGACTCCATCGTGTCGGTGATGTCGGTGTCGAGGGCCTCGTGTCCGATCGCGGTCACGTGGCGCTCCTCGAACAGGAGCTTGATGACGTCGAGCGACCAGGCCGGGAAGGGATGGCGCTTGAACCGCTCCGGGTTCGTGTCCCAGTCCTTGTACATGTCGGTACGAAGCGCCGCGAAGGCCCCGGCCGGCACCGGCCCGTGCTCCTTCTCCCAGGCCGCCAGGTCGGCGACCGAAAAGGCGTGGGCGGGATCGTCCGCGAGGTACTTCGTGTCGTCGAGCACGACGAGCGGCAGGATCATCTGGTCGAGCGGGATGTTGTCCATGGTGGTCCCGTCGGGATCGAAATGCGCCGGCGGATCGACATGCGTCCCGTACTGGCCGACCAGCGAATAGAAGATGGTGCGGAAGCCGTCCTCAGCGATCGTGTAGGGCCGGTGGGTGACCGGATCGGAAGCCGCCGACATCGTCGCCTGGCCGAAGCCCTCCCAGACCGGGGTGTCGACCCCGAAGCTGTGGGTGAGGTCGACCTTGGGCTTCGTCGCGATCACCGCATAGGCATCGGCGAGCGACATCTCGGCCGCCAGCGCGCCGGGGGCCGGAAGGACGAGGCAGGCGGCGCTCACGCCAATGGCCGTGAAGAGCAATGAAACCGGCTTCATGTCGACGACCTCTGTCAGTGAACCGCGCGGGTCAGTTCTGGCCCGACGGCTCTATCATTCCCAGTCCGTCGATGAACAGCGTCGCGTTCTTGAACAGCCTGGGGATCGCGTCGTCGAGAATGACGACGTTGAAGGAGATGGCATCGCCCTCGACCGTCGGCGACTCGACGATCAGGACCGAATGGGTGTTGCCGCCGGCGCGATAGATGGAGAGTTCGGCATTCGGCGGATCGTCCTTGAAGCTGTCGGCCCCCTTGCTCCACAGGTCGACAAACGCCTTCAGGTCCATCTGGCCGGAGGTCCGTTGCGGGCGCTCGGCGAAATAGACCACGACGGGCACGGTCTTCAGGGTCAGCGTCTCGCCCGAGAACGTGCCCGACGCCGCGCTCATCGAGAAGACGTAGCGATCGCCGCCGGCGGCGGTGTCGAGGGGCGTATTGTCGGCGGCGCGGGCTGTCGCCACGGTGGCGACGAGGGAGACGGCGATCGCGGCGGCTCGGTACATCGGTCTCTCCAAGTCCGGGCGACGGCATCGCGGGAAAAATCGACGGAACGAGGCAATCGCGAGACCCGACTATCGGCCGTTTCGTCCGCGGCTTGCAACCCGGAGGGCGGCCGATGGTCAATGCTTGGTGTGCGGCCCTGCTTCGCGGCGCAACGGTTTTTTTCCGCATGCCCTGTCGAATGCGCGGCCGGTCGCGCGTCGTGAGGATATCACAGGCCCGGCAGTCCGCACGCCGGCAGACGAAGGAGACCGAGAATGATCCGAAGCGCCCTGACCGCCATCGTCCTGACCGCGGCAATGCTTGCCGCCCCGGCCCTGACGCAAGCCGAAGAAGGAAAGACGGAGACGCAGACCCCGACGCCGGCCGCGACAGCCCCCGACAGGTCCGGCCATGTCGAGGCCGGCGGCATCAGCTACTATTACGAGATCCGCGGGCAGGGCGAGCCGCTGCTCCTGCTCCATGGCGGGCTCGGTTCGATCGACATGTTCCAGTTGCTCATGCCGATCTTCACCGGCCATCGCCAGGTGATCGCCGTCGATCTTCAGGGCCACGGCCGCACCGAGCTCGGCAACCGGCCGATCAGCCTGATCGACATGGGCGACGACATGGCGACCATCCTCGATGCGCTCGGCTACGGCGAGGTGGATGTGCTCGGCTATTCGCTCGGCGGCGGCGTCGCCCTGCGGCTGGCGGTGCAGCACCCCGACACGGTCCGGCGGCTGGCGATCGTGTCGGCGCCTTTCGCGCAGGACGGGTTCTTTCCGGAGATGCTGCCCCAGCAGGCGGCGGTCGGCGCCGGCATGGCCGAGATGATGAAGGAGACGCCGATGTACAAGTCGTACATCGCGGTGGCGCCGCATCCGGAGGATTTCCCGAGGCTGCTCGACGCCATGGGCGCCTACATGCGCCAGCCCTACGACTGGGCCGACGACGTGAAGACGCTGAAGATGCCGGTGATGCTGGTCTACGGCGACAGCGACATGATCCGGCCGGAGCATATCGTGGAATTCTACCACCTGCTCGGCGGCGGCCTCCGCGACGCCGGCTGGATGCGCGAGAACATGGCGCAGAACCGCCTGGCGATCCTGCCCGACCTCACCCACTACGAGATGTTCGCCGCGCCGGCGCTGGCCCATACGACGCTGCCGTTTCTCGACGGCAGGAGCGGCGCGACGAGCTGGGCCGAGGCGGTCGAGGGGAAGTAGGGCGGGTTAGCCGAAGGCGTAACCCGCCATTGGCCGTCGAAAATAGCGGAAGCCGGATTGGCCCGATTGCCGGTTAGCGGCGGATTACGCTCCGCTAATCCGCCCTACGCGCTATTGAGCGTTTGGAAATAGCGGCGGGCGGATTGGCCCCCTTATCGATAAGTCGGAGGATTAGGCTTCGCCAGTCTGACTACGTGCTTCCTCAACCGCAAGAGCGGCTATCTATCGGGCTGCTCGAATAAAGCGAACAAGCTTATTGACTTGAGTTTTCAGGTCCAACGTCCATTCAGTCCATTCCCCCTCGCAGGCTACCCTCGCGTACTCGACTTTATCCGTCTTTTTGGACTCAAGAATTCGTTGATACCGCGTCCATTTCTTGGAAGTCCCAGCGAACCTACAAGACAACTGTGTCAGAAGAGACTCCGGTATGTAATTCTCGATTTCCCTGCCTTGTGTGATCCAACAAAATCCGCCGGCGTTAACTATCTCCTCTTCCACACGACGTTTTGTTTTGCCCAGCCGCCCTTTTGGGGCGTCCCGATCACTATCGATTAACACAGCAAAATCTCGAGAGAAGGATACGGCTTTCACCAAGTCATTCTCGACATCATCAAAGCCATGATGGCTCAAGATTCTGCCGCCATAAAATAAGATCGAATAATCTATTCCTTCCTTCAAGCCCGAGTCGATCATCTTAATCCAATGATTCAAATAAATGCGATCCGATGGACCCTCAACCCAAATTGCATACCTTGTTTGAATCAATTCACTCGGAGAATGTCCGAGATCCCGCACCGCCCGATAGCGTTCACCATTTGTTTGTACATTCGAAGCAACACTCTCGCCCTCGTGTTCGGATATTTTAAGGATATCGCTTTCGACGGCGTCTAAACAAGCCGCCGAGTGGGTGGCGACTATAAAGTGCGTATCGTCGACTTCGTTCAGATAGGAAATTATTCGCTTTTGTGCTCTAGGGTGAAAATGAAGTTCCAATTCGTCGATTAGGACGAACTTTTTGGAAAAACTGAATGACGCAAGGCCAATCATCAGAGACTGTTCGACGCCTGTGCCCAGACTCGACAGTGGTCGAGGTACGCCGTCGATTGTCACAATAACGGTAAGTCTATTTGTTGGTATCGCAATTTCTATTTTTTTCTTTTCTAAAACATACTCCATGAAGCGGCATATATCCTCCAAGCGCTCCCGCTGGGAGAGT
>NZ_JAGRLA010000085.1 GCF_020442045.1 Bauldia sp. | reverse complement strand
GCCAGCCTTTTTCGGCGTCGTCATCGGAGGCGGCGGCCGTGGCGAGCCATAGCCCGCAAGCCGAAATCTGGGCGTCGAGCCGTTCAAGAAGCGTGGCAAAGCGCGATTGCGCCAGCCGGCTCCGAAGCGCCGAGGCGTCGATGTCGTGGTCGGCTGCGACGATTTCAAGCAGTTCGGCGCGCAGGGCGACGAGGTCGCGATGGCCGAGATCGACATGGGCGAATTCGTCGAGATGGCGGGCGAGCAGGGCCGGGTGGTCGAGCATCGTCATCACCAGCACCGCCTCGCGAAGCGGCGGCGCGCCCTGGCGGGAGAGGATGCCGGTCTGGCGCAGCCGGTCCGAGACCGGGATGCGGCTCGGAAAGCCCGATGGTCCACCCCGGTCGTCCCGGCCCCGGCCGAAGCCGCGGTGACGATCGGGATAGTCGCGTCGGCCACCGCGCTGCCGGGGCTCGGGCGCCGGGAAGAAGGCCGCCAGCCGCTCGGCCAGCGCCTGGGCGTAGTGGCGGCGGACGCTCTCGTCGCCGATGGCGCGGGCGATCTCGTGGAGCCGCGCCTCGAGCGCGGCCCGGCGCTCCGGCGTATCGAAGACGCCGGTTTCAGTCTCCCGCGCCCAGATCAGCTCGACCAGCGGGCGGGCGGCGGCCAGCACCTCGGCCATCGCATCGCGGCCGGCGGAGCGGATCAGGTCGTCCGGGTCCTGGCCTTCGGGCAGCAGCGCGAAGCGCAGGCTCTTGCCGGGACGGAGGAAGGGAAGGGCGAGCTCGGCGGCGCGCCACGCGGCCCTGAGTCCCGCCTTGTCGCCGTCGAAGCAGAGGAGCGGTTCGTCGGCCATCCGCCACAGGATGTCGAGCTGGCGTTCGGTGAGCGCTGTGCCGAGCGGCGCGACCGTATTGGCGAAGCCGGCGCCGGCCATCTGGATGACGTCGACATAGCCCTCGACCGCGATAACGCTACCGGCGTCGTGGGCGGCCCTTCGCGCCTCGGCGCCATTGTAGAGGAGACTGCCTTTATGGAAGAGGCCGGTCTCCGGCGAGTTGAGATACTTGGCCGGCACGTCGGAGGACATTGCCCGGCCGCCGAAGCCGACGATCCGGCCGCGGAAATCGGCGATCGGGAAGATGACGCGGTCGCGGAAGCGATCGAAGGAGACCGGGACGTCGTCGCCCGAGACGAGAAGGCCGGCGGCGATCATCCGCTCGGTCGACACGCCTTTGCCCGAAAGATGCTCCTTCAGGGCGCCGCGGTCACCCGGGGCGTAGCCGATGCGGAAACGGCGCTGCAGGTCCGGTCCGATGGCGCGATTGGCGAGGTAGCCGCGGGCCGGCGCGCCGGCGCGGGACTGGAGCGCCTCCTCGAAGAATTTCGCGGCGAGCTCGGTGACGTCATAGAGGGTGGCGCGGACCTTCTCGCGTTCCTCGGCCTGCGGGTCGCGGGCGGGCATCGGCACGCCGGCCTCGCGGGCGAGCCGCTCGACCGCCTCTGGGAAGGAGAGCCCCTCGGTCTCCATCAGGAAGGTGAAGATGTCGCCATTCTTCTGGGCCGAGAAGTCGAACCACTTGGCCTTCTGGTCGTTGACGTAGAAGGAGGGCGTCTTCTCGGCGTTGAAGGGGGAGAGGCCTGCGAATTCGCGCCCCTGCTTCTTCAGCCTGACCCGCTTGCCGATCACCGAGGAGGCCGGCAGCCGGGTGCGGATTTCGTCGAGAAAGGCGTCGGAGAAGCGCATCGCGCGTGTGATTCGGGCCGGTGTCGGAACGGGACAGCACTATAGGCCAGCCGAGCGTGGCAGGGCGATGGCGGGCACGGCACGTGGCGATTGACG
Organism: Bauldia sp.; assembly: GCF_020442045.1. Taxonomy (GTDB): domain Bacteria; phylum Pseudomonadota; class Alphaproteobacteria; order Rhizobiales; family Kaistiaceae; genus Bauldia. The sequence continues at coordinate 27,114 of NZ_JAGRLA010000085.1, read as the reverse complement.
GGGGTTGTCCCGGTTATCCACAGGTGGAGTCGAGCGGCATCGCCACAGTCGTATCGTCTGCTTATCCAGCCAGGCCGAGGAAGACGGCGATCGCACGATGCAGCCGGATCAGGTCTTCGCTGTCGAGCATGCCGAGACGGTAGCCGAGGCGTTTCTTCGGAACGGTCGAGATCTTGTCGACCATCAGTCGCGAGCGGACACGAAGGCCGTTGGCCTCGGTCGGTTCGACCGCCGGCCGGGCAAGCGGCGCGTCCGCCTCCAAGCTGGTCAGGGCACAGACGGTCATCGAGGCTGTCGCATCGAAGCGGCTATCCTGGATGATAACCACGGGCCGCGGCTTGCCGGCATAGTCCGGGCCGCCCGACGCAGTCCAGATCTCGCCACGCTTCACGCGTCGAAGGGCGCCGAGATGGCGTCGATAAAGGCCTGGTCTTCCGCTTCCTGCGGGCTGTTGGCAATGGCGACGGACTCACGATGCGCCTCCGCGGTGAAGGCCGGCGTGCGGGTATCAGGCACCCACATTTGTATTGGCCGCAGGCCTTCGGCGCGGAGCCTGGCGCGGTGCGAACGGACCTTTTCCCGGGACGACTTCGGGCCTCCCGACGGAACCTTCTTTGGCGTCGAAGGCACGATCTCTCTCCAGAATGGTTACATGTAACCCAGTGTATGAAGATCGCTTCCGCAAGTGCCGGCGGGCGAGATGAGGACGCCTATTCGATCCGCCCCACGAAGTCGTCCTTGACCAGCGGCACGCCGTTGGTGCGCAGGATGTCGTAGGCGGTGGTCAGGTGGAAATAGAAATTGGGCAGCGAGAAGTTCAGGAAATAATCCGTCCCGCTGAGGGTCGCCTGGCGGCCGCCCATGGGAAAGGTGATCTCGCGGGTCGCACCGGCCTCGACCGCGGCGGGATCGACGCTCTCGACGAAGGCGAGCGTCTCGGCGACCCGCTGGCGGAGGTCGGCGAAGCTGCCGGCGGCATCGGTGATTTCCGGGATCGGCAGGCCCGCGAGCCGGGCAACGCCGCGGAAGGCGTGGTTGGTCGCGGCCTGGACCTGGCGCTTGAACGGCCACATGTCCGGAAAAAGCCGCGCGTCGAGAAGGGCGTCCGGGTCGATCGAACGTGCCACGGCATGTTCGCCCGCCTTGTCGACGGTCTCGATCAGCCGGGGGAGCAGCCGCGCATAGACGCCGACAGACGCCCGATGGAGTGACAGTGTCATAAGAGCCTCCCGGTGTTTCCGGCTGCCTTCTACCACAGGCGCCGCATCCCGGAGCAGCGCTATTTTCAAGGTCGGTCAGGTGGCCCGCGGACGGCAAACGGCGATGGCGGCACCGTATCGCTAGTTGGCGGGCTCGGCGTCGGCGGGCGGGAGGAGGCGGGGGAAGAGCCGCTGCAGTGGCCCCTGGCGCGCCGGGGGCGGAGCCGGGGCTTCGTCGACGATCACCTGCTCGACCTGCGGATCGGCAAGCTGCGGGGCCGGACCGATGTCGGCCGGCGGCGTCGGCAGCGGAGCAATGGTCGTCGTTGCCGGCGCGTCGGGAGCGACGGTCGTCGGCGGGGCAACGGGAACGATGGTCGTCGTCGTCGCGGCATCGGGAACGGACGCCTCGTCCATCTCGAAATCGAAGTGGCCGCCACCGTCCATCATCATGTCGTCGCCGCCGGCCGGATCGTCGATGACCAGCTCATCGGCCGGAATGAGGTCGATATTGGCGTTGGTATTGGCCGGAACCACCGGTTCCGCCGGGATCGCGGCCGACGTCGCGGGCTCGACCGGTATCGCGGCCGGCGGCTCCACGACGACCGGCGCCGCCGTCGTCGCCGGGGTGCCGGAGGCCTGCTCGACCCGGTTCAAGGTCTGCTCGATGCGGCGGAGGAAGTCCTCGTCGCTCTCGGCGGCCGGCGCCGCAGCGGGCGCGGGCTCGCCGTCGATCGTCGCGGGCGCGGCCGGCAGGCCGGGATCGGTCGATACCGTCACGGTCGCCGGCTGGGTCGGGCGGAGACGCGGCGCGGGCGGGTCGGCGACCACTTCCGGCCCGGTCACCGTTTCGACGATCGGCTCGGCCGTCGCGGCGGGGGCGGTGGCGAGGGTGTCCCCTCCGGCCTGGCCGCCGTCATCGACGATCGGAATCTGGCGGACATTCGGCGCGGTATTGGCCATATCATCGCCCGTCGCCGCGTCGGCGGGTTCCTCGAGCAGCGGCGGGCTCGCCGGCCGGCTGGCGGTCGTGGCGACCGGGCCGGACGGGCCGAGGGTCGCCAGCAGCACGCCGACGCCGGCGATAAGGGCGATCGCGGCGATGCCAAAGGCGACCAGCAGCCGGAAGCGGCGTGGACGGGGTTCCGGCGCGAGCGGGTCGATCGCCGGATCGAAATCGCGCTCCGCCCTCAATTCGGGCTCGTCGACAAAGGCGTCGCGCGGCGGCGGACGCGTCGCGCGCGGCACCTCGACCGCTTCGTAGAGCGGGGCAGCGGGCTCGAACCCGTCCAAATCATGCGGCGAGGCGGGCCGGCCGGCTTCCACACGGGAATAGGTAATGATCGGCTCCTCGTCATCACGGGGCCGCGCCCGGGGCGGGCGGTTCTGAAGCTGCCGGCGGTCAATCATCCATATCCCCCATAAGTACCGCCCTTATGCGCACCAGATTGCGGACCTTTCATGGCCGAACCCGGTCACTTCCATGGCGTTTGACCTGTCGAAGACGCCATGCTTTCGGCGATAATCCCGGCGAGAATCGCCGTCAGTTTCCCGATCACGCTTCAAGACGAGGATGCCGATGACCTTCAAGCCGCTCTTTCCGACCCGCCGCGAGGCGCTCGCCGGTATCGCCGGCCTCGCCGGCGGCACCCTGCTCGCCCGCCGAGGCCTCGCGGCCGGCCAGGCGGACGAACGGGCTTTGAAGCCCGGCCAGTTCATCTGGCAGCCGGAACTGCAGAAGCGGGGGGCGGTGTCTATCATCGTCTCGATCGGCGCACAAATGATGCACGTCCATCGCCGGGGCGTCAGGATCGCCGCCTCGACGGTTTCGACCGGCAAGTCGGGACACGACACGCCGACCGGGGTCTTCACCATCCTGCAGAAGGACAAGGACCACGTCTCCAACATCTATGAGGGAGCCGAGATGCCCTTCATGCAGCGGCTGACCTGGAGCGGCATCGCCCTTCACGCCGGCAATCTTCCCGGCTACCCGGCCTCGCATGGCTGTGTGCGGATGCCGCTGAAGTTCGCCAGCCTCCTCTACACGATCACCAGGCTCGGCACGCCGGTGGTGGTGGCCGCCGCCTTCACGACGCCGAAGCAGGTCTTCAACCCCAACGTCGTCGGCCAGCTCTATTCGGGCAAGGCGCTGGCGCCGCTGAGGCGGGCGGAGCGGGCCTATCTTTCCGACAATCCGGAGGAGCACCCGGTGACATCGGTGCTGGTGTCGCGCCAGGAGTCGCGGGCCATCGTCCTCCAGAACGGCGAGATCGTGGCCGAGGGCGCGGTCGAGATCGCCCGGCCTGACGAAGCCTTCCCGTCGAATGTCTTCGTCCTCTCGGGCGTCGGCACCGACGAGCAAGGACTGAGCTGGGAAGCGATCGGCTACGAGCCGGGGGCCGATGTCTCGCCGGCGGCCGATGCGGAGACCATGAACCGCATCACGGCGGGGAAGGCGGTTACCGATGCGATCGCCGCGCGGATCGCGCCGGGCATGCTGTTCATCGTCACCGACGAGGCGCTTTCGGCGGACAGCCGCAGCGGCGACGACTTCGTGGTGATGACCGCCGAGGGCGAGGAGCAGCAGTAGCGTCCCGCGTCCGGTTCGGGCCGTCAGTTGGCGTAGCGGGCGGCGGCGCGGGCCCTGGCCTTCGCCGCCTCGACCTCGCGATCGCGGGGCGCGGCATGGGTTTCCAGCGACTCCAGCAGCCGCCGGGCGACGTCGGCGACCTCGTCGACGGCGCGATCGAACGCCGCCTCGTTGACCTTCGATGGCCGGGTGAAGCCGGATAGCTTGCGGACGAACTGCAGGGCCGAAGCGCGGATCTCCTCCTCCGTCGCCGGCGGATCGAAATTGAACAGCGTGCGGATATTCCGGCACATAGCGGTGCTCCTGATGGCCTCCGGCGAGGGTATCGCCGTGCGTCCGGCCAGACAATGACGAGGTTCGCCTCTACAACTGGACAGTGTTTTATCTAAGCAGTACGCTATCTAAGGTAGAGAAAGCTGCAGGTTGCACCATGCCCTCGCATCGCACGCCAATCGAAACGCCCGCGGACCTCGAACACGATCTGGCGCGGGCGACCGGATTTCGCTATCGGGCGCGGGCCGAGTTCGATCGTCTGCTCAACGAACGTCAGAACAGGATTCTCGGCCTCAGCCAGAAATCCGGACCGAACTCGGAGGCCTACCGGAACACGGCCGAGGACCTGGCGCGCGCCAAGCGCGACTACGCCCGGATCAATTCCGGCGTCCATCGGCCGCTCAACCGATGGCGTATCCATGGTGCGCTGCTGATCATCCTCGGGGTGGTGCTGGCGCTGTTCGAGGCGCCGGTGAACAAGTTCCTGTTCGACGTTGCGCTGCGCAGTTCCAACCTGATGTCGTGGGCGATCTCCTTCTTCTTCGCGTGCGCGCTTCTCGTGCTAGCGCATTTCGCCGGCGTCAGCCTTCGCCACGTCTGGTCCGATTACCGCAAGCGGCCGGTGATCGGGTCCATCCTGATATTCCTCGTCCTCGCGACGGTCCTGCTGGTTCTCGTCTCGATCCTGACGGTCGCCCGGGCCTCGTTCTCGGCGAATGCCGGATCGATCGGCGACATGTTCGCCGACGTGCAGCAGACGGTGGCGAGCGTTGGCCTGTGGAGAACCCTGTTCGCCTCCTTTTCGGACGTCTCGGCCCTGGTCCTGGCGACCATCAATGTCGGCGGCATCTTCATGACGATGATGCTCGCCTTCTTCACCCATGACTCCGACAAGGATTTCGACGCGGCGGCGCGCGCCCTCGACCGCTGCCGGCGCAAGATCGACCGGATCAGCTCGGCCTACATCAAGGGGAAGGATGCGATCGTCAAGGAATTCGCCCCCGACATCAACGGCGTCAGCCACGATTTCACCGAGGCCAACCAGCAGGTCATCGAGCTGAAGAAGAGGCTGGGACGCCCCCTCGACGATCCGGACGACACGCTGATCATCGACTCGCTCGACCGCCTGGCCGAGGACAGCCCCTATGCCGACGACGTCGACGAGCCCTATATGAAAGACGTCGACGGCGAGATACGGCGTGCCGCCTCGTCGAAAGGCCGCCGCGGCCCGACTCTCGTCGAGCGGGAATCGGCTTGACAGCCTCGACGATGCAAGCCAGCCGCATCCCGCTCCTCCACGCATTTGCGACCGTGGTGGCGGTGTGTGTCTCCCTGGCATCGGCGCGCGCCGGCGACTTCGACAAATACTGTGATACCGACGGGGTCAATGTCGTTCTCTATCTCGACGTGACGACACCCTATGACGAGATCGACCGCGCCGCGCTGGTCGACGGCGTCGAGAAGATCTTCGGTGCGCTCGGCGACGGCGATCGTTTCTCGATCCGGACGATCGAGGACGCGTTCCCGAACAGCCACCGGCTGGTCGATGCCTGCATGCCGTTCTGCAAGAGCGAGGGCTTCTTCGACGACCTGTTTTCCGACTGCACCGAAGGGGTGGTCATCGAAGACCGGCGGCGGCTGCAGCGCGACATCGTCGCCCAGGTGAGCCGGGTTGCCGCCGGTTCGCGCGAGCTGGAAAACTCGGAGATCGTTCGCACGCTTGCCATGTCGGGCGGCGAAGAGTTCCGCCCCGGACAGAGAAACGTATTCTTCATCTTCTCCGACATGATCGAGAATTCGCAATATCTGCCCGGCCGGGCGTTCCTGTCGCGCACCAACCGCGATCTCGTCTCGAGCCTTGCCAAGGACCGGCTGGTGCCCGACTTCCACGAGGCGACGGTCGTGGTCTTCGGCGTCGGGCGAAAGGGGAACCCGGACGCCCGCGATCCGCTGGAGCAGAAGAAGATCGCCAAGATTGTCGATTTCTGGGACGCGTTCTTCTCGCTGGCGGGGGCATCGATGACCTGGCAGCCGAATCTCGGCTCCCTCGCGCAGCTCGATCACTAGGGCGGCGGCCAGCGGCCGGGGCGGCCGTGTCCTTCCTTCGCGCCAGCATTACCGATCCGGCCTGTTCCGTGGACGCGGCGCCGGGCATAGTCTCCGGCGATCGGGATGTTGTCGAGGAGCGCCTTCAATGACCTACGAGCTCTATTACTGGCCGGGACTGCAGGGGCGCGGCGAGTTCGTCCGCCTGGCGCTGGAGGAGGCGGGGGCCGCCTATCGCGACGTGGCGCGGGAGGATGGCGCCGACGCGCTGATGCGGATGTGGGACGGACCCGGCATCGACACGCCATCCTTCGCGCCGCCCTTCCTCAAGCACGGCAAGCGAATCATCGGGCAGACCGCCAACATCCTGCTCTATGTCGGCGACCGGCATGGCCTGGCGCCGAAGAGCGACGCGGCGCGGCTGTGGACGCACCAGATCCAGCTCACCGTCGCCGACCTCGTGGTCGAGGCCCATGACGTCCACCACCCGCTCGGCGGCGACTTCTATTACGAGGACCAGAAGCCGGAAGCGAAACGGCGCGCGGTGGTGTTCCGCGAGAGCCGGATGCCGCGCTTCCTCGACTGGTTCGAGACGATCCTGGCGCGCAACCCGAAAGGACCCGGGCATTTGGTCGGGGCGCGGTTGACCTATGCCGATCTCTCGCTGTTCCAGGTGGTGGCCGGGCTGCGCTATGCCTTCCCGGTCGCAATGGCCGGCCTCGAGCCGCAATATGAGCGGGTGGTCGACCTCCATGACGCGGTCGCGGCGCGGCCTCGGGTCAAGGCCTATCTCGCCAGCAATCGCCGGGTCGGGTTCAACGAGGACGGCATCTTCCGGCACTACCCGGAGCTCGACGGGTAGGGGCTGCCCACGCCACACCGGAAACGGCGCGACACTTCGCTGGCCTGTCTCTTGATCTCACTCAATGCCGGCGGCGGACGGTCGGCGCAGGGCTGGATTGCCGTCCCCGTTATCAAAGCCCGTCGAAGAACCAACGGACCGAGGACGGCGGAGGAAAACGATCATGCTTAAACTTCTGAGGATGGTGGCCCTTTCGGTGGCCGCCGTATCGATGTTCGCCGCGATCCCCACAGCGAGCCAGGCCGCGACGACCGTCAAGGTCTCGCTCTGGGACAAGGGCGCCGACGTCGAAATGCCGAAAGGGCTGCTCTACGGCACGCCCGGCGTCGACCTCTCCAAAGCGACGATGGGGATCAAGCTGTCGACGGATACCGCGCCGCACGGCATCGTCGCGTTCAAGGTGACCAACGACTCCAAGGACACGATTCACGAGATGATCGTGCTTCAACTGGCCAATCCCGGCCAGCCGCTGCCCTATGACGAGGGGACGCAGCGGGTCGATGAGGAAATGGCGGGCGACAAGGGCGAGGTTTCGGAGCTCGACCCCGGCCAGTCCGGTTCGCTGACCCTCAACCTGCAGGCGGGCGAATACCTGTTGATCTGCAATGTCGCGGGCCACTACGGGGCCGGAATGTGGACGGAATTCACCGTCACGCCTTAGACGGAAGGCCGGCGCTGGCATTCACGGCGCCGGCTACGCGGATGCGATACCAACGCCCGGTGAAGCGTTGATGCCGTGCCAAGGGCGGTGTCCGGGGCCCGGCACGACCCAAGGTCGACGCCTGATGAAGCGGGGGACTAGATCGCGCCCCGGCGTCGGCTTTTCCGCCGCCTGCGGGTCATGGCGAATCCGTCGCGCATGTTGAGACCGAGCAGGGTGACGTTGATCGCGCCCGCCACCAGCTCGACGGCCTGGACGACATAGAAGGCGGTATCGAAGAGACCCGCGCCGGCCCGCGCCGCGAGGAAGAAGGCCGACGGGACGAGGACGAGGAGGCCGTTCGCGGCGATCGCGATCATCCGCTTCCGCTTGGTGCCGATGAGGCCGCCGGACCGGCCTTTGGCGAGGGCGAATCCACTGCCGCCGGTCGCCGCCAGCGCCGGGACCAGGATCAGGAAGCCCCACGGGATCAACTGCTTGACGGTGACGACCGCGGTCCATGGGCCGAACAGCTCGGTGACGAGCGTCGCGGTCCAGAAGGAGGCGATGAGGAGAAGGGCCGCCGTTCCCGCCGCGGCATGAAGCGGGGCGAGGGAGGCGCGGGCGCGCCCCGACGACGTCGACGGATCGCGGCTGCCAAGTCTCCGGCGGTCATCGGTGGAGCGGATTTCGATCGTGGCCAAGGGCATCGGACTCTCCTTAATATATAGCAAGCTATATATCATTGCATAGCACGCTATTCAATGGATAATCGCGGCATGGGTTTCGAGAAGATGGAATCGGCGGGCTACCTCGCCAATCACATGGCGCGGCTGTTCGCGACCGGCCTGGCGGAACGCATCAAGCCGCTCGGCATCGTGCCTGGGCAGTTCCCGGCGCTGCTCGAGCTGTGGGAGGAGGACGGGATCAGCCAGCGCGACCTGGTGCGGCGGCTCGACGTCGAGCAGGCGACGATGGCCAATACGCTGGGACGCATGGAACGCGACGGGCTGATCCGCCGGACACGCGACCCGGAGGACGGGCGGGCTCAGCAGATCTGGCTGACGCCCAGGGCGAAAGCCCTGAGGAAGGATGCGATCGCCGCCGCCAATGCCCAGAACGCGGTGGCGCTACGGAAGCTGTCTGCCGCGGAGCGACGCGCATTCGTGGCGCTGATGCGCCGGGTGATCGAGGCGATGCGCGGCGACGACTGATCCGGCGACGTCGCGTGCCGCGCCGGAAATCGCCGGCTACAACATCCACTCGATCGGCAGGAGGCCGAGGAACCAGACCACCCAGCGCTGGAACGCCGTCGTGTCAGGCTCGACATCGAAGACGGTTTCCTTGCCGTCGGCCTCCGTCCTCACCCATTCGAGGCCGCCGTCGGCGCCGAGCTTCACCGTATAGGCGACGAGGGGGACTTCGGCCTGCATGAAACGCGCCAGACCACTGGCCATCTCCGGGCTTTCGATCAGCACGCCCATCTCGGTATTGAGCTCGGCGGAGCGGGGATCGAAATTGAAGGAGCCGATGAAAATCCGCTCGCCGTCGATGGCGAAGGTCTTGGCGTGGAGGCTGGAGGCCGAGGGGCCGAACATGGTGAAGCCGGCTTCCTCCTCCGGCGGGCCGGACTGGTCGGCGCGGAGCTCGTAGAGCTTCACGCCGGAAGCGAGAAGCTCCGGGCGATAACGGGCATAGGCGGAATGAACGACGACGACGTCGGTCGATTCCTGCGCGTTGGTCAGCACGCGGACCGCGACGCCATCCTCGGCGAGGCCGCCGAGGAGATCGGTTCCTTCCTCGCCGGGGACGAAATAGGCGGATACCAGGTCGACCCCGCCCTGTGGCCTGGCGAGCAGTTCATGGAGCTTGCCGATCAGGAGGTCGGAGACCGGGGCCTCCCCGAGGCCCTTGGCCGGATCGTCACTGACCACGGTCACCGGCACCCATTCGAGCTTCGTCGAACCGGTTTCGAATTCATGCATCAGCGTCGACCGGGCGACCGCCTCGATATACGCTTTCGCCCCTTCCGAAGCCCGCGCTTCCGCAGCAGCGCCGGTGAGGAGCGCGAGGCCGTCGGGCGCGGGCGCGAGGATATCCTCCGCCGGGTAAGCCGACCCGCTTGCCCAGTAGGCGTCGAACTCGGCTTCGACATCGACCGCCGCCGGGCCGACGGCGAGCGCGTCGACATCGAAGTAGTGCACGCCGTCGCCGTAGGCGAAGTAGATATCGCCGATGTTGCGGCCGCCGAGGATGGTCGCGACGCCGTCGACGGTGAAGGACTTGTTGTGCATGCGGTGGTTCAGGCGCGGGAAATCGAAGGCGTAGGAGAGGAGTTTCGGATCGCGCAGGGTGAAGGGATTGAAGAGCCGGACCTCCATCGTGGGGAGGGCGTTCAAAGCGGCGAGCTGGCGATCGAGGCCGGGAATGCCGTTGTCGTCGACGAGCAGCCGGACACGGACCCCGCGTTCGGCCGCCGCCCGAAGCTCGTCGAGCAGGATCAGCCCGGTCGTGTCGGTCTGCCAGATGTAATATTGCGCGTCGATGGATTCCTCGGCGGCGCGGGCGAGCACCGCGCGCGCGGCGAAGGCGTCGCGGCCGTCGAGCAGCGGGACGACGCCGCTCACCCCCTCGTGCCGGGCAATGGCCGGGAGAAGCGCCGCACCGAGCGTCGTATCGGGAGAGGCGGGCAGGGCGGTGCTCTCCTGCCGGCCGTCGAGGCTCGGCAACGGAAACACGAGGCGGAGGATGACGATCGCCGCCGCCGCGAAGACCACGACGATAACCAGGAATTTGAGCAGGGCCTTGATCATGCGGTCCTCCAGCGGGCCGCCGGCCGTGGAATCCGGGACCCCGTGGCCAGCGGAGACTGGATACAGCCTGCGGCGGGCTTCGGCCACCCGGCGGATGGCGGGAGCGAGGCGAGGACGCGCCGGCGCTAGCCGCGCGGCGCCATCGGCGGCCCGAGGATCTCGATGTGATGGGCGCCGCAGGCGGCGATCAGCGCCTTTTCCTCTTCCGGGGTCGGCGGTCCATGCGGCGCCGGCAGGCCGTCATCTTCGGCCGGCCGGCCGACCGCGCGAACCAGCCCCTCGAAGTCGCCGGGGCTGGTGATCGTGATCCATGAGCCGCCCTCGGCGGATTCGACGCAATACTGGTGCGGCACCTTCTTCGGCGCCATGATCGTCTCGCCCGGCCCGACCTCATACTCCTCCTCGCCGACACGAAACCGGAACCGCCCCGCGAGGACGCGGAAGACCTCATCCTCGGTGTGGTGAATATGGAGCGGCGGCGAATCGCCGAAGGGCGCGCGGTGCTGCAGGACCGACAAACGATCCTCTCCGGCCGCTGCCGGCACCACGATATGAACGCGGGTGTTCAAGAACCACACCGCGTTCGCTCCCCGATCGACGACCGTCATCCCGCTTCCTCCCGTCGAAATCGCCGGCGTTTGTCCGGGCCGGACGAACGGCAATATTATGCCAGCCGCTCCAGCGGTCTCGCAAGAACGTGAATCGGGCGCTCGGGGGCCGCCGCGCCGGGGGCGGCGTCGCGCCGACCGGAACGGCTTCGCACATGCCCTTGCGCCCGGCACACCGGTTCCACTAGAAGGGCGCCAATCCCGTCTACCTCTTTTCACGATTGCCGGTCGCGGGCGGCCGGCCCGGAGTCTCCATGGCACGCCAGTTCATCTATCACATGCAGGGCCTCACCAAGACCTATGGTGGCGGCAGACGAGTCCTCGAGAACATCAACCTCTCCTTCTACCCCGACGCCAAGATCGGCGTGCTCGGCCCCAACGGCTCGGGCAAGTCGACGCTGCTCAGGATCATGGCCGGGCTCGACAGGGAGTTCAACGGCGAGGCGTGGCTCGCCGAGGGCGCGACGGTCGGCTACCTGGCGCAGGAGCCGGAGCTCGACCCGGAGAAGGACGTGCTCGGCAACGTCATGGAGGGCGTCGCCAAGAAGCAGGCGATCCTCGACCGCTACAACGAGCTGATGATGAACTATTCCGACGAGACGGCGGAGGAGGGGGCGAAGCTCCAGGACGAGATCGACAGCCAGAACCTCTGGGACCTCGAGAGCCAGGTGGAGATGGCGATGGACGCGCTCGGCTGCCCGCCGAACGACGCCGACGTCAGTAAGCTCTCGGGCGGCGAGAGGCGCCGCGTCGCGCTCTGCCGGCTGCTCCTCTCGGCGCCGGACCTGATCCTGCTCGACGAGCCGACCAACCACCTCGACGCGGAATCGGTGGCCTGGCTCGAAAAGCACCTCAGGGAATTTCCGGGCTCGGTGCTGATCGTCACCCATGACCGCTACTTCCTCGACAACGTCACCGGCTGGATCCTCGAGCTCGATCGCGGCCGCGGCATCCCCTACGAGGGCAACTACACCGCCTATCTCGACAAGAAGGCGAAGCGGCTGGAGCAGGAGGGCCGCGAGGAGGCGGCGCGGCAGCGGGCGCTGTCCGCCGAGCGCGAGTGGATCGCGGCGAGCCCGCGGGCCCGGCAGGCGAAGTCGAAGGCGCGTATCCGCGCCTATGACGAGCTGCTCAAGCGGAACGAGGAGCGGGCGCCCGGCACCGCCCAGATCATCATCCCGCCCGGCGAGCGGCTGGGCGACACGGTGATCGAGGTCGAGGGCCTCTCCAAGGGCTATGACGACCGGCTGCTGATCGACGACCTTTCCTTCAAGCTGCCGCCCGGCGGCATCGTCGGCGTGATCGGCCCGAACGGCGTCGGCAAGACGACGCTGTTCCGGATGATCACCGGGCAGGAACAGCCGGATTCCGGATCGATCCGCCTCGGCGAGACGGTGCATCTCGGCTATGTCGACCAGAGCCGCGACGACCTCGACGGCAACAGGACGGTGTGGGAGGAGGTTTCCGGCGGCAACGACATCATCCGCCTGGGAAAACGCGAGATGAACTCACGCGCCTATGTCGGCGCCTTCAACTTCAAGGGCGGCGACCAGCAGCAGAAGGTCGGCTCGCTGTCCGGCGGCCAGCGCAACCGCGTCCATCTCGCCAAGCTGCTCAAGGAGGGCTCGAACGTCCTCCTCCTCGACGAGCCGACCAACGACCTCGACACCGAGACGCTGGCCGCGCTGGAGGACGCGCTGGAGGACTACGCCGGCTGCGCCGTGGTGATCAGCCACGACCGGATGTTCCTCGACCGGCTGGCGACCCATATCCTCGCCTTCGAGGGCGACAGCCATGTCGAGTGGTTCGAGGGCAACTTCGAGGAATACGAGGCCGACAAGGTCCGCCGCCTCGGCGCGGAATCGATCGACCACCGCCGGGTGAAGTACAAGCGGCTGACGCGGTAGGGACAGTATCGACCCTTGGATGCTAAATCGCCGGTCGGTCGTCGAGGTAAAGATCCGGCTCCATAGCGAAGACGAGGACCGGGCAACCTCCCGCACCGCCGCCAAGGATCCGCGGTTCCAATTTGTCGAAATGCGTGGTGGACACGCCGAAAGTATCTTTGCTTTTCCCTAGCTCCCTATGTCTTGTTTTCAGCCATTGTTGCAGTGGTGTCGAGCGGGTCACGAGGATGCCGACATCTGCGACGCGTAGGTCGTAGAGCAGCCTGAAGTTGTTGAGGTCGCGATCGTAGAACGGATCCTTGTTGTTCCATTCCAGTTCAAGAGCGACTTTACCCTTGAAGCAATCGACCGAGTGGGTCGGGCTGTCGCTGGATACTTTGTCAACAACGACAGACGTTTCGAACTTACGCTCTTTCCAGCCTCGTTCGTAGAATTTGGAGTCAATGGCCGCGGCAATCGCTGACTTATTGCCCTTGCCCTTCGCGATCAGGTCGCTGTGACGCAGCCGAAAGCCTGCAAGCACGTTCTTCACATCATTCCACTCAGAAGAGTGAGCGTGCTCAAGAATTGTTTTCGCGTTGCGCCAGTCATAGCAGGACCAGCCTTTGAAAAAAGTCGTTCTCGCTAGCCCGCTCATTCAGCCGCGACGGAGTTGTAGCCGTAGGTCGCCCAGGTCGGACGGTAGCTGTCGTCGGCCTGGTTGCCCCAGTAGGTCCAGCCGGGCCGGGTGCCGCGGGCGAAGAGCTCGAGATAGGGGCCGTTCGAACAGCTTTCGATCACGTCGTACTGCTCGTCGGGCTTGCGCGAGTGCTCGCGCTTGCGGGACGAGATGTAGTTCACCTGGCTGCGGCCCGGGGGAAGGGTCCGGGCGTTCTTGCCGCGCACGCCGAACAGGATCAACTCGGTGACGTTACGGAAATAGAAGCCGACCCCGCGACCGTCGGAACCGCCGTCCTTCCGCACCTTGTGCCAGACGATGTTCGACTTGTACTCGAACCCCCAGGCGGCCATGACCTGAAGGCCGTCCGGCAGGAGGGCGTTCGGAACCCAGAGGTAAAGGTGGGCAGGCTCGGTCACCAGTTCGCCGACCGGTAGCTGGCCGATCTCATGCGTGGTCATGGTCTGGTAACGGGCAAGACGGCGATGCTCAGGCGCGACCTTCCCCGTGCGGTTGGTGAAGCGCCAGGGCGGGTCGGCCAGCACCGTGCCGAAGCGCCGGCCGGCGGTAGCCTTCGCCAGCGATACGATGGTGTTTTCAACGAATTGGTTCATGCCTGCGGTCCCTACAGACCCACCATACATTGAGAACAAAAGACGAACAATAGGCCTTGTGGCCAAGTTTGCCTGATTCGCTTGGGACTTTGACGCAGGAAATCGTGCTTTGAACATGTATCGTTGCATGAAGAGGAGACAGTCCCTCCTGCCATTCCCTGACACCGGCTCCTGCTAGTTTCCGTTCCCATGAACGATACGCGCACCTGGATCGGGGTCGCCTCGCGCGACCATGTGATGAAGGGGGTGGCCGGCGGGTTCTGCCAGCTCTCCCACGGCAAGGCGGAGCCGGTGCGGCGGCTCTCGCCCGGCGACTGGATCGCCTATTATTCGCCGCGGACCGGCATGCGGCAGGGCGAGCCGGTGCAGGCCTTCACCGCGATCGGGCGGATCAGGCCGGGCGAGCCCTATGCCGGCGACATGGGCGGCGGCTTCCATCCGATCCGCCGCGACGCCGACTTCCTCGCGGCACGGGAAGCGCCGATCCGGCCCCTGCTCGCCGACCTCGCCTTCACCCGCGGGCAGGCCTCCTGGGGGATGATCTTCCGGCGCGGCAGCTTCGCGGTGTCGGAAGCGGATTTCCTGACGATCGCCCGGGCGATGGGCGTCGCCGACAAGGTGGTCGCCGCCGGCTGATGCCGTCGGCCGGCCGGCGCAGCCGTATGAGGCAATGGCCGGGCACGGGGCGGGATGATCGATTCTCGCCGCTTTCCCGTGCTCCATTCGCGTCATGTGCGCGACGCTGCTGATGCTGACCCTGGCGGTGACCGATCCGGCCGCGACCGTCTTCACGATCCCCTCGGTTTCCGGCGTGCCGGGGCTGATGCCGGGGGACGCGATCGTCGTGCTGTCCTACACGGCCGAACGCCAGCCGGAACGCGGCGACCTCGCCGTCTATCGCGGCCAGCAGGACCGGGCGGTCCACAACGTCCATCGCATCGTCGGGCTTCCGGGCGAGCGCATCCAGATGATCGGCGGCGCCCTGCTGATCGACGGCGAGGCGGTCGAGCGGACGGAAGTCGGCGCCTATCGCCTGCCTGAAACCCATGGCGGAAGGGAGGACGCGGCGGGTCTCTATCGCGAGACGCTTCCCGGCGGCGTCACGTTCGAAACGCTGGACATCGACCCGGACGGATTCCTCGACGACACGCCGGTTTTCGACGTGCCGGCCGATTCCTATTTCGTCCTCGGCGACAATCGCGACAACGCGGCCGACAGCCGGATCTCCGCTGTCGGCGCGATCCCGCGCGCGGACCTTGCCGGCTATGTCGACCGGGTCGCGTGTCGCGGCGAGGCGGGGAGGTAGGCTCCCGAGCGCGCGGCCGCCCGACTGTCACACGAGCGTCATCCAATTGTTGCACGACCGGGGCAACAAGCACGCCGAAACCGTGACATGAGCAGGCCATGAACAACAAGACCAGCTTCGAGATTCTCGACAATGCCGACGTGCCGTCCCGCCATGCCGCAGCCGGAGAGGTCATCCTCGCCGCGGGCTCCGACTCGAAGGAGATGTTCATCATCCGCAAGGGCACGGTGGCGATCTCGGTCGGCGGAAAGGTCGTCGAGGAGGTCGGGCACGGCGGCATCTTCGGCGAAATGGGCCTGATCGACTTCGAGACCCGCAGCGCCGATGCGATCGCGGTCGAGGATTGCGACCTCGTGCCGATCGACGAGCGGCTGTTCGTCGTGCTGGTCCAGGAGACGCCGTATTTCGCCCTCGACGTGATGCGGACGCTGGTCCACCGCATCCGGACGATGAATGCCCTTCTCAGCGAAACGCAGCCGTAGGCCGCGGCAAGACGATTTCCGGACGCCCTAGTCGCCGAGCAGGTGGACGAGCCGGTTGGTGGTGGTCAGGCGCTCGGCGAGGATGCTCGCCATGCCGCGGTGGAAACCGATGACGGCTTCCGGCGTCGTCGCTCCCAGCCGTTCCAGGGTCTCGGCCGAGAAACGCCATGCGACCAGCGCACTTTCCGCGATGATCGACGCCGTGCGGGGCCTGCCGAGATAAAAGGCCATCTCGCCGACGATCGAGCCGCTGCCGACGGTCGCAACCCGGACGTGGACCACTTCACTATCCTCGAGGACCACGGCCGCGCGGCCGCTCTCGATGAAGAAGATGTCGCCGGACGGCGTTCCCTGCTCGATCAGCCGGGCGCCGGGCGCGATCTCGACGCGTTCGAGGTGCGGCAGCATCGCCCTGGCGAGCCGCTCGTCCTTGACCACCTCGTGAATCAGGTCGGTGACGGAGGTCGGCGCGCCGGTGACGACGTCGGGGGCGATCTCGGCAAGGAGGTGGTTCTCGCTCCACTCCAGCGCATGGTCGAGGTCGTTCTCGAAACGGATATGCGAGTCCTCGTCGGGCTTCAGGCCGCCCCGGATCATCGCCGCGCGGATAGTCTCCGACATGCCGCCGAGAACCAGGACGAAGCCGTCGGGACCGGCCATCTGCTCGAAACGGCTGAAGCTCTGCACGGTCGACGAATCGAGACCGCTGACCCGGCTGAAATCGACGACGAGATAGCGGATCGGCTGGCCGCCGTGGCTTTCGATACGCTGCTGGATGATCTTGCGAACGCGGTCGGCGGTGCCGAAGAAGAGATAGCCCTGCAGGCGGACGATGAGGATGGCGTCGCCGGCCCGGCGCAGGACCTCGCGCCGCTCCTCGGAGGAATCGTTGCTGCTCTGGTAGTCCCGGCCGGTCATCATGTGGCGGACGATCTCGACCCTCCCGTATTCGACGACGAAGAGGATCGTGGCGGCGACCAGGCCGGTCAGGATGCCCCATGCGAAGCCGGCGGTGACGATGACCAGGAAGATCAGCAGGATGACGAGGTATTCGCGGGCCGACAGGCGCGAATAGGATCGCACCAGCCAGGGAATGACAAGCGACAGGCCGATCCAGATCAGCAGGCCGCCGAGAAGCGGCGTCGGTACCAGCGACAGCACCACCTCGCCGAAGACAAGGGCCGCGATGCAGAATGCGGAGACGATGAGCCCGACCGTCGCGCCCGCGGCGCCGAGACGCAGCGACAGGATGGTCAGCGATACCGAATGGAAGCCCGGCATGCCGCCGCCTATGCCGCCGAGCAGGTTCTGGATGCCGACCGACCTGAGCTCGCGGTCGAGATCGATGTCGCGGCGCGAGTCCATCTCGATGCCGGTGGCGTTCATCAGCACCGCCATGACCGTCAGGATGACGACCGTCGGCAGGCTGATCAGCTCGCCGGCGATCGCCGGCCAGTCGACGCGGGCGAGGTCGGCCGGCGCGACCGGCGGCCACAGCCGGCCGTCGGCGACCGATGTCAGCCATCCATCCGTGCGCAGCTGCCCGGTGCCGGTGCCGGCGGCGAGGACCACCAGGTTGAAGACGATGATGCCGGCCAGCGCGACGGCCGGGACGGCGAGGTTGGCCGGTATCCGGGTGCCGACCAGCGCGACCACCGCGATGAAGGCGATGGCAGCCGCCAGCCGCAGGAAGGTGGACGGATCGGCGAGCTCGGCGATGTTCTGCGCGGTGACGGAATGGCCGACGACGACGCCGACGCCACCGAGCAGGATCAGCCACCCGGAGCCGGCGAGGAACCCGCCGATGACCGGAAACGGTACGAAGCGGACGAAACGGCCGAGCTTCAGCCTGCCGAGCAGGAATGCGGTGACGCCGATGGAGATCGTCGACAGGGCGACGGCGGCAACTACGGTGACCGGCACCGCGTCCGGGCCGGAATTGGCGGCCGTGGCGGCGATGATCGTGGCGACGGGGCCGGCAAGGGCGGCGATCGGAATGCCCTGGGCGATCGAGACGACGCCCGGCGTCGAGCTGGTGATCGCGGCGACCGCGGCCATCGCCGCGGTGGAGAAGAGCGCCATGCCGATCGCGGTCGGCGCCAGGGTCTGGGATTCGCCGACCAGCAGCAGCATGCCGAAGCCGGCGGACTGGACGATCGCGAGGAAACCGCAAATGACCCCGGCGACCGCGCCCTGGGCCAGACTGTCGACCGGCGGAAGCCTTCGGGCATCGGATGCCTCGGTCGTCATGTGTCGAAGACCTCTGGATAGACAACGGACGGCGGGCGCAGATTGCGCTTCCTACACGGAATCGGGTTCCTATAAGGATTCGGCGTCATCGAGGCGTCATACTGGCAAATTCCTTGCCAAGGTGTTCAGTCGGCGAGGAAGCGCAACACGCGGTTGGTGCCATCGAGGCGTCCGGCCAGCATCGTCGCCAGTCCCTGGTGGAGCGCCAGCGCGGCCGCGGGCGCCTCGGTCTTCAGCCTTTCGATCGAGGCGCGGCTCAGCCGCCAGACCCGCATCTCCTCCTCGCTGACGATCGAGGCCGTGCGCGGCGTCCGAAGATAGTAGGCGATTTCACCGACGATGGCGCCGGGGCCGATGGTTGCCAGGTTGACGGGAGGGCCGTCGCCGGCTTTCGCCTCGACGACCGCATGGCCGGCTTCGATCAGGTAGATGTCGTCGGAGGCGCTGCCCTGTTCGATCAGCGCGGTTCGGGCCGGGATGTCGCATTTCTCCAGATAGGGCGCGACGCGCTCGGCGACGGTCTCGTCCTCGACCAGGGTCTTCAGCAGCGTCATCAGCGGACGGGGCCGGGATTGGGAGAATCCGGGATCGGCTTCGCCGAGCAGGACGTCCTCGCACCATCTGAGCGACGCATCGATGCCTGACCCGAAATGCAGGTGCCGGCCCTGTTCGAGGCCGCCGCGTTCCATCGCCTCGCGATATTCGGGCTTGAGCGACGACAGCACGACGGTGAAGCCGTCGCGTTCGGCGATCTGGGCGAGGCGGATGAGACTGAGGACCGTTGAGGAATCGACGCCGGTCACCCGGCCGAAGTCGATAACGACGAAGCGGGCTGAGTCCTCTCCGCAGTGGCCGACAGATCGGGTGACGGCGCGGCGGAGGCGGTCGGCCGTGCCGAAAAACAGGAAGCCCTGGAGGCGAATGATCAGGATGGCATCGCCGTGGGCGACGAGCAGCTTGCGCCGTTCCTCCGAAGCGGCGGCGCTGCTCTGGTATTCCTTGCCGGTGAGCCACATGCGCACGGCGTCGACCCGCCCATACTGGATGACGAAGAGGATCACGGCGGCGGCAAGGCCGAGAAATATCCCTTCGGCGAAGCCGATGCCGACGATCGCCGCGAAGATCATGACGATGACCAGGTATTCCCAGCGTCCGAGTTGCCGGTAGGTATGAAACAGCCACTGGATCAGGAGCGCGCCGCCGATCCAGATCAGCATGCCGGCGAGCAGGAAGGTGGGAATCAGATCGAGGACCCGGCCGCCGAGCAGCAGGGCGCCGAGGGCAACGCCGCCGACCAATATGCCGACGATGCGGGTGGGCGCCTTCAGCCGCAGGGCAAGCAGCGTCAGCGCGATGGCCGGGAAGCCCGGCATCCCGGCGGCTGCGCCGGCAAGCAGGTTGGCGCCGCCATTGGTGCGCAACTCACGATCAAGATCGACATCGCTGCGCGAGGCGAGCTCGATGCCGCTGACATTCATCAGATGCGACAGCACCGTCATGAAGACCATGGTCGGCATGGCGATCATCGCGAGAGCAACCGCGTGCCAGTCGACCAACTCCAGGTCGGCCAGTTCGATCGGCGGCCACAGCCCCTCGTCGGCCGGCATGCCGACCAGCCAGCCTCCGTCGCGCAGCGTGCCGGCATCGACCGTGGTCACGGCGACCACGACATTGAAGAGCAGCAATGTGACCAGTATGGCGCCGGGCAGGAAGAGGGCGTTGGTCGCCCGCGCCTCGATGAGGGCGAGCAGAATGGCGAAGAGGAGGGTCAGCCCGACATTGCCGGCGAAGGCGAGGTCCTGGAGGCGGTGGAAATCGGCGAGCTTCGGGCCTGCGCCGACGAGGAGGCCGATTCCGCCAAGAACGATCAGCCAGCCGGTGCCGGCGAGGAAACCGCCGATGACCGGATACGGCACGAAGCGGACGATCGCGCCCCAGCGCAGGATTCCCAGCACGGCCGCGGCGATGCCGGCGACGATCGTCGAAAGGATGACGGCGGCGATGACGGTCACGAATGTCGTGTGATGAGGCGCGCCTTCGGGCATTGCCGCGGCGGCGGCGGCGACGACGGCGGTGAGGCCGATCACCGGGACCTCCTGGACCAGGGCCACCGCGCCACGGATCGAGCTGGTGAGGCCGACGACGACCGCGAGGACCGTCGTCGCGGCCAGCGCCATGCCGACCGAAGCGGCGAGGTGCGAATGCAGCGTCAGCGAAAAAAGCAGACTGCCCGTGCCGATGGAAAGCACGACGGCGAGGACGCCGCAGATCAGCCCCGCCAGGAGGCTGGCGACAATCCGGTCGGCCGGTGCCGCCTTCCGGTCGGCCATGGACATCGCCATGCTTGCTCCCCAGTCCCATGCAAGACGACAGTCAGGGAGAAAGGATGTCACGGCGGGCGTCGGGCGTCCACTTCGCCGCGAAGATGCCCGTTACATCCGTCGGCTGCGCGGATACGTTGACATGGCGCGCGGTTCGCAGTCGCCTTGGCGAAATACTCGCGAATCGAACGCCTGAAGCAACTGCCAGACCGGGAGCCTGATCGATGCGTCCGCTCAGCGGAAAGAGGTTTGCCATCACCGTCGGCTGGCGGACGATCGCCTTCGTCGCCGTCTCGTTCGCCTATCCGCATATCGTCGAGGGGCTGCAGAAGCTGACGGAATGCGGCGCCGACGGCAATGCCCGCGAATGCTGGACCGTCGCCGTGCTTTCGGGAACGGTCCTGAGGGTGGCGATCCTCGGGCTCTATGCGCTGTCGCTGATCAGGCCGTGCTGGCGCCGGGCGCGGACGATCGGCATGCCGCGCCTGACCGGCTTCCTGGTGCCGGCGCTCATGCTGCTCGACTGGCGCTTCCTGACGGTCATCGGCTCCTATTGGCCGATCACCTTCGACAAGGGCATCCTGAATACCGGCCTGCCGTATTTCACGATCCTGGCGCTGCTCATCATGGTTCTCCTGGCGGTTGCCGGCGAACCGACGGAATCGCGGCGGGTGCTGTGGCGCCGCCGCCGGGTCTCGTGCGAATGCGGATGGCTGGCCTCGGCCGGGGCCCTCGCCCTCGGCGCGGTATCGGTCGGCCTCTTCGCGCTGTGGCTCGCGGCGATGGCAAGGGGATCGATGACATCGCCCTTCGCCGCCGACGCGGTCCGGGTCGGCCGCGCGGCCAGCGTCGTGGCGCTCGCGGCAATGGTGCCCTTCCTGTGGATCGTGCTCGCCGAGACGCTGAGCCGGCCGCCCGGTCCGCTCGAGGGGCCGAAGCATTGACCTGGTCGCCCGGCCAGTACCTGAAATTCGAGGGCGAGCGAAGCCGCCCGGCGGCCGAGCTCCTGGCACGCGTGCCCGTCGAAAATCCGCGTCGGGTCGTCGACATCGGTTGCGGACCGGGCAACTCGACGGCGCTGCTCAAGGCGCGCTATCCGGACGCCGAGCTTGTCGGCCTCGACACCTCCGCCGAGATGCTGGCCGCGGCGCGGAAGCGGCTTCCGGACATCGGCTTCATCGAGACCTCGATCGCGACCTGGAACCCGCCCGAGCCGGTCGACGTGATCTACGGCAACGCGGTGTTTCATTGGGTGCCGGACCATCTCGGCACGCTGGAGCGGCTTCTGGCGGGCTGCCGGCCGGGCGGCGCGCTTGCCATGCAGGTGCCGGACAATGTCGGCGAGCCGACGCACCGGCTGATGACGGACGTCGCGCGCGATGGTCCCTGGCGCGATCGATTCACGACGCCGATCGCGCGGGAAGTGATCCCGCCGCCGTCAGCCTATTACAACCGGCTGAAGCCGCATGCGGCGTCGGTCGACATCTGGCACGTCGCCTATAACCACGTCCTCGACGGTCCCGCGGCGATCGTCGAATGGGTCAGGGGTACCGGCCTCAGGCCCTATCTCGAGCGACTCGGAGCCGACGAGCGCGAGGCGTTTCTCGCCGACTATGCGCAGCGGATCGCCGATGCCTATCCACCGCTGATCGATGGAAGGGTGATGCTGAGGTTTCCGCGACTCTTTGTCGTCGCGACAAAGGGCTAGGCGATGGCCCGGCGAGGGATGGCACGACTCGTGCTAAAGTCGTGTCCGGATGATTGAGGTTGTCCGAGAAGGGAGCGCGCGATGGAATTCGATGCGGTCATGCTGGCGCGGATCCAGTTCGCGTTCACGATTGCCTTCCACATCATCTTCCCTTCCTTCACCATCGGTCTTTCGGCCTGGATCGCGACGCTCCTCGTCATCTGGCGGCGGACCGGCAAGGATCGCTATCGCGACCTCGCCCGGTTCTGGACCAAGATCTTCGCGGTGTCCTTCGGCATGGGCGTCGTGTCGGGCATCGTCATGTCCTACGAGTTCGGCACCAACTGGAGCCACTTCTCGCATGTGGTCGGCAACGTCGTCAGTCCGCTGATCGGCTATGAGGTGCTGACCGCCTTCTTCCTCGAGGCGACCTTCCTCGGCATCCTGCTGTTCGGGTGGAACCGGGTACCGCCGGGCCTTCTGACGCTCGCCGGCATCCTGGTCGCGGTCGGCACCCTGTTCTCGGCCTTCTGGATCCTCTCCGCCAATTCGTGGATGCAGTATCCGGTCGGTCACGCGATCGAGGACGGCATCGCCGTGCCGAAGGACTGGCTGGCCATCGCCTTCAGCCCGACCTTCCCCTTCCGCTTCGTCCACATGGTGCTGGCCGCCTATATCACGACGTCCTTCGTGGTGATCGCCACCGGCGCCCGCTACCTGCTGGCCGGGACGCACAAGGAACACGCGATGACGATGCTGAAGATGGGCATCGGACTCGCCGTGGTGCTGGTACCGGCGCAGATCATCGCCGGCGACGAATCCGGCCGGGACGTGCTCAAGTACCAGCCGGAGAAGCTGGCGGCGATCGAGGCCAAGTGGGATGCCGGCACGGAGGGTCCGGTGCCGCTGGTGCTCTTCGCCTGGCCGGACGAGGCGGGCGAGCGCAATCTCTACGAAATCTCGGTGCCGCACCTCGCCTCGATCATCGTCACCCGTTCCTATGACGGCGGCTTCGAGGGGCTCAAGGACTTCGCCGCGGAGGACCGGCCGCCGGTGGTGCTGCCCTTCTTCGGCTTCCGCGCCATGGTCGGGCTCGGCGTCATCATGCTGGTGCTCGCCTGGTGGGGCGGTATCTCGTGGGCACGCGGGAGGCTCGGCCAGTCGCGCCTCTACCTGCGGCTGGCGTCCTGGTCGTGGCCGGTCGGCTTCCTCGCCGTTCTCTCCGGCTGGATCGTCGCCGAGGTCGGGCGACAGCCATGGGTGGCCTACGGCATCCTGAGGACCAAGGATGCCGCCTCGCCGATTTCAGCCGGGCAGGTGGCGACGACGCTGATCCTCTTCGTCATCGTCTACGGGATCATCTTCTCGGCCGGACTGATCTACATGAACCGGCTGATCCGGAGGGGCCCGAGCCCGGAGCCGGCGACGCCGTCCGAAGGGGTGCCGAGCCGGCCGCTGACCGGCGCGACCGGAGCGGAGGCCGCATCGGGGACGGCGAGCGGAGGCTGAGCCATGGACGCGATGGAGTTCTACCTTCCGATCGTGTGGGCGGTGCTGATCGCCACGGCGGTCGTCATGTATGTCATCCTCGACGGTTTCGACCTCGGCATCGGCATCCTCTTCCGCTTCACCAGGAAGGAAGAAGAGCGCGATACGATGATCAACACCATCGCGCCCTTCTGGGACGGCAACGAGACGTGGCTGATCCTCGGCGGCGGTGGCCTATGGGTCGCCTTCCCGCAGGCCTATGCGATCATCATGCCGGCGAACTACCTGCCGGTGATCGTCATGCTGCTGGCGCTGATCTTCCGCGGCGTGTCCTTCGAGTTCCGGAGCGTCGCCAAGCCGCGCCATGGCGCCTGGGACCTCGCCTTCGGCGCGGGCTCGACGGTCGCGGCCTTCGCCCAGGGCGTGATCCTCGGCAGCCTGATCCAGGGGATCACCGTCGTCGACGGCAAGTTCGCCGGCGGCGCCTTCGACTGGCTGACGCCCTTCTCGGTCATGTGCGGCGTCGGGCTGGTGCTCGGCTACGCGCTTCTCGGCGCGACGTGGCTGGTTGCGCGGACCGAGGGCGACATCGAGGCGCGGGCGCGCGGTCACGCGCGGATGCTGCTGCCGGCGGTGCTGGTGTTCATCGCGGTGGTCAGCCTGTGGACGCCGCTCGGCTTCGAGCGCATCCAGGAGCGCTGGTTCTCGACGCCGAACATCTACTTCCTGTGGGTCCTGCCGGCGGCGACGCTGCTGGTCGCGGCGGGCGCATGGCGGTGGATCGGGCAGGGGGCGACGGTGAAACCGTTCATCGCCTCGATCGTCCTGTTCCTGCTCTGCTATGTCGGACTGGGGATCTCGACCTTCCCCTATCTCGTGCCGCCCTCGGTGACGGTCTGGCAGGCCGCGGCGGTGCCCGACAGCCAGATATTCACCCTGATCGGCGTGTTGCTGATGCTGCCGATCATCCTCAGCTACACTGTCTTCGTCTACTGGACCTTCCTGCGCCACGGAAAGGTGACGGTGGGCAGCGAGGGCTATCACTAGGGCGGAACTGGCCTCCGGGCCGGTTCGTGCTAGGCTCGCCGCGATGACTTGAGAGGCCCGAGTCGCGGGAGGCGGCGGCGCGGGAGGCGGATTTCATTCAGGCGGACCGCGTGAAGGGATGGTGAGGCACCCACGGGCCAGCAGAATATTCGCGATCGGGGCGATCTGCGGACTGGCAGCGCTGACCGCGGGCTGCGGCCCGGAGAGCCTGCCGATCGTCTTTCCGGACGGGCCGGTCGCGCTGGGCGAGCGGGATATCCTGTTCCGCGCCTTCCTGATCATGATGATCGTCGTGCTGCCGGTGTTCTGGATGGCCTTCTGGTTCTCCTGGCGCTACCGGGCGAAGGCGAAGCGGCGCTACGAACCGAACTGGGACTCGCGGGTGATCGACGCGATCACCTGGGCGGTACCTTTCGTCATCTGGGCATCGCTGGCGGTCCATGTCTGGATCTACACCCACGAATACGATCCCTATCTCGCCCTCGACCCGAAGGACTCGCAGCTCGAGGTCCAGGTCGTAGCCCAGGACTGGAAGTGGCTGTTCATCTACCCGGAGCAGGGCGTCGCGTCGGTCAACGAGCTCGCCTTTCCGGCGGGGACGCCGCTGACCCTGAGGATCACCTCCGACACGGTGATGAACGCCTTCTACGTGCCGGCGCTGAGCGGCCAGATCTACGCCATGGCCGGGATGCAGAGCCAGCTCAACCTGATCGCCGACGAGCCGGGGAGCTATCGCGGCCGCAACACGCAGTACAGCGGCGACGGTTTCGCCGACCAGCACTTCGAGGCGGTGGCGATGACCGAGGACGACTTCAATGCGTGGGTCGAGACGGCAAAGGCGGACGGCAAGGCGCTCGATGCCGCCGCATACGAGGAGCTCGCCAAGCCGAGCAGCAAGGTGCCGGTGACCTACTATTCGTCGGTCGAGCCGGATCTCTACCAAAGCATCATCCAGAAATACGATAGCGGCATGGCGGCGATGACGCGTGCCGGGATGGCGGCCGAAGAGCAGGCAAGCGGGGGAGAGTAGCAGGATGTTCGGCGAGCTCTTCGGAAGGCTGACGATCGACGCCCTGCCGTTCTACAGCCCGATCGCCATGGGCGGCGCGGTCATCACGGTCGGCGGAACGCTGGTGGTGATGGCGGTGATCACCTGGCTTGGCGCCTGGGGGTATCTGTGGCGCGAGTGGTTCACCAGCGTCGACCACAAGAAGATCGGCATCATGTACGTGACGCTGGCGCTGATCATGCTGCTGCGCGGCTTCATCGACGCGATCATGATGCGCACCCAGCAGGCGATCGCGCTCAACAGCGACGGCTACCTGGCGCCGGACCACTTCGACCAGATATTCTCCTCGCATGGCACGATCATGATCTTCTTCATGGCGATGCCGTTCCTCACCGGCTTCCTCAACATCATCGTGCCGCAGCAGATCGGCTCGCGCGACGTCGCCTTTCCCTATCTCAACTCGATGAGCCTGTGGATGACGGCCTCCGGCGCCGGGCTGGTGATGGTGTCGCTGGTGATCGGCAAGTTCTCGACCGCGGGGTGGACCGCCTATCCGCCCTATTCGGGCATCATCTACAGCCCCTATGTCGGGGTCGATTACTGGATATGGGCGGTGCTGATCTCGGGCATCGGCTCGACCCTGACCGGCATCAACTTCATCGTCACGATCTTCAAGAGACGCGCGCCCGGCATGACCTTCATGCGCATGCCGCTGTTCACCTGGACGGCGCTGTGCACCGCCATCCTGATGGCCTTCGCCTTTCCGGGGGTCACCGTGGTCGGCATCCTCCTCGAGCTCGATCGCGCCGCGGGCATGCACTTCTTCACCAACGGCGATGGCGGCAACATGATGATGTTCGCCAACCTCTTGTGGATCTGGGGCCACCCCGAGGTCTATATCCTGATCCTGCCGGCCTTCGGCATCTATTCGAGCGTCGTCACCACCTTCGCCTCGAAGCGGCTGTTCGGCTATACCTCGCTGGTCTGGGCGACCTGCGCCATCGCCATCCTCTCCTTCACCGTCTGGCTGCACCACTTCTTCACGATGGGGTCGAGCGCCAGCGTCAATTCGTTCTTCGGCATCACGACGATGATCATCGCCGTGCCGACCGGGGTGAAGGTGTTCGACTGGCTGTTCACCATGTACCGGGGGCGCATCCGATTCACGGTGCCGATGATGTACACGGTGGCCTTCATCGTCACCTTCGTCATCGGCGGGGTGACCGGCGTGCTGCTCGCCCTGCCGCCGGCCGACTACCTGATGCACAACACCACCTTCCTGGTGGCGCATTTCCACAACATGCTGATCCCGGG
>NZ_JAGRLA010000084.1 GCF_020442045.1 Bauldia sp. | reverse complement strand
TGGCGGAGGGAGAGGGATTCGAACCCTCGATACGGTTGCCCGTATACACGCGTTCCAGGCGTGCGCCTTCGACCACTCGGCCACCCCTCCTGATCCGGCGTTGCCGGGCGCCGCGGACTATAGTCACCGCGCGCGCCGGTGCAAGAGCCTCGGCACCGCGGGTGCGGTCTTGCCAAGGGTGCGGATGCCACCCGGCCTGCATCCAGACCCGGCCGCTCCGGCCTTTCCGGTTGGCGCGTCGATTGCGGGCAATGAGGGACGTGATCGTCATCGGCCACGCGGTCATCAGGAGGCCGGGCGCGGCTGCCCCGCGACCGAAAATGCGGTATCGTTCGATAGTCGACCGGCGGCCAGCCATGGGGAGGAAATGCCGATCATGTCGGAGTCCGGGGAAGACGCGACGATCCGTTCGGGGCTGCTGGCAGTCAGCACCGCGACTCTGACCACGGCGCTGTTCAAGCGAGGGCTGCGCAATACCTTCATCCAGGGCGCCCGGCCGCTCGACGCCAGGCATTGCCGCATGGCCGGTCCGGCCTTCACCCTGCGTTACATCCCCGCGCGCGAAGACCTCGACACGTTGTCCGTCTTCCAGGACCCCAGGCATCCCCAGCGCCACGCGGTGGAGACCATTCCGCCGGGTGCCGTGATGGTCATCGATTCGCGCGGCGATGATCGCGCCGCTTCCGCCGGCGGCATCCTCGCCCGGCGGATGATGGTGCGCGGCGCCGCCGGCATGGTCACCGACGGTGGCTTGCGGGACAGCGGCGAGATCGCCGCCATGGGATTCCCCGCCTTTTGTCGCGGTCCCTCGGCGCCGACCAACCTCGCCTGCCATCACGCCGTCGATATCGACGTTCCGATCGGTTGCGGTGGCGTGGCGGTCTATCCGGGGGACTGGATCGCCGCTGACGAAGAGGGGGCCGTGGTGATACCCCGCGATATGGCCGCGGAGGTGGTTGCGGAGGCGCTGGAGATGACGGCGTTCGAGGATTATGTCGAGCAGCAGGTGGCGGCGGGGCGCTCGATTATCGGGCTCTATCCGCCCAACGAGGCCACCCGCGCCGAGTTCGAGGCAGCAAAGGCGGGCAGGAAGGACAGCGGCACATAGCGCCACCGGCGATCACATACCGCCCACGATGTGTTGACGGCCACCGCCGTTGCGGTCAAATGGCTCCATGACCATATCTCGATCAGTTTCCGGACGCGGTCCATGATCGCATTCCTCGCACGCTTCATCGGCTTCTGGCTGGTTGCCGGCGCCCTGGTTGCGCTGGTGGTCGACGGGACCAAGACGATCGCCGCGTCGACGTTGACCGTGACCCCGTTCGGAACGGCCTGGTATTCGATCAGCCCGTCAAGCCTGATGGCCTCGCAAGCTTTCATCCAGCAGACGGTCGAGACCTATATCGGCCACTGGCTGTGGGATCCGCTCATCCAGTGGATACTCATGCTGCCGAGCTGGCTGGTGCTCGGTTTCGTTGGCGCGTGGCTGCTCTATGTCGGGCGCAAGCGGCGGATGCGTCCGGCCTTCGCGTCCTGATGCCGAATCCCGGCCCGAGTGCCGGAACAAGGAGGTGGTCATGAACATTCTCGATCTCTTCGCCAAGAAGACGGCTATGCCGGCGCCCGGCACCGCCCTGCCGGGCCGGTCGGAGCCGATCCCGACCGCCGAAACCCATTTCGTCAGCGGCAAGCCTTTGAAGGGATCCTCTCCAGAGGGCTTCGAATCGGCGGTGTTCGGGCTTGGCTGCTTCTGGGGCGCCGAGCGGGCTTTCTGGCAATTGCCCGGCGTCTACGTGACCGCCGTCGGCTACGCAGGCGGCGAGACACCGAACCCGACCTATGACGAGGTCTGCAGCGGCCGCACCGGGCATAACGAAGTCGTGCGCGTCGTCTTCGACCCGCGGCAGATCAGCTATCGCGATCTCGTCGGCAAGTTCTTCGAGGCGCATGATCCGACCCAGGGCATGCGTCAGGGCAATGACGTCGGCACCCAGTACCGCTCCGGCATCTATGTCGCGAATGACGGGCAGAAGGCGACCGCGGAGGCGGTGAAGGCGGAATACGCGAAGAAGCTCGCCGAGAACGGCTATGGCGCGATTACCACCGAGATCGTCGCGATGCCGGCCTTCTACTTCGCCGAGGACTACCATCAGCAGTATCTGGCGAAGAATCCGAGCGGATATTGCGGCCTTGGCGGAACCGGGGTGGCGTGCCCGGTGGGGACGAACGTCTCGGCCTGACGACCATGGAGGGTCGCCGTTGGCCTTGCCATGCGCGGCGCGAACCGTGATTGCCTGTTGCTGATTCCGGCCATCCCGCTATTGCTGCCGTCCCGGAGCTGCCGGGACGGCAGTCACCGATCGCCGGAGCCCCGGAATTGACGCACTGCATCGATACGGACGAGGATGTCGGCAAGGCACTCTGGCGGCTGCTGGGCGATGACGTCGCCGCGGCCCGGGAGGCCCTCGCTTCGGCGAAGGACACGCCGGACAAGCGTGTCCATCATGCACGGCAAAGGCTGAAGCGGGCGCGGTCGTCGCTCGGCATCCTCGGGCCCGTCATGGGCCATTCGGCACGCGATCTCAGGCGGTCGATCGCCGCCACCGCCAGGCTGCTGGCGACGGCGCGGGACGCGGATGTCGTTGCTGCGACGGCGCGTGGTCTCCGAGAGCGGCTCGGCGCCGAAGATGACGTCGGGTTTGGTCGGCTGGTGGTCGACCTGGAGCGCAGGGCCGGCGAAGCGCACCAGGTCGAGGCTCCGGTGGAAGAGGTGATCGCGCGGCTGACGGCGATCGAGGCGACGATCGATCAGGCGAGACGCGAGGTTGATGGCGCGGGACTGTTCGACAGGGCGGTGGCGGCCGCCTATCGGGACGGGCGGAAGGCGATGGAAAGCGCCCGTTCGAGCCTGTCGACCTCCGATCTCCACGCTTGGCGGAAGCACGCCAAGACGCTTTGGCACCTGATCGGCCTCGGCGGAAAGCGATTGCCCAAATCGATCCGGCGGATGGCGGACGATCTGGGACGCCTGGGTGATCTGCTGGGTTACGACCACGATCACGCGATCCTGGCCGAGCGACTTGCGCTGTCGCCCGAAGCCAGTCATTTGCTGATGCGCCAGCTCTCGATGATCGCGGTGGAGCGCCGTTCTCTTGAGAATGAGGCTTTCGCGATTGGCGGGAAGCTCTACGGGCGCAAGCCGAAGGCTTTCGCCCGCAAGGCCCGGCTCGACTGACCGTCCAGCATTCCCGGTGCGAGGGTCCGAGCCTAATTGATCGCGGGCCTTGCCGTCGGCAACGGGATGTCGATTTCGGCACCCGCCATTCCGGCTGACGGCTCAGACAATACCGCCCGGCACGCGCCTGGAAGGCCGGCCAGGGTCATCGGCGGCTTCGGCTTCGCCGGCTTCGCCGGTTTTCCCGGCCTTGCGTAGGGTGCCGGGCTCAGCCACCAGGAGAGGTTGGAGCCGCAGCCGTCACCGTCGGGCGGCGGATCCTGCGGCTTGCAGCCCGCCATGCCGGGTGGGCAGGAGAGACGGACATGGAAGTGGTCGTCGTGCAGATACCAGGGACGGACCTTTCTCAGCCAGGCACGGTCGGAACCCGCCGTGGCGCAGAGCTGTTTCTTGATTCCGGCATTGACGAAGATCCGCTCGACCTCCGGATAGCTCGCGGCGCGCTTGATCAGCCGGGTGTGGGCGCTGGTCCACTTTGACCGGTCGAGCGTGACGTTGGTGCCCTTCCTGATATAGGAGGTGGCGCTGATCGTCTCGCGCTCCTCCGGCGTCAATGTCCGGCCGGGCATCGGATCGAACCAGATATCGACGTCGAGGCCGATCTGATGGCTCGAATGCCCGAACGGCATCGGCCCGCCGCGCGGTTGTGACATGTCGCCGATGAGCAGGCCCGGCCAGCCGTCCTTCGCCCGGGCGTCCGTCGCCAGGCGCTCGATATAGTTCACCAGGGAAGGCATGCCCCAGTTGCGATTGCGCGACAGACGCATCGCCTGCCAGGCCGGACCATTGACCGGGAGCGCCACTGCGCCGGTGAGGCATCCGCGCGAATAGAAGCCGATGCTGCCGGGGGCCGTATCGGTCGGGGTCACCACACGGCCGAAAAGCTCCTTGGCCGGCGTCGAATCCTGAGCGAAGGCGGTCGTCCCGATCAGGCCCAGGGCCGACAAAACGCTGGCGATCAAGGCAATGCGCATGGCGTGCGCTCCCGGCGAGTTTTTCCGCGGCATGGTTCACCACCGTCGTCAAGGAACGATTAACCGGCCATCGATCGTCTCTTGGCCGGTCCCATTATCGGCGAGAAGATGGCCTGGGCAAGGCCGCGGGCCGGTTTGGGCTTTGGCAACCGGGCGAGCGATGACAGAATAGCGAATGCGCGCCATGTCCATCTCACGTCCGGGTGAACGCCTCCGCCTCGTCGAGCGGGACATTCCGGTGCCCGGCCCGAACCAGGTGCTGGTCCGGGTGCGGGCCTGTGGCGTCTGCCGCACCGACCTGCATCTGGTCGACGGCGAGTTGCCACTATGCAGCTACCCGATCATCCCCGGCCACGAGATCGTCGGAGAAATAGCGAAGCTTGGCCCGGGCTCCTCGGGCTTCGGCATCGGCGAAAGGGTTGGCGTTCCGTGGCTTGCCTCGACATGCCGCCATTGCCGTTTCTGCCTGTCGGGCGAGGAAAATCTCTGCGACGAGGCGCGGTTTACCGGCTGCCACGTCGATGGCGGCTATCAGGATTATGTCCTTGCCGATTATCGCTACTGCTTCCGCCTGCCGGGTGGCTATGAGGATGCCGAAGCCGCGCCGCTGCTCTGCGCGGGCTTGATCGGCCATCGCGCGCACCGGATGGCTGGCGCTGCCGAGCGCCTTGGCATCTACGGGTTTGGGGCGGCGGCCCATATCATTGCCCAGGTCGCCGCATTTCAGGGGCAGCGGATTTTCGCCTTCACCCGCGCCGGTGATCGGGCCGCGCAGGAATTCGCCATGGGGCTCGGCGCCGAATGGGCTGGCGATTCGGATATCGGCCCGCCGGAGCCGCTCGACGCGGCGATCATCTTCGCCCCGGTCGGCCCCCTGGTTCCGGCGGCGCTTCGGGCCGTTCGCAAGGGGGGACGGGTCATCACGGCCGGCATCCATATGAGCGAGATACCCGCCTTTGCCTATTCGATCCTCTGGGGCGAGCGGATGGTGAGATCGGTTGCCAACCTGACTCGCGCCGACGGCGAGGAATTCATGCGCATCGCCGACCAGGTGCCGATCAGGACATCGGTGACGCCATTGCCACTCGATCAGGCCAATGAAGCGCTCGATCGTCTGCGCAGTGGAGACATCCAGGGTGCCGCCGTGCTGATTCCCTGACCGGCGCCGCGGGCGAAATGGAAGGAGAGGGATATGATTACCGAGATGAAGGGCATGCCCGGCCGGGTCCTGGGCTTCTCCCTCGAGGGAATGATTACCAAGGACGATTATCACGACGTCCTTATCCCGACCGCCGAGGCGGCGCTCAAGGAAGGCCACAAGCTGCGGCTGATGATCGTCGCCGGTCCTGGTTTCGAAGGATATGAGCCGGGTGCCATGTGGGACGACACGGCCTTCGGTTTCAGGCATTTCTTCGATTTCGAGCGGATTGCCTTTGTGACCGACAACGAAGGCTACGGAGCCGCGGTACGCGCCGTTGGTTTCCTCATGCCTGCGATGGTTCAGGTCTTCGCGGTGAAAGACATCGAGGAAGCCAAGACCTGGCTGGCCGCGTAGCCGGTCACAGTCGTGCCCGATTTCTGCAACGAAGATTCCGCATGATCGTCATCATGCGGACGTTCGACCTCCCTAGGCTTGCGGCACACTGCGGGACTTTGAGGAGGGTAGAATGTTCAAGCCGATCGAAAACCTGCCGGATGGAGCCATAGGTTACCTTGCCAGCGGCCGCGTCAGTCGCGAGGATCGCACGCGGATTCTCGAAGCGGGGATAGAAGGCGCGATTGAAGCCAGCGGACAGGTCAAGCTGCTTTATGTCGTGGCATCCGACTTTGCCGGTTACGAGCCCAATGCCTTGCTGGACGACGCTGTCTTCGGCACCCGCCATTTCCGCGACTTCGAGCGGATCGCTTTTCTCGCCGAGGACGGTCCCTATCGTCGAGCGGCACATGCCATGGACGGCCTGATACCGGCTTCGCTGAAGGTGTTCCCGGTCCGGGAGATCGAGGCCGCCAAAGCCTGGCTTGCCGCCTGAGGCGGCGAGGCCTTCGGTCGCCCTAGAAGCGGCCGCCGGTCCTGAAGCCGCCGCGGCTGCGCGGCGGCGAAGGCATCGAAGGCCGGCTCGGGCTGCTCGGGAATCGCAAGCCGCCGCCAAAGCTTCCGCCACCGCGCGGCGGCTTCCGAACGCTGAATCCCTTGCCGAGCGCATCGTTGAGATTCTTCGACGTCATCGCGCCCTGAAGCACGCTGGTGATGATGCTGCCGATCAGTGCGCCGTCGGCGAACTGACCGCGCGGATTGCCATAGCCGGAGCGGTGAAAATTATCGCGAGACTGCTCCAGTTCCGCCCGCTTGCGCGCGAGATCCACTGCCGCCTTCCGCACTTCTTCGGCTTCCGCCTCGCGGCGCGCCAGCTTCGGCTCGATGTCGCGGAGCGTCCTGACGATCTTCTCGTCCTCCGGCGTCTCCGTCGCCATCGCCTGCTTGTAGAGGGAGGCCAGGTCTTCGCGGGCAATCGCCGTCGCGAGGCCTTCGACGGCGGAATTGAGCGAAGCGTCCTTTGAGCCATCGAGAAGGTCGGTCTGGCGTTCGTCGAGGGCGGTGAGCTTCGCTTCCAGTTCCTCCACCGCGGCGTCGGCCTTCTCATGCGCCTCGGTCGCCGCCGTGGCCGCAGCCTCCAGCGCCACGATGCCATCCGCCTCCAGCGCCTTGCGCTCGAAAGCCTCGCCTTGAGCACGCGCTTCCGCGGCGGCCTGCTCCAGCCGGTTGGCGTGTTCGCGAAGCCGCTTCGGGATCTCGTTGAGCATGTAATAGTTGGGCCGCGCCGTATCGTAGTCGATCAGTCTCGCGACCTTGGCGTCGAAGAACCGGACGATTGCCCAGGCACTGTAGTCGGATGTTCCGTAGCCGCGCGACCACAGGTAGGAGAAAAGCGGATCCTCGTCGTAGGGCTTCCGCTTCTCGTCACGATCGGCTTCCGACTGGCTCGCTTTTTCCGCCGCCGCCGCGGCTTTGGCTTCAGCTTCGCTGACGAGCCGCGACTGCTCGAGCCATCCGTCGTCATGGGCCAAGCGGTCTTTTGTTCTGTCGGCCTGATCCTCGACGGCTTCGACCGCCTTTCCGAGCCTTTCGGCCGCCGCGTCGCGCGCCTTTTCGGCCGCCGCCATGGCTGCGACCAGGTCGGAGCGATCGCTGGCCAGGGCATCGAGAGTGGTCTTCCGCTTGCGCAGGGCTTCGAGAGCGTTCCGTTCCGCCGAATCGAGGCGGCCGACGACTTCGTCGCGCGCCAGCGCGTCGAGCTTCAGTCGCGCGAGCGCCCGGAAGGCTTCGGCCTGCTGGGCGCGCATGCGCGCCGCGTCCTCGGTGGCCGAGGTCAGCATCTTGGTCAGCCGGTCCTCGTCCCGGCGGGCGCCGAGGATCGCCTGTTCGATCGAGGAAAGCGCCTTGCTGGCCGGGATCATTCGCTCACCATGCGGTAATCGTCCCGTCCTCGACATCCATCAGATAGTCGACCTTCAACGACCCGCGGTGTTTTTCGCCAAGCACGTTGTTTTCGACGATGCCGTCGTCGGACTTGTCGGCGCGGATGGCCTCGAAGGTGGCTTCCGGCACCCGGACGCCCCACTTCTTGACGGTTTCCGTCTTGCCGTTCTCCTCGTTGACGATCGGCAGCGCCAGCGCCTCGCCCGAGTCGGTCAGTGCCTCGACGATGATGTAGTAGTTGCGGGCATTCTCGTTGACGTCCGGGATACGGAAGACGCCGGTATCCTCGCCCTCGCGCGAAACGATGGTCAGCGTGTAGGTCTGGAGGATGTCGGCGCGCAGCGCATTCAGCTCTTCCACGACGCCGCGCATCGCGTCCCCGTCTTTCGCGGTGATCGCCGCGTCGCCCTTGGCGATGACGTCTTCGACGGCCGCCTTGGCATCCTTGTCGGTGGCTGACGCGAGGGCCGCCTTCCCGGCCTCCTTCACCGCCGCGGGCAGCGTGACGGTCAGCTCGACCTGCAATTCCTCGGCGGCGCGCGACGCCTCGTTGGAACGCCAGATCTGCCAGCCGACAACGGCGACCAGAACAACGAGCAGGATTCCGGCGATCGAGCCGACCGCGCGGCGGCGAATCCACAGCCTGGCGAGGAAGGTGTCGAAGCCCGGCTTCGGCGGGGTGTAGGTGAAGCGGCTTTCCTTCAGCGCTTCGATGCCTTGGTCGAGGATCCGGTCGGTGACTTCGAGGCCCTGGCTTTCGTAGATCTGGCGGAGCCGCGCCTTCAGCGCCTCGTCGCGGGATTCCTGACCCAGCTCCCGCTCGACAAGCGATTCCTGATGACGGAGCGTGTCGACCACGTCCATCGCCAGCATGACGTCATCGAGTTGCGGCGCCGGCGTATTGGTCGCCGGCGCGGCGGTATCAGCCATTGCCGGCCATGACATTGGCACCGCTCAGCGCCGTGGCATCGGCGGCGAGCTTGGCCATGCGGCGCTTGCCGTCCTCCACAGCGTCGCGGATCTCCTCGGAATTCTTGGTCGCCAGCGTCCGCATCTCACCGATGATCTCGGTCGACTTCTCCTGGAAGTTGACTACCGAGTCGACCAGCTTCTTGACCGCATCGGCGCGGACGGTCGGGCCATAGCCGGCCTTGAGCGCCTCCTCCTGGATCTTGCCACCGATATCGGCCAGCACCTCGATCGACTGTGAAACGCCTTCCTTCATCCGGTTCAGCGTCTCCGTCGATTCGTGCAGGCCGAAAATGCCGGTGAAGGACGCCTTCAGCGCGGTCAGGACGGATTCGTTGGTGGTGAAGAAGGAAACCGCCTGTTGGTAGACCCGCTCCTTGGCATTGGTCGTCTGGTTGAGGCGGGCCATCACCACTTCAGAAGTGTTGTAGCCGATGGTCAGGTTGTCGGCGAGGTCCTTGGCGATCTGGTAGCGGCCATCCTCGGTCTGCATGGCGCGGAGCCGCTCGTCACGCATCAGTTCGAGCCGGGCGCGCTCGGCCGGATCGTCGCCGGCATAGTTCTTGACCGCCTCGGCCGCGGTGTCGAGCTCGGCTTTCGCCGCGTTGAGCTTGCCCTCCGCGATCTTGAGGACCTCGAGGGCGCTGACCTCCGCCTGTTTCAGGGCGCCGCGGAAATCCATGTAGGACTCGAGGATCTTGTGCTCGCGGTCGATGTTGTTCTTGGTGTCCTTGGACACCTCGATATAGGTGTCGTGGATCTTGTCGAAGCGGTCGGAGATGTCGCCGCGCGAGATCTTCATCCAGACATTGGTCGCCCGCTCGAAGATATCGATCTTGCCGTCCTCGATCTGGTCGACCATGCCCTTGGCGTCGTCACGGATCGAGTTGAACGCCTCGGTGATCTCCTCGTAGCGCTGGCCGACCGACATCGCCGAAATCTGCTCGCGGACAACCTCGTTGAACAGCGACATCTGGCTGAGGGTCCGCGCAATCACGGCGATCTTGTCGGGATCGAGGTCGGTGATCTTCTCCAGAAGCCCGACGATCGGCGACTCGTCCGGCGGCGTCTCCTTGACGAGTCCGAGGTCGCGGAGGCCGGACATGGCCTGGTCGAGATACTGCAAAGGTGACTTGATCGTTACGTCCGACATGAGCAACTCCCTCGGTTCGCTCCGCTATTAATAGGTCTTCGTCCGCCGCTAATAAAGCTTTTCGCTCGCGTCCGGCGCGAAGGGAATCGCAATTGATTATTCGGTGGTTGTGAAAGCGCGATGTCACGGAGCAGGCATGGCCGGACAACGCAAACGGCCCCCGCCGGCTTCCGGCGAGGGTATCGTCAGCTTGTTTCGCGGTGGACCGGGCTAGGTGCCGTCGTCGATGTCGGCGCCAGGCGCGTTCTTCTTGATCGATTCGATCGCGCTCATGGCGGAGGCCTTCGCCTTGTAGCCCTCCGACCCGAACATCGTCTCACCGTTGGAAGCCTTGAAACGGAACCGGAATTCGCCTGCCTTGTCCTTGTAGACTTCGAATTTATACGCCATCTGCCTCGCCTCCGCGCGATTCGGAAGGAGAGAATCTCCCGCCGTACGCGAAGCAAGTCAACCGCTACAGCCAACGATGACGCCTGAGCAGCGATCGGAGCTTCGGCCGGCATATGTGTCTGCCACCTTGCGGGCTTCCCAAGGGTATTCTAAGGACATCGCGTTCGATGTCGGGCCCGGCAGCACCCGGCATCGATGACGCGTCTGCATAGCCGTCATCGGACGGCAGGCGTCCCAAGCCCCCCAACCAGCCAGGGATCAGGCCGGCCAGAGCCGGCGACCATGCCGATGAAACTCGCCCAGTCCGCCGCGCGCCGCCGCACCTTCGCCATCATCTCCCATCCGGATGCCGGCAAGACGACCCTGACCGAGAAAGTGCTGCTTTTCGGTGGCGCCATCCAGCTCGCCGGCGAGGTCAAGGCCAAGGCGAGCCGTCGCCAGACCCGCTCCGACTGGATGGATATCGAACGGGAGCGCGGCATCTCGGTCGTCACCTCGGTGATGACCTTCGAATATGCCGATTGCGTCTTCAATCTGCTCGACACCCCCGGCCACGAGGATTTTTCCGACGATACATACCGCACGCTGAGCGCAGTCGATTCGGCGGTGATGGTGATTGATGCCGCCAAGGGTATCGAGGCCCGGACCAAGAAGCTCTTCGAGGTCTGCCGCCTCCGAGACATCCCGATCGTGACCTTCATCAACAAGCTCGACCGCGAGGGCCGCCATCCCTTCGAGCTCCTGGAGGAGATCGAGGAGACGCTGGCGCTCGACACCGCGCCGGTGAACTGGCCGGTCGGCTCCGGCCGGACCTTCGCTGGCGTCTATGACCTCGAGCAGGACGCAATCCACCGGCTCGACGGGAAAAGTGACGATCCGGACCCGGTCGAGACGCTCGAAGCCGCGACATTTGCCGACTACCTGCCCGAGAGTGAACGGCAGACGGTCGCCGAGGAGATTGCCCTGGCGAAAGCGGCCTGCCGTCCCTTTGACCTGGCTTCGTTCCGGGAGGGGCACCTGACCCCGGTTCTCTTCGGCAGTGCCCTTCGCAATTTCGGTGTCCGCGACCTCATAGACCGGATGGCCCGCATTGCGCCGTCGCCCGAGCCGCGCCCCGGATCAACCCGAGTCGTTGCGCCCGACGAGCCGCGGATGACCGGCTTCGTGTTCAAGATCCAGGCGAATATGGATCCCAACCACCGCGACCGCATCGCCTTCGCCCGCATCTGTTCCGGCAAGCTGACCCGCGGCATGAAGGCGACGCTGGTCCGCACCGGCAAGCCGATCAGCCTCCAGGCACCGCAGTTCTTCTTCGCCCAGGATCGCGCCACCGTCGACGAGGCCTTTGCGGGCGATATCGTCGGCATTCCCAACCACGGCACACTCAGGATCGGCGATTCCCTGACCGAAGGGGAGAACCTGACGTTCCGCGGCGTGCCGAGCTTCGCTCCGGAAATCCTGCGCCGCGTTCGCGTGCAGGATGCGATGAAGGCCAAGAAGCTCCGCGAGGCGCTGCGCCAGATGGCCGAGGAAGGCGTGGTCCAGGTCTTCCTGCCGATCGACGGCGCGCAACCGATCGTCGGCGTTGTCGGTGCGCTCCAGCTCGACGTGCTGAAGGGGAGGCTCGCGGCGGAATATGGCCTGCCGATCGAGTTCGAGACGACCCGTTTCGAGGTCTGCCGGTGGGTCGAGAGCGCCAATCCCGCCGATGTCGATGCCTTCGCCGCCAGCCATCGGGGCGACATGGCCGAAGACCTCGATGGGGCGCTGGTCTATATGGCGACCTCGTCCTTCATGCTGAGCCACGAGCGCGACCGTTTCCCGAGCATCGCCTTCACCGACGTCAAGGATTATCAGGGCCAGACGGTCGAGAGCTGAGGATGGCGCCGCCGCTCCTCCTGCTTCAGGACGTTCGCCTCGATATCGGTGGCGAGCCGCTGCTCGACGGCGCCGAGTTGGCGGTGGCAGCGCGCGATCGCCTTTGCCTCGTCGGTCGCAACGGTTCCGGCAAGTCGACGCTGCTCAAGATCGCCGCCGGCATGGTGGAACCGGATGGGGGGACACGCTTCCTCCAGCCGTCGACCACCATCCGCTACCTGCCGCAGGAACCGGACCTTTCCGGTTTCAACACGACCCTCGCCTTCGTCGAGGCGGGACTCGCCTCCGGCGACGATCCGCATCGCGCGCGGCTCCTGCTGGAGGCCTTGGGTCTCACCGGTGACGAAGCCGCAAGTCGACTTTCCGGGGGCGAAAGCCGTCGTGCCGCGCTTGCCCGCGTGCTTGCGCCGGAGCCCGACATCCTCCTTCTCGACGAGCCGACCAACCATCTCGATCTCGTCGCCATCGAGGCGCTGGAGAGCATGCTTGGCGAATTGCGATCGGCTATCGTCCTGATCAGCCATGATCGCCGTTTTCTCGAGACCCTTTCGCGCGCCACAGTCTGGCTCGATCGCGGTACGACCCGGCGGCTGGACCGGGGCTTCGCGGATTTCGAGACCTGGCGCGATGCTGTTCTCGAAGAAGAGGAACGCGACCGCCACAAGCTCGACCGTCAGATTGCCCGGGAGGAGGACTGGCTCCGCTATGGCGTCACCGCGCGCCGGAAGCGCAACCAGGGGCGACTGCGGGCGCTTAACGACCTGCGTCGCGACCGGCGCGAGGCCCGGGCGAGACAACCGACGGGCAGCGTCACCATGTCGACCCAGGAAGCCCGCCAGTCCGGCAAGCTGGTGATCGAGGCCGAAGAAATCGTCAAGAGCTACGATCACCGGCCGATCGTCCGCGCCCTGTCGATCCGGATCGAACGCGGCGACAGGATCGGCATCGTCGGCCCGAACGGAGCCGGCAAGACGACGCTGGTCAACCTGCTGACAGACGTTCTGTCGCCCGATTCCGGCGAGGTGAGGCTCGGGGCCAATGTCGAGCTCGCCACCCTCGACCAACGCCGCGAGAGCCTCGACCCGGAAGCGACGGTCGCCGAGGTCCTGACCGACGGTCGCGGCGACACGGTCATCGTCGGCGGCGAAGCGCGTCACGTCGTCGGCTACATGAAGGATTTCCTCTTCCGGCCGGATCAGGCACGAGCGCCGGTCAAGGCGCTGTCCGGCGGAGAGCGCGGCCGGTTGATGCTGGCGCGGGCACTGGCACGGCCGTCAAACCTTCTCGTTCTCGACGAGCCCACCAACGACCTCGACCTCGAAACCCTCGACCTGCTCCAGGAGATGCTTGCCGACTTGCCCGGGACATTGATCCTCGTCAGCCACGATCGTGACTTCCTCGACCGGATCGTGACAGCGACCCTTGCCTCGGATGGCGATGGCGAGTGGACGCTTTACGCCGGTGGCTATTCGGACATGGTCGCGCAGCGGGGCCACGGCATCGGTGGGCGGGCACGGCCTGATACAGGGCGAGACCGCTCCGCGCCGAAGGAGGACACCACGCCGAAGCCTCGTGCGAAGTCGAAGCAACGGCTCTCCTTCAACGACCAGCACGCGTTGAAGACCCTGCCCGGGCGGATTGCGGAGCTGACGAAAGACGTGCGCCGTCACGAGGAAACGCTGGCCGATCCGGACCTCTATGCGCGCGACCCCGACGCCTTTGCCGGCGCGACCAAGGCGCTGACGACGGCGCAGGAGTCCCTCGCGGAGGCCGAGGACGAGTGGCTGCGGATAGAGCTGCTCCGCGAGTCGATCGAGGAAACCTAGTCTAGAGCAGCGTGATCATGCGCGCTGCTTTCAGCTCGCCTTGAGGAAGTGCGGCTGCTGGGACCCGAAGGCCGGATCGTTGAGCGGCGTCTCAAGCGATTCGAGGAACTCCTCGCACCAGCGGTTGACGTTGTAGCGGGTCAACTGGTCGTACATGCTCCGCCACCGCGAGATGCGCTCGTCGCGCGGCATGGCGACAGCGCCGGCAATGGCGCCAGCCGTCGACTCCATGTCGTAGGGATTGACCAGCACGGCGCCGTCGAGCTCGCGGGCCGCGCCGGCAAAGCGCGATAGAACCAGCACCCCCGGGTCCTCGGGCTTCTGCGCCGCCACGAACTCCTTGGCGACGAGATTCATGCCATCGCGCAGCGGCGTGACGAGACCGACATCGGCGAGCCGATAGAGGCCGGCAAGCGTCGTACGCTTGATGGTCCGGTTGATATAGCGGATCGGCACCCAGTCGAGATCGCTGAAGGCGCCGTTGATGCGGCCGGCCGTCTCGGCGATCTCGCGCTGCATCTCAGCATATTCGGGGACTTCCGAGCGCGATTTCGGCGTCACCTGAAGGTAGACCACCTTGCCATGCGAGGCGGGGTTCTTCTCGAGGTACCGCTCGTAGGCCAGCATCCGCTGGTCGATACCCTTGGAATAGTCGAGCCGATCGACGCCGATGATCAGCTTGCGGTCGCCCAGGCTGACCGCCATTCGTTTGACCAGCGCGTTGTTTTCGGCCTCGACGGCGATCCTGGTGAATTCCTCGGTCTCGATGCCGATCGGGAACGCCCCGACCTTGAATTCACGATCGCCGGCACGGAAGGTTCCGCGACTCGTCTCGCGGCCGAGACCTTCGCGGACCAGGCAGTTGACAAAATTCTCGGCGTCATAGTCGATCTGAAAGCCGACGAGATCGTAGCTGGTGAAGGCTTCGAGGAGGCGGCGATGCCAGGGCATGGCGAAGAAGACGTCCGGCGGCGGCCATGGGATATGGAGGAAGAAGCCGAT
Organism: Bauldia sp.; assembly: GCF_020442045.1. Taxonomy (GTDB): domain Bacteria; phylum Pseudomonadota; class Alphaproteobacteria; order Rhizobiales; family Kaistiaceae; genus Bauldia. Next base: position 18,652 of record NZ_JAGRLA010000084.1, on the reverse strand, counting down.
CTTGTTGGTGATGCCGCGGGCGCGCAATTCCGCCGCGAGCGGGATCAGATGATAGTCCTGCACCCAGATGACATCGTCCGGTCGGATCTGCGCGGCCAGGATGCGGGCGAAGAAGGCGTTGACGCGGAAATAGCCGGTCGTGTCGCGGCGGTCGAAATCGGCAAGGTCGAGTCGATAATGGAGGAGCGGCCAGAGCGCGCGATTGGCGAATCCGCTATAATATTCCTCCTGGTCACGCTTGGTGAGGTCGACCAGCGAGAAGGTGATATTCCCCTCGACCCGGGTCCGGATATGCTCGCTCTCCGCCTCGGATTCGGCTGTCTCGCCGGACCATCCGAGCCAGAGCCCGCCGCGGTCCCGAAGCGCTGCCTGAAGGGCGACTGCCAATCCCCCGGCGCTCGCCCCTTTGTCAGCCGGCGGCGGAACGCGGTTGGAAACGACAATCAGCCTACTCAAGACAACCTCCCGTTAGCTCGATGACTATGAGGCCAATGCACGATCAACGCCAGATCGGCGATCAGTTTTCCTCCTTATCGTCAATATATTGCATCGCAGCATTATTTTCCAGATAGTTGGGCAATTCAGCGCAGTTGCTGGCCGACCAGATCGGCAAGCCATGCGCGTACTCCGTCGGGATTGTCGAATGCTTGACGCGCATGGCTGCCTTGTTGGGCATCACCGACCCTCAATGCCCGCCCTCCGCGGCGAACCGCCTCTTTGAACATGCTCTCGTCGGTCACGTCGTCGCCGACCGCCAGGGGGCGTTTCCCCTTGAATCCAGGGTTTTCCATGAAAACGCCAAGCGCGTGGCCCTTGTCGGCATGGGCCGGTCGGATCTCGAAGACCGCCTTGCCGGGCTGCACGGTCAGCACGTCCTCCGCTGCCGCCGCCGCCTCGCGCACCTCCGCCTCGACCGCATCATGCAGCTCCGGGACGGCACGGAAATGGACGGCGAGCGCCAGCCCCTTGTCCTCGAGCAGGGTGCCGGCATGTCCGGCGACAAAGTCTGCCAGACGGTTCCTTATCCCGGAGAGCGCGTCCGCCACCGCCGGCGCCTCGATGCGCCCGTCGGGAAAACGCAATTCGGTACCATGGACGGCACCGACCGGGAGGCGAACCGGCGTAAACAGGCGATCGACGGTGTCCAGGCCGCGGCCGGTAAGCAGGGCCAGCGCGCCGCCGGTCGAGTCGCGCAGCCGTCCGAGGATGCCAGGAAGGCCCGGCGGAACCACAACGGTATCGGGCGTCGGAGCGATGTCGATCAGGGTCCCGTCGATATCGAGGAAGAAGGCCCAGTCATCAGGCGTCAGAGGCGGGGTTTCGGTCACTGTTGCATTGTCCGCTTGTTTCGGGCCGCGGTGCAGCAGTCATTGTTGCAAGGTCAGGTGAAGACCCCGATGACCGCTAGTCGTCCATCTTCAGCGCGGCGATGAAGGCTTCCTGAGGAATATCGACCTTGCCGAACTGGCGCATCTTCTTCTTGCCGGCCTTCTGCTTGTCGAGCAGCTTGCGCTTGCGGGTGACGTCGCCGCCATAGCACTTGGCCAGAACGTCCTTGCGCAGCGCCCGTATCGTCTCGCGGGCGATCACCTTGCCGCCGATCGCCGCCTGGATCGGGATCTGGAACATGTGGGGCGGGATCAGTTCCTTGAGCTTCTCGCACATTGCCCGCCCGCGCCGATCGGCCTGGCTGCGATGGACGAGGATGGAAAGCGCGTCGACGGGCTCGGCGTTGACCAGAATCTGCATCTTGACCAAATCGCCGACCCGGTAGTCGGTCAATTGATAGTCGAAGGATGCATAACCCTTCGAGACCGACTTCAGTCGGTCGTAGAAGTCGAACACCACTTCGTTGAGCGGCAGGTCATACTGGACCACAGCGCGGCTGCCGACATAGGAGAGGTCGACCTGGATGCCGCGGCGTTCCTGGCAGAGCTTGAGGATCGCGCCGAGATAGTCGTCCGGAGTCATGATCGTCGCGCGAAGCCAGGGCTCGGAAATTTCGCGGATCTTGACCGGGTCCGGCATGTCGGCCGGGTTGTGGAGCTCGATCTCGTCGCCGTTGGTCAGGGTGATGCGATAGACCACCGACGGGGCCGTCGCGATCAGGTCGAGATCGAACTCCCGGCTCAGCCGTTCCTGGATGATCTCGAGATGGAGCAGGCCGAGGAAACCGCAGCGGAATCCAAAGCCCAGCGCCGCCGACGTCTCCATTTCAAAGGTGAAGGCCGCGTCGTTGAGGCGCAGCTTGCCGATCGCGGTGCGCAGGTCCTCGAAATCCCCGGCATCGACGGGAAAGATGCCGCAGAAGACAACCGGCTGGGCCGGCCGGAAGCCCGGCAGCGGCGCATCGGCCCGCCGCCGCTCCTCGGTGATCGTGTCGCCGACCGCGGTATCCGCGACCTCCTTGATCGAGCCGGTGAAGAAGCCGAGCTCGCCGGGCCCGAGCTCCGGCCAGCCGACCAGCTTCGGCGTGAAGACACCGACGGATTCGACGTCGTGGGTCGCTTCCGCGCCGAGCATGCGAATCCGCATCCCCTTCTTCAACACACCGTCGACGATTCGGACCAGCACGACGACACCGAGATAGGCGTCGTACCAGCTGTCGACGAGGAGCGCCTTCAGCGGTGCATTGCGGTCGCCCCTAGGCGGCGGCAGGCGGGTGACGATCGCTTCGAGCACTTCGGGGACACCGATGCCGGTCTTGGCGGAAATCTCGATCGCATTGCTGGCGTCGATGCCGATCACGTCCTCGATCTGCTGCTTGATCCGCTCGGGCTCGGCCGCGGGAAGGTCGACCTTGTTGAGCACAGGAACGATCTCATGGTCGTTGTCGATCGCCTGATAGACGTTGGCGAGCGTCTGCGCCTCCACGCCCTGGCTCGCATCGACGACGAGCAGCGAGCCCTCGCATGCGGCGAGCGACCGGCTGACTTCATAGGCGAAGTCGACATGCCCGGGCGTATCGATGAGATTGAGGACATAGTCCTGTCCATCGCGCGCCCGGTAGGTCAGGCGCACGGTCTGCGCCTTGATCGTGATGCCCCGCTCGCGCTCGATGTCCATCGAATCGAGCACCTGCGCCTTCATCTCCCGCTCGGAAAGCCCACCGCAGAGCTGGATCAGCCGGTCTGCGAGTGTCGACTTGCCGTGGTCGATATGGGCGATGATTGCGAAGTTGCGAATGTTATCCAGGGACACGGTCGTCATGGCCGCGCTGATACACTGTGACGGGAAGGCTGGGCAAGCGAGGACTTAGGCGGCCGCCGCGCAATACGACCGGGCACGCCGCCAGGCCCCGATTCTGTCTGCCGAAAGGATATTGCTCGCCTGCGGTTACTCGGTCGTCTGGAGGAAGTCCCGGATCATGCTGGTGAGCTCGGCCTTGCCGGGCCTCAGCATGCCCCATGCGACGCCACCATACATCTTGTCGAGTTCGCGCTGACGACGCATCAGCATGGTGGCGAAACGATCGACCAGGGTCGGAGACATCCACAGCACGTTGGCAAGCGCCGACTTGTCGACCTCGAGGGCCTCGATCGTCTCGGTCGCCGTCACGGTCGCGCTGCGCGGGGCGCCGGTCAGCAACGACATCTCGCCGAGTATCCCGCCGGCACCAAGTGTGGCGACGGCGCCGTCCTCGTCCGCGACCGTTACCTCGGCCTCGCCCTTGACGATCACGAACATCGAATGGCCGGGCCCATCCTCCTCGATCAGCTTGGTGCCCTTGTCGAAGACCACGGTCCGGGCGTGGTCGGAGAGGATCTTCAACTCGGACTCATCGAGCACTTCCGAGAAGAAGGGCGTCTCCTTCAGTATTTCATACGCGTCCATGCTGGTCTCCATTTCGCCCGGCGATTGCCGCGCCACTGTCGTCAGGCGGCTATGGATCGTCAAGGCTCCGGTGGCTGATTTTGGCTTTTGGAGGCGGGAAATCGCGGGCTAGACTGCGTTCAGTCGCACAACCTGCGGGAACAGCCGATGATCCGCCATACCGTTGTCTTTCGCCTTAAGCATGCCCCCGGCTCGCCGCAGGAAAGAGCCTTCCTCGAAGATGCGAAGGTTCTGGCGGCGATACCCGGCGTCGAGAAGTTCGAGCAACTGCGGGAAGTGAGCCCGAAGAACGACTTCACCTACGGCTTCTCGATGGAATTCACCGACGGCGACGCCTATGCCGGATACAATGACCATCCCGATCATGTCGCTTTCGTCCGCGACCGCTGGATGACCGAAGTCGACGACTTTCTCGAGGTCGACTACACGCCGCTCTAGGTGTGAGCCTCACAGGTTGTGCGGGGCGACGGATTGGCGGTTTCGAGTTTCGATTGCGATGTGTTCGAATCACGTCCGGTGGATTGGTGCATGCCGGACCCAGCCCGGACTTCGCATCTTCGTCGTTGAATGGCGCTTTACTCGCCTGGAAGCCGATATTCCGGTCAACCGAGCCGTCCGTCGAATAGGAAATATCGCCGCTGTCCCAGGCGGTTAGGCCGCTCAAAGACAAGCGATTGCGGGCCCATCGCAAAATCTCGTCCAGGCGTGAGCGAGAAGCTCCTCATTGATCCCGCGTCCCATGAGGATGAGAACATCGTTCTGTGTTGCCTGGGTCGGGCTGTCTTGCTCCGGTTCGGGCAGCATCTCCGGCGGCTGCACCTGCTTGCGCACGGACTGCACCAAGAGCCGGCCGTCGAGGTCGGTAACCACGCCCTTCACCCGTACGATATCGTCGCCGCGCGCGGCGAGCAGGGCCGACAACCACACGGAGAATGCCGCCCAGCCGTTACCGCCCGAGATGTCGAGGCGGCAGGACCTGATCGGCCCTGCACTGGCGCCCGCCAGGTCGGGAAGCGCATAGGGTTCGGCATCGGGAACTGGTGGCAGTCCGAAGGGTTCGCCATGCTCGGCGCCTTCGACCGGCGCCACCGGATTGAGCTGGCGCAGGGTATTGACCAGACGCGCAACCTGCAGGGGTGGAACCTCCCGTGGCTTGGTGACGATGAGCCGCCCGGCCGACTCGACCTGGCGCCTTCCAAGAGCCTCCTCCCGAAGCTGGACCGGGCCGTGCAGCGCGTCGACCAGCGCGATGATGTCTTCGAGCATGATGCGTCGGGCCAGCATGGGATCGTCGGACACGAGCCTTGCTATCGCGCCGGGATCGGCGAGGCCGCTGGTTTCAAGCAAAATCCGGTCGATACGGCAGGATCCCGGCCGGTCCTGTTCGGCGCAAATCGCGCGCAGGGCGGCCACCAGCGCGCCACGACCGTCGCAACAGGCGCAGCCGCCGGCCAGAACCGAAACACGGTCGGCCTTGCTGAGAAGCAGGTTGTCGACCGGCATCTCGGCGGCCTCGTTGACGAGGATGTGGACGGCGCCGAACGCCTTCCGATGAAGTTGATGGCGCAGCCACGTGCTTTTGCCGGCACCGAGAAAACCGCCAATGATGGTCAGCGGCAGGCGGCCGTCGGCGCGCGCGCCCTCACGCATCGCCCAACGAGCGTGGCGACAGCGGATCGATGGGCGTGCCGGCCAACCGTGCCGCTTCCGTCCACAGTGCTTCGAGATCGGGAACCAGGACGCGCTCGCCGCTCGGCGCCATCAATTGCAGGCCCGGCGTCGAGCCATCGTCATGGGCGCGCAGCCGATAGGGCGCGAGCAGTCGGTTCACCATCGCCAACCGCGTGAAGCGCAACCGCAGCCGGCTTCCCGGATTCCGCGCTCCCGCATCTGTCCAATGGCCCGGCAGCGAGGGGAAGCCGCAGGCGCTGCACATGGGTTTCAGACCACCTCCGGCCGTTTGCCGCTTTCGAACGGATAGCGCTGACGAAAGTCGGCGGCGATCTCCTCCAACGTCGCCCATTCGATGCCTTCGTGGCCGTTGATGTATTCGATCAGTCGCTCGAGCATCAGCAGGACCTGCGGCCGGCCCGATACGTCCGGATGAATGGTGCAGGCGAACACGCCATAATCCATCTCGCGGTATACCCAGTCGAACTGGTCACGCCACATCTCTTCGAGATGCCTGGGATTGACGAAGCCGTGACTGTTCGGAGACTTTTTCATGAACATCATCGGCGGCAGGTCGTCGACATACCAGTTGGCGGCGATATCGACCAGATCGATTTCCCTGCCGTGTTTCAGCGGGTGCATCCAGTCCGCGGCCTTCCGGGTGTAGTCAATGACGGTCCACTCGTCACCGACGCGTGCGTAGAAGGGCTGGAAGTCGCGATAGCCCTGGCTGTGATCGTAGCTGAAGCCGTATTTCCGGAGAAGGTCGGCCGTCACCGGAGACATTTCCCACCACGGCGCCACATATCCGAGCGGTGCCTTGCCGGTCAGCCCGTCGATCAGTTCGATCGACTTCGCCAGCACGTCCTCCTCCTGTTGCGGCGTCATCGCGATGGGGTTCTCGTGGAGGTAGCCATGGGCGCCAACCTCGTGGCCGGCATCCACGATCATCTTCATCTCCTTCGGGAAGGTTTCGAGCGAATGACCCGGGATGAAGAAGGTGGTGCGCAGGTCGTACTTGCGGAAGAGCCTGAGCAACCGCGGTATACCGACCTCCGCCGCGAAGATACCGCGCTGGATGTCGGATGGGCTGTCGCCGCCGCCGTAAGATCCGATCCAGCCGGCGACGGAGTCGATATCCGTGCCGAGCGCGCAATAAATCTTCTTGGCCATGATCTTCTCCCGGCGTGATGACGTTTCAAGCTGTTGCAAATCGGCGGTCATGCGGTCGGCCCGTGCCGACCGTCAGAAGCGTCCTACCAGCAGGCCGCCGTCGACCGTGATCACCTGCCCGGTCACATAGCGCGATTGCTCCGAGCTCAGGAAAAGCGCGACATCCGCGATATCCTCGGGCTCGCCGACGCGCCGCATCGGAATGTAGGCCGCGGCCGCCTCCAGTCCCTCCGGGCCCAGCGAGTGGTCGACCGAGAGGGCCTGCGCGGTACGGATATAGCCGGGCGCGATGCCGTTCACCCGTACCCCCTCGGGCGCGAGCTCGACGGCCAGCGCACGCACGAGCCCGATCACGCCGGACTTGGCCGCCGAGTAGTGCACATGCTCGTCCCAGCCATAGGCGATGCCCATGATCGACGACATGGCGATCATGCTGCCGCTACGGGCGGCGCGCATGCTCGGGGCGGCAGCACGGAAGAGGCGCATAACGCCGTTGAGGTCGACGTCCAGCGTCCGCTGCCAGCCCTCGTCGCTCATCTTGGCGAACGGCTCGCGCAGGGCGATACCGGCGTTGGCCACCACGGCGTAGGGGGCGCCGAATTCATCGACCACGCCGCTGACGACCTTGTCGACGTCCTCGGTGCTGGTTACGTCCAGCTTGTGGAACGCCGCCGAGCCGCCGGCCGCCGCGATGTCGGCGGCTGCCTTGCGCCCCTGTTCCTCCAGCACGTCTGTAACGGCGACGTGGAAGCCGGCCTTTCCGAAAGCGACAGCCGTCGCCCGGCCGATGCCGATCCCGGCTCCCGTGATGATCACAGCCTGTTTCATGAGTCGGTTCCCTCTATGATCCCTTTTCCGGCACGGCAGCCTCGGCCCCAAGCCGGCTCTTGATTTCCTGCGCGAATTCCTTCGTGGACGCCTGCCCGCCGAGATCCCTCGTACGGATCGGCGAAGATGCCAAACTAGACTCCAGCGCCCCCATGATTTCGGCAGCAGCCGCCTTCTCGCCGAGATGGTCCAGCATCATGGCGGCGGACCAGACCTGGCCCATGGGATTGGCGATGTCCTGCCCGGCGATGTCGGGCGCCGAGCCGTGGACCGGCTCGAACATGGATGGGAACTCGCCCTCCGGATTGAGGTTCGCAGACGGCGCGATGCCGATACTCCCGGCAACCGCGGCGCCGAGATCGCTCAGAATATCGCCGAACAGATTCGAAGCGACCACCACGTCCAGCCGTTCGGGATGGAGCACGAAATCCGCCGCCAGCGCATCGATGTGGCGGAAGCTGATGCCGACTCCCTTGTCCTTGGCGACGGCACCGCACACCTCGTCCCAGAAGGGCATGGTATGGATGATGCCGTTCGACTTGGTAGCCGACACCATGGAGCCGGAGCGGCCCTTGGCGAGGTCGGCTGCGTAGCTGGCGGCGCGTTCGATGCCGCGCCGGGTAAAGAGCGCCTCTTGAATCGCCAGTTCGTCGGCCGTGCCGCGATAGAGGCGACCGCCGGCTTCGGAATATTCGCCCTCGTTGTTCTCACGGACGATGAGGATGTCGATCGTGCCGTCCTTGTTCGCCAACGGCCCCTGCACGCCCTCCAGGAGGCGGATCGGGCGCAGGTTGATGTACTGGCGGAAGGCGCGCCGGATGGGGATGAGGAGGCCCCACAGCGAAACATGGTCCGGCACGCCCGGATATCCGACCGCCCCGAGCAGGATGGCGTCGTGGCGCGCCAGCTGTTCCAGGCCGTCCTCGTCCATCATCCGGCCGTTGCGGGCGTAGAACTCGCAGCCCCAGGCCAGATGCGTGTAGGACAGGCCGAAGCCGTGGCTGGCGGCGACGGCATCGAGGATGTCGAGCGTTGGCGGCATCACCTCCACGCCGATCCCGTCGCCGGGAATCACCGCAATCGAATAGTTCCGCATGATGGGTCTGGTTTCGTCTACTTGATGATGCCGATCTTCTTGCGGTCCAGCGACACGAGCACGGCCGCGAAGAGGACCAGGCCCTGGGCGATGATCTGCAGTTCGGCGCCTATCCCCACGATGATCAAACCGTTGAGCAGGATGTTGATGATCAGTGCGCCGACGATGGTGTTCACCAGGCTGCCCATGCCGCCTGTCAGCGGGGTTCCGCCCAGGACGACCGCCGCGATAACGGTGAGTTCCATGCCCGTTCCGGCCATCGGCGTGGCCGCGCCGACGCGCGAGGCGAGGACGACCCCGCCGATCGCGGCCGTGATGCCGGAAATGACGAACACCAGCACCTTGACCTGGTTGACCCGCACGCCGGACATCGACGCGACCTTCTCCTGACCGCCCACGGCCGAGACGTACCGGCCGAATGCCGTGAACCCGAAGAGACAGAAAGTGGCGATAAAGACGACGATGCCGGGAATGTAGATACCGGGCGCTACGCCCATCCAGTCCCAATCGCCGGGGGTCATGATCGGCTGCGTGCCGGAATAAAGCAGCGTCAGCCCGCGCGCTACCGACAGCATTCCCAGCGTCATGATGAACGAGGGCACTTTCAGATAGGCCAGGCCGATGCCGTTGGCGGCGCCGGCGATCATTCCAACCACGATAGCGGCAATCAGGCCGGCCAGCCCGTTCACCTCCATGGCGACGCTGGCCCCCACCATGCTGGAAAGCGCGGCCACCGAGCCGACCGAGAGGTCGATGGAGCCCGCGATGATCACAAGCGTGGAGCCGAACGCGACGATTGCCAGGACGACTGTCTGGACGAGAACTGTCCTGGCATTGTCGAACGTCATGAAGCGATCCGGCGCGGCAATGCCGAAGATGACGATAAGGAGAGCCAGCGCCGCAAACGGGATGAATTTGCGCGCCACCTCGCGTCCGCCGGTCTTCAAGACCTTGCCGGTTGCTGCGCCTTGCTCGGCAGTCTGCACCATTTCCTTTTCCTTCAAACCATGCACGCGACGAGGTCCTCCTCGCTCGGATTCGTGGAACCGTCGAATTCTCCGGCAATCGCGCCGCGTCGCATGATGACGATGCGGTCGCTCATCCCGCGCAACTCGTTCAATTCGTCGCTGATCAGCAGGATCGCCGTGCCCATGCCCGCCAGCTCCCGCAAGGTACGGTAGATCAGGGACTTGGCGCCGACGTCGACGCCGCGCGTGGGATTCTGCAGCACCAGCAACCGGGGGCGGCGCAGCATCCATTTGCCCAGCACGACCTTCTGCCTGTTGCCGCCGCTGAGATTGGCCGGATAGTCAGTCGGACCACGGCAGGCGATCGAAAGCTGCAGGATGACCTTGCCGGCCTCGACCGCGTCCCCGCGCCGCGACGTGACGCCCCATCTGGAGCGCATCGGCAAGGTCGGCAGGGCGATGTTATCCTGGATGGTGGCCTGCAGGAGCAGGTCATTGGCCTCGCGGTCGCCGGATACGAAGCCGACGCCGCTGTCGATGGCCTGCCTGGAACTGCCGGGCCGGTAGGGTTCGCCCGACAGCGCCATCCTGCCGCCGCTCACATTGCCCACCCCGAAGACGGCATAGGTGACGTCCTCGCTGCCGCATCCGACCAGGCCGCCCAGTCCGACGATTTCCCCGCCCCGGACTTCGAGGTTGAAATCACGTACCGCCTTGCCGGCCGACAGGCCCGAGATGCTGAGAACCGCGGCGCCGGCAGCCGTGGGAACACGGGCTTCGTCGTGATAGAGTTCGCTCACCAGCGAGCGCCCCACCATCAGAGTCTGTAACTGGCTTTCGTCCAGTTCGGTCGTGGCAAGGGTGCGGACATGCCGTCCATCCTTCAGCACCGTCACGCGCTGGCACAGGTCGAACGTTTCCTCCAAGTAATGGGAAATGAACAGGATGGTCGTCCCCTCGGCCGCCACTTCGCGCAGGACGCGCGACATGCGCTCGACGCCCTGCCTGGTCAGGCTGGCCGACATTTCGTCAACCACGAGAACGCGCGGCTGGAATGCCAGGGCACGGGCGAGTTCCACGAATTTCTGCGATTCGAGATCGAGGTCGCCGGCGCGCATACCGGTGGGTATGACGGCGCCGACCCTCTGCAACGCATTTCGGGCAAGTTCGTCGCGCCGGCGCCCGTTCAGCAGCCGGAAACGGGAATACAGGCGCTCGCGCCCGAGGAACAGGTTGTCGGCCACGGTCAACCCCGGAACCAGGCCGGGTTCCTGAAGCACGATCTCCACGCCGGCCGCCCGGGCATCGGCGAGGCTTGCGGGCGAATAGGGCCTGCCGTCGAGCTCCATCGTGCCCTTGGTCGGCGGCACCAGTCCACACACCACCTTCACGAGCGTGGATTTGCCGGCGCCATTCTCGCCGGCAAGCGCATGGATCTCTCCGCGGCGAAAGACCACGTCTCCGCAATCCGTCAGATCGAGAACGGTCGAGGCGTCGTAGGCCTTTCGTACGCCCTTCAAGGCCAGACGGACTGAATCCGACATCTTTGCCTTTCTGCTTCGCAAAAGGGGCGGTCCGGCGCATTACGCCGGCCCGCCCACGCGAGTCGCTACTGAATCGCGATCTTGTAGTCGTCGGTCGACGCGTCGGGATTGTAGGTCACGGACATATTCTTGATGTCGTAAGGCGGGAAGCCCGAACCGAACTGCTCGATGTACTTGTCCGCGTTGTCCTTGGTGACCAAAAGGTAGTCCATGACGATGTAGGGATTCTTCGGCTGGTGGCCGTTGAGATAGTCGAAGGCCATGATATAGGCGAAGCCGCCGTCGATGAACTGTCCACCGGAATCGGCCAGGATATCACCAGCCTTGATCGCCTGGGCGCCATCGGCCTCCGCATCGAAGCCGGTGACCAGCACCTTGCCGGTCAGACTGGCCTGCTTCAGAGCCGCGGCCGCACCGATCGCCGCGCCATCGTCGTAGTTCCAGATACCGTCGAAACCAGGTCCCGGATAGGCGGAGAGATAGTTTTCGGTCGCCTTGATGCCGTCCTCGCGCAGTTCGACCCCGTACTGGATCTGCAGGACTTCGAAATCGGGATGTTGGCTGGCGAATTCCTTCAGGCCGCCGATGCGGTCTTCCGCGATCGAGCTGCCCTTGGTGCCGGTCGTGGCGACGATCTTGCGCGCGCCGGCATCATAGAGCGCCTTGGCCGTGGCCAATGCGCCCTGATGGCTATCGGCGCCGACGAAGCCGATATATTGCGGATACTTATCCGGATCCGGCTCGAAGCCCGGTGTGCGCTCGGCGAAGAAAATCGGAATATTGGCGCGGCCGGCAGCCTTGATGAGGGCGGGCGCGACGGCGGTCGTCACCGGCGCCGTGATGATGGCGTCAACCTTGCGGGACGCGAAGTTATCCATGATCTGAAGCTGCTTCGCTTCGTCCTGGTTGGCATCCTCGACGATGAGTTCCCCGCCAAGTTCGTCGGCCACACGCTTGGCGAAGTCGACTTCCTGCTTCCAGAACGGATTGGCCAGCACGGGCACGGCAAATCCGATCACCTTCTTCTCGGCGGCGGCGGCGTGATCGACCACGCTGAACGCGCCCGAGCAAACCAGGGCAAAACAAACCGTTGCAATAACGCGATGCTGTCGCATTCGCTTCCTCCACTTTGTGCCGGACTTCCGGCGGTTGTGACGACCGGTGCAAACGATTGCGCAATCGTTTGCACCCATTTAACATCACGGTTAGCTTATTCGTGTCAAGGGTGCCCAGGTGAGCCGAGACTTTTGCGACGGACAATTCGATGGCGAGCGGCGATCGTGATCACGAACCGGCTGCCGAGGCGCCATGCGCGTCCCACGACGGGCTACCGATGCGGTATCGACCTGCTTGCCGTTAGCGTTCGCCAGATAGCAGACTGTCGTCGCTAAGCCGGAGCGAGAGAGGGGATATGGCGAAGGATACGACGAAGCCAGGACGAACCACCATGCGTTCCATCGCGGACATGGCGGGCGTCAACGTTTCCACCGTGTCGCGCGTGTTGCGGCAACGCCCGGCGAACTCCGACAGCGAGGTCGCGCAAGAGATAAGGCGTTTGGCCGATCAGCTCGGCTATCGGCCCGATGTCTGGGCAGCCAGCCTCAGGAGCCGCCGGACGCATGCGCTCGGCGTCGTCGTTACGCGCCTGACCGACGTGGTCATGGCCGCGGTCTATGAATCCATCGAACAGCATGCGCAATCGCGCGGCTATCTCGCGGTTGGCGGCTCGTCCGGAGACGACCCCGAGCAACAGCGGCGAAGGATCGAGCACTATCTCGACCGCAGGTTCGACGGCCTGTTGATTGGGGACGCGCATCTCGAGGCGCCCTTCCTCGACGAACTTGCGGAGCGCAACGTGCCGTTCATCCTGTTCAACCGCTCGTCGGGAAGCCACCCTTCGGTGACGTGGGACGACGAGGTAGGAGGAGCGATCGTCGCACGGCACTTTCTCGACATAGGTCATCGACACATAGCTATCGTTAACGGCCCGAGCTACGCCAGCTCGGGCGTCGTCCGGGCGAAGGGTTTTCTTGATGCACTGGCAAAGGAGGACATGGTCCTCCCTCCCGAAATGGTCATCAATGCCGGTTTCGATGCCGCGGCCGGCCGCCGGGCGGCAAGGGAACTGCTCGCCATGCGGCCTCGGCCAACCGCCATCTTTGCCGTCAACGACTATTCCGCCATCGGCGTGATGGGCGTGATCCGCGACGAAAGGCTCGAGGTCGGAAGGGATATCGCGGTCGTCGGCTACAACGACATCACCATCGCGGACGACCTGTTGGTGCCGCTTTCCAGCGTGCGCGTGCCTATCGACGTCATGGGTCGCACGGCTATCGAGATGATCCTTGCCCGAATGGACGGAGAAGCCGTCGCCTCCCGGCGGCTTACTCCTTATCTGGTCGTCCGCGATTCGTCGCGAGGCCGTCTGGAGAGATAGCTCCAGCCTCTCCGTCTCTGTGCCGGCGTCTTCCTGCGGGCGCCTCTCCTACCTCATCCGAAATTCAATCAAACAGACACTTCAACGAGGCCTTCGAATGCGGAAAGTATGCCTGATAACGACGGGAGGGACGATCGCGTCACAGCGCGATCCACATAGCGGGCATGTGACGGCAAGCATTACCGGGTCCGAATTGCGGGCCATGCTGACTTACCCGATTGGAGAGATAGACGTTACCGTCGACGACTTCTGCAAGGTGGGCAGCTACGCCATGGATCTGCCGCTCAGCTTTTCCCTCGCGCGGCATGTTTCCAGGCGCCTCGAAGATGGTTTCGACGGCGTCGTCGTCGCGCACGGAACGGATACGATGGAGGAGAGCGCCTTCATGGCCGATCTCGTCGTCGGGTCGGACAAGCCTATCGTCTACACGGGTGCCCAGCATGCCGCCGACGAGCCAAACCCCGACGGCCCGCAGAACCTGGCCGACTCCCTCCGCCTCGCCGCATCCGACGAGGCATGCGGCCTGGGAGCTGTGATCTGCTTCGACCACGAATTCCATGCCGCGCGCGACGTCACGAAATCCCATACGTCACGCACCGACACCTTCCTTTCTGCTGAGCACGGCAAGCTCGGCGACATCGACGGCGACCGTGTCGTCGTGCATCGCAAACCCATGTTGCGCCGCGTCTATGATGCTGACCGGGTCGCGACGGATATCGACCTGATCAAGCTCGCCATGGGAACCAGCGACCGCTATGTGCGCTTCGCCGCCGACAATGGAGCGCAGGCCCTGGTACTGGAGGGGTTCGGGCGGGGCAACGCCACTCCCGCCGTTACCGCGGCCGCCGCCGACGTGATCAAGAAGGGTATTCCGGTCATCATGACCAGCCGCTGCCAAAGGGGACGCGTGAAGCCAATCTACGGCAACGGCGGCGGCAAGACCTTGGCCGAAGCGGGAATCGTGTTCGCGGGAGACCTGAGCGGTCAGAAAGCGCGGGTGCTCCTGTCGGTTCTGCTCGGAATGGACCTGAGCGGCGATCAAATGCGCGCAGAGATTGAGTATTTAGGAGGGTGAGCAAGAAGCACAGCCCATCGATGCGCAATAACGGATGATCAAGACGCGCGCTTTTCTCTAGACCCGTCCGCTGAGGTGGCGGGCCTTCCTGAGGGCTGGGAACATGAACATCCACAGGCCGGCGACGGCGATGGTGCCGATACCGCCGATCACCACGGCCGGCACCAGGCCGATCAGCGCCGCGACCGAGCCGGCGCGAAATTCGCCGAGTTCGTTCGACGCGCCGATGAACACCATGTTGACGGCGTTGACGCGACCGCGCACGGCATCGGGCGTCCAGAGCTGGATCAGCGTTTCGCGAATATAGACGCTGACCATATCGGCGGCGCCTGCCAGGGCCAGTGCGGCGACCGAGAGCCAGACGAGGGTCGAAAGGCCGAAGGTCAGCGTGAAAGCACCGAACAAGGCAACGCAGGCAAACATGATCAGGCCGGCATGGTCGCGGATCGGCCGAACCGCCAGTACCAGCGCGACGACGATCGCGCCGATTCCCGGCGCCGATCGCAACAGGCCGAGCCCCCACGGCCCGACGTCGAGCACGTCCCGCGCATAGGCCGGCAACAACGCGACCGCCCCGCCGAGCAGGACCGCGAAGAGGTCGAGGGAGATCGCGCCGAGGACGATCTTCTCGTGCCACACGTAGCGGAAGCCCGCGATCACGGTCGTCCAATTCGCCGGCTCGGGCACGGTCTTTTGCGGCGGCCGGGGAACCAGGGCGATCAGGATCGCCGCGGCGATGAAAATGGCGACGGCGGCGAAATAGGCGATATCCGCTCCAAGGCCGTAGAGAAGCCCGCCGGCCACCGGCCCGAGAATGACCGCGATCTGCCAGGATGACGACGACAGGGCGATGGCGCTGGCGAGTGCCTCCGCCGGCACCAGATTCGGGATCAGCGATTGGGACGCCGGATTCATGAAGGCCCGCGCCACGCCGAAGGCGACCAACGTGGCGAAGATCGCGGGGACGGTCACGTCGCCGGTCCAGACCAGATAGAGCAACAAGCCGGCACAGATTGCCTCGATGAACTGGCAGATGGCGACGATCATCCGTCGATTGAATCGATCGGAGACCGCGCCGGTTACCAGGACCAGCAGAAGCGATGGAGCGAACTGGACGAGGCCTACCAGGCCAAGATCGAAAGGATCGCGGGTCAGGTCGTAGATCTGCCATCCCACCGCGACGCTGACGATCTGCGTGGCGAAGGTCGTGCAGAAGCGCGACACCCAGAAGAGCGCGAATCCGCGGTGGCGAAGCGCGCCCCAGGCTGGCTGAGGCGAGGAGGCATCAGCGTGAGTCATCCAGCGATCAACGGAAGAACAGAAAAGAAGCCGGACCCCCCGGAGGATCCGACTCTTCTCTACGCTATTCCGTCACCACGGGAAAGGCAGGCGCCGGACAGGGCCCGCGTCAATAGCCGGTGCCGCGGGCGGCTGCGGCGGCGCGCAATTCGGCCGCCTTGGCCTCGACCTGGCTCTGCGGCACCAGGATGTAGCCGCGGTGGGTCATGCAAAGCTGGTTGACCTGTCCGCGGTCGGTACAGGATGCCTTGTCGATCTCGAATTGCTGCGCGAGAGCGGGATTGTTCCGCCCCGACTGGCCATCGGTTCTCAGCCAGATGCCTTGATCAGGTCTGCTTGGTCCACCGCTGTCGACGCTCGCACAACCGGCCATCAATCCTGTCATCGCCACGATCAGAAATACTTTCACGATTCACCCCATTGTCGCCACGCCGGAGATAACACGCGCTAAGCGGCAAAAAGGGGGCAATCGAAGCCTCCGCGGGGGCCCGCGGGAGGGGATGCCGACCTAGGCTTCGAGGCGATCGATGAACCATCTGGTGAGCTCGATCCACACCTGGTCCTTCTCGCCCCGGTCTTCGACGCCATGGTCGATATTGGGGTTGTCGTTGACCTCGACGACGAAGATCCCGTCGCTGGTCTCCTTGAGGTCGACGCCATAGAGGCCGTCACCGATCAACTGGGCGGCGCGCAGACCGACGTCGATCACCGCGGGCGGCGCCTCGCCGAGCGACGGCGTGCGGAAGCCGCCCTCCAATGCCTTGCCGTCGGCGCTGTGCTTGACGATCTGCCAGTGCTTCTTAGCCATCAGGTACTGCGTGACGAAGAGCGGCTTGCCGCCGAGAACGCCGACGCGCCAATCGAATTCGGTCGGCATGAACTTCTGTGCGAGCAGGAGGTCGGTGTCCTCGTACCAGAGCCTGAACAGCGCCTCGAGCTCGGCGGCGTTGCCGACCTTGGCGACACCGCGGGAGAAGGAGGAATCCGGAATCTTGAGAACCATCGGGAAGCCGAGCTCATCGGCTGCGCGGACGAGGTCCTGCTTGCCGGCGATGATCACCGTCGGCGGCACGGCCAGGCCGTTTGTGGTCATCAATTCATGCAGGTAGATCTTGTTGGTGCAGCGGATCATCGACACCGGATCGTCGATGACCGGCATGCCCTCCTGCGCCGCCCGGCGGGCGAAGCGATAAGTATGATTGTCGATCGAGGTCGTCTCGCGAATGAAAAGAGCATCGAATTCCGCGAGGCGCGGAAGGTCGCGCCGGGTAATCGGCTCGACCTCGACGCCGAGTTTCGCGGCGATTCTCGACCAATGCCTGAGGCTTGCGATGCTCGACGGTGGCAGGCTTTCGGCTGGATCGTGGAGCGCGGCGAATGAATAGCGCGGCGCCACGCGATCCCGTTGGGAGCGCCATTGCCGGCTGGTGTGGTTATGGAGCGCGGCGTGGAAGAATTCGAGCTCACCCGCCGTCAGCCTGGTAACCGGCACGGCCGCCAGTCGCTTGATCTGGGGACGAGCGCCCGCTTCGATTGTGACCTCGAGGACGGGGCACCGGAACCAGTCGAAGACCAGCCTGCCGAACCGGTCGAAACGATGGTCCTCGACCGTGCCAAAGTAGACGAGAAGCCGGCCGGGGACCGCTCCGTCGGTGCCGGCCAGCGCCTTGCCGAAAGCGTCCTCGAGTTCGGGGACCGCCTGGGCGTAGAGCTGGCGCGCGCCGAGGTCGATCATCGTCTCGACCGAAGGGATGACCCGGTGGCCCCGCGCCTCGGCAAGCAGCGAGCAGTAGTAGCCGCGGCTCTGGTAGGCGAAGGAGCGCGACAGGTTGATGATTTTCGGCCGTGCCCCCCGGAACAGGTTTGCCCGGGCGAGATAGTCGTTGGCCGTGATCACCTTGTGAGGCGTGCCGGCATTGTCAAAGTCCTTCAGCGTATCGACGATGACCACCCAGTCGGCCATGGTTCGGCTATCCTGCAGGTTGTCTGTTTCGGCGCGATGCGGTGGCTGCGCGTGGCGGCCAAAGGGCGGGCAACCGTTTCTCGTAGCGGATGGCATTCGCCTTGTCGGCATAATATTCGGCGCGAAGGCCCGAGCGCCCGAAGCCCAGCCTTTCGTAAAGCCGGATCGCGCCGCTATTGTCCTCCCGCACTTCGAGCCGCAGCCGGGTCATGCCACGATCGCGGGCCGCCCGCTCGGCGTCGGCAATCAGCGTCGTGGCGAGACCGATACCCTGCCAGGGCTTGTCGGCCGCGATCGAATAGAGGCGTGCGACCGAACCGCCGTCACGCGTCAGCACCACGGCATAGCCGGCAATCGCATCGCCCGCCCGCGCCACGCGGCAGATTGCGCTCGCCGAGCGGATCAGCCAGCGGAAGCTTCGCCGTGAAATGCGGTCGGAGCCGAAGGAGGCTTCCTCCAGCCGCACGAGGCCATCAATGTCGGAAAGGGCGGCGTCGCCGATCGAGAAGCTACGCATCCTGCGCGAGCGGAAATGGACCTCGCTCACTCTGACGCCGGTTTTGCGGAAATGACAACTGGCAATTTTTCAATTGGCGAAACGGCGGACAGGCCTCGCCGCCGCCACGACTGCTGTTCCGAGCCGGGATAAGCGGCGTGCGACGGGTGACGGCAGATCATTGTCGTCGGCGTCACTCTGGGCTATGGAACGCGTGGCGATCTTGCACCCGTAGCTCAGCTGGATAGAGCGCTGCCCTCCGAAGGCA
>NZ_JAGRLA010000083.1 GCF_020442045.1 Bauldia sp. | reverse complement strand
TGCTCGGCCCCCGGCTCGCCGACGAAGACCCGCATGTCGACGATGCCGGGCGCGACGATCGCGCCCCTGCAGTCGACGATCTCGGCGTCGGCCGGGCGGGCGGTCCGCGCGTCGGGGCCGGCGGCGATGATCCGCCGGTCGGCGACCACCACGACGCCGGCCGCGTCGAGATCGCGCGAGGGGTCAATCACCCGGGCATTGGTGAAGACGACCGGGCGGTCGTCACCGCCGCGCTGAGCCAGCAACGTGTTGGACGCCGCCTCACGCATCGGGCAGGTGCGCGGCGAGCGCCTCGAGAACCGCCATCCGCACCGCGACGCCCATCTCGACCTGCTCGCCGATCAGGCTGTGCCTGCCGTCGGCGACCGCCGAGTCGATCTCGACCCCCCGGTTCATCGGGCCGGGATGCATGACCAGCGCGTCCGGCCCGGCGAAGGAGAGCTTCTCCTCGTCGAGGCCGAAATAGTGGAAATATTCCCGCACCGAGGGGACGAAGCTGCCCTCCATCCGCTCGCGCTGGAGGCGGAGCATCATCACGATATCCGCGCCGGCGAGGCCGGAGCGCATGTCGGTATGGACGTCGACGCCCATCCGCTCGATCCCGGTCGGCAAGAGGGTGGAGGGGCCGACGACGCGGACCCGGGCGCCCAGCGTATTGAGCAGGATGATGTTGGAGCGGGCGACGCGGCTATGGGCGATGTCGCCGCAGATCGCCACGGTCAGCTTGTCGATCGCGCCCTTGTGGCGGCGGATGGTCAGCGCGTCGAGGAGCGCCTGGGTCGGGTGCTCGTGGACCCCGTCGCCGGCATTGATCACCGAGCAGGAGACCTTCTGGGCGAGCAGCTCGACCGCGCCCGCGGCGTGGTGGCGGACGACGAGGATATCCGGCCGCATCGCGTTCAGCGTCATCGCCGTGTCGATCAGGGTCTCGCCCTTCTTGAGGGCGGAATTGGCGACCGCCATGTTCATGACGTCGGCGCCGAGCCGCTTGCCGGCGAGCTCGAAGGAGGACTGGGTGCGGGTCGAGGCCTCGAAGAAGAGGTTGATCTGGGTGCGGCCCCTGAGGACCGACTTCTTCTTCTCGATCTGGCGGCTGACCTCGACCGCCTCCTCGGCGAGGTCGAGCAGGCCGACGATCTGGTCGGCCGACATCCCCTCGATTCCCAACAGATGCCGGCTCGGAAGGGCAATCGCGGTGGGGGGCGGGGGCGCGTTCATTAAAGCCATTCCTATAGGCAGAGTCGGCCGCCCGGGCAAGCTTGGTTCGCGGCGTCGTGATAGTGTAGCCACAGAGAATCGCGGCTTGCCGCTGCGGGGCGCGGGAGTT
Source organism: Bauldia sp. (assembly GCF_020442045.1). GTDB lineage: Bacteria > Pseudomonadota > Alphaproteobacteria > Rhizobiales > Kaistiaceae > Bauldia. The sequence goes on along the minus strand of NZ_JAGRLA010000083.1, from coordinate 49,445 downwards.
TCCATTGAATTCGGCCGTCGGCACGCATGATGTCGTCAACCAGGCGCCGCCCTTGCTCGGCGTCAACCTGTTCACGTCCGACCCGGCGCTCTCGGCCCTGGTCGAGGGGATGCCGAATTCCATCCTCGACGAGCTCGCCGCCCACGGCCAGACCTGGGGTACGCCCGAGACCTTCGAGCTCGGCCGGATCGCCAATGCCAATCCGCCGCTCCTCAAGGCCTTCGATCCGAATGGCGTGCGGATCGATTCGGTGGAATTCCATCCCGCCTATCACGCGCTGATGCGGCGCAGCATCGCCGCCGGCATGCATGCCTCGATCTGGGACGCGACCAACGCCGAATCGAGCGTCCGCTCGCTTGCCCGCGCGGCGCGCCTGTACATGACCGCCGAGGCGGAGGCCGGCCATCTGGTTTCGCCGATCATGACCAATGCCTCGGTCGCCGCGCTCGCCCATGCGCCGGACATTGCCGGCGAGTGGCTGCCCAGGATCCGGTCCCGCCAGTACGATTCCTCGGCCCGCCCCATGCAGGAGAAGAAGGGCGTCGGCATCGGTGTCGCGCTGACCGAGAAGCAGGGCGGCAGCGACCTGCTGGCGACGACCAGCCGGGCGGAGGATGTCGGAGACGGCACCTGGCGGATATCCGGGCACAAGTGGTTCCTGTCGGCGCCGATGAGCGACGCCTTCGTCACCCTGGCCAGGACCCGCGAGGGGGTCTCGTGCTTCCTGGTGCCGCGCGCCCTGCCCGGCGGGGCCCGCAACCGTATCCGGCTGATGCGGCTCAAGGACAAGCTCGGCAACCGTTCCAGCGCCACCGCCGAGGCCGAGATCGACGGCGCGACCGGCTTGCTGATCGGCGAGCTTGGCCGCGGCCTCGCCGCGATCCAGGACATGCAGACCCTGATCCGCCTTGACTGCACGGTGGTTTCGGCCGGGCTGATCCGCATCGCCCTCGCCGAGGCGGTCCACCACGCCCGCTATCGCGAGGCCTTCGGCGAGGTGCTGCTCGAACAGCCCCTGATGAACCGGGTCATCGCGGATATGGCGCTCGACGCGGTTGCCGCGGCGGCGCTCGCCTTCCGCCTCGCCGAATCCTACGATCGCGCCGCCAACGACCCGGCCGAGGCGGCCTTCGCCCGGCTGATGACGCCAGCCGCCAAATACTGGGTCGCCAAGATCGCGCCGGCGCTGATCGCCGAGGCGATGGAATGCCTCGGCGGCAATGGCTATGTCGAGGAAAGCAAGCTGCCGCGCGTCTATCGCGAGGCGCCTTTCCACGCCGTCTGGGAAGGGCCGGGCAACCTCATGTGCCTCGAGGTGATGGGGGTGATGCGGAAGTCCTCCGAGCCGCTGGAGGCGGTGCTTGCCAATATCGAGGATGCGCTTGGCGGCACCGCCAAGTCGACGCTCAACGTGCTGCGCGCCGCCGCCGCCGTGGCGCTCGCCGACGAGGGCTCGGCGCGCATCCTCACCGAGCAGCTGGCGATGACGGTCGCGGCCGCCTCGCTCCGCCGCCGCTTCCCCGCGGTGATCGCCGATGCCTTCCTCGAGACCCGGCTCGGCAAGCCGTGGCGAACCACATACGGCATGCTCGATTCCCGCTTCGACGCGACGGCCTTCATCAACTACATCTGCCCGCCGGTCTAGACGGCGGCGGCGTCGGCCGGCGAGGAGGCAGGTGCAGAAGACCATCCAGCCTCCGCCTGCAATGAACCCAGCCTGGGTCCCCGCTTGCGCGGGGACGAGCGGCTGAGGGATCGTCCTCGCCGGATTGGAAAGTGGTGACGTCCGGCCGAATGCGGCCCCCTTCAGACGAAGGGCGTCCAGGCGTCGGGGCGGGGCGGCAGCAGGCGGCGGAAATAGGCGAGGCCGGTCTCGGTCAGGTGGTTGCCCTCCGCCGTCAGGAAGTCGGCGGGCATGGTCTTGGTCCTGTTGGCCACCGCGGCGAGCGGCACCATCCTCAGGACCGTGCGGCCGTCCTCGTATGTCTGGGCGACGGAGCCGCTTCCGGCCTCGTGGCTCTCCACGGCGAAACGGCCGATCGCGAAAGCCTCGGCCTGGTCGATCGCGCTGATCGCGCCGATGAAGCCGCGCGGCAGGTAGCCGAAGGTGTCGACCCGGGCGCGGACCCCCGGCAGGTCGTCCTTGATCGCCTCCTGGAGGGCGAGGCCGAGATCGCCGCCGGAAAGCTGCAGGTTGCCGTGGGCGTCGCGCTCGTGGAGATGGGCCGGGATCAGGCTCTCGGCGAGCGGCTTGTGGTCGGCGGTCTGGACCCCCTCCGACATGGCGATGACGCAGCGCCCATGCTTGTCGAGGGTGGCGCGGATGTCGTCGATCAGCCGCCCTTCGGTGAAGGGCACTTCCGGGACATAGACGAGGTGCGGCCCGTCGGTCTCGTCGCGCCGCCAGGCGGCCGCCGAGGCGGTCAGGAAGCCGGCATGGCGCCCCATCACGATGCCGACATAGACGCCGCGCATGGCGCGGAAGTCGAGGTCGACGGAGAGGAAGGCATTGGCGACGAAGAGCGCCGCGGACATGAAGCCGGGCGTATGGTCGTTCTCGACGAGATCGTTGTCGATCGTCTTCGGCGCATGGATGAAATGGATATGGTCGCCGGCGGACTTGTCGAGCAGGTCGAGCGTGCCCGAGGTGTCGTTGCCGCCGATATAGATGAAGGCGCTGGCGCCCACCTTGTCGAGCCCGGCGAGCACGCGCTGGCAATAGGTGGCGTCGGGCTTGTCGCGCGTCGAGCCGAGGCCGGAATTCGGCGTGTTGGCGAAGCGCATCAGCTCGGTCTCGGAAATCGTCGACAGGTCGACATAGTCGTCGCGGTCGATGCCGCGGACGCCGTGGCGGGCGCCCAGTATCCGGGAGCCGGGATAGCGCTCGCGGGCGGCGAGCGCGGCGCCGGCCACCGTCTGGTTGATCACTGCGGTCGGACCGCCCCCCTGGGCGATGACGAATACCTTGCTCATGCTGCCTCCCTCGGCCGGATGGATGCCCCGGCGCAGGATAGCTTTGCCTGCCCCTCTATGCCCAGTGCAAGAGGCTTGTCTCTGCGGAAAAGCCGGGGCCGAAGGCGGCGAGCAGCCCGTAGTCGCCGGATTTGTGCGGGCTGTTGCGGATTTCGTCGTCGAGGACGAAGAGCACCGTCGCACTCGACATGTTGCCGAACTGGCTGAGCACGGCATAGCTCGCCCGGAAATCGGTCGGCCCGCGGCCGAGTTCCTTCTGGTAAGCCTCCAGAATGCGGGTGCCGCCGGGGTGGAAGACGAAGCTCGCGATGTCGTCGATCCCGACACTGGCGTCGGCCAGCGTGTTCTCGATCGATTCCGGCATCATGTTGCGGATCGTATCGGGAACCCTTCGCGAGAAGACGACGCGGAAGCCGCTGTCGACGAATTCCCAACCCATCAGGTTGTTGGTGCGCGGACGAAGCAGCGTCGTGCTCTTCAGGACGTTGATCGGCCCGTCGGCTCCGCCGCGGATCAGCACCGCCGCGGCGCCGTCGCCGAACAGGCTCGCCGCCACCAGGTTCGACTTGGCGAAGTCGTCGCGCTGGAAGGTCAGGGAATTGAGCTCGACCGCGACGAGGAGCACGGTCGTCTTGTCGTCGTCGCCGGCCATCCTGGCGCCGAGCGCCAGGCCGGCGGCGCCACCGCCGCAGCCGAGCCCGAAGAGCGGCATGCGCCGGACATTGGGGTGGAAGCCGAGCTTGTTCATGATCAGGACGTCGAGGCTCGGCGTCGCGATGCCGCTCGAGGAGACGAAGATGAAATGATCGATATCGCCGAGGTCGACGTCGGATCCGGCGATGGCCTTTTCGATCGCCTCGATGGCGAGGCGTTCGGCCCAGGCGAGATAGAGCCGGTTCTTGTCGGCGAGGGTGTGGTCGCGGCCGAACCAGTCCGCCTCGACGCAGAAATAGCGCTGATCGACGAGCGCGGAGGTGAAGACGGCGAGGTATTTTTCGACGTTGGCTATGTGCGGGCGAAAATGTTCACCTGCGAGATGCTTCGCCATGTCCTGGGGCATGAGGTGAGGCGGGACGGCGGTGCCGACCGAGACGATGCTTGCCATGCTGCGGATTACTGTCTTTCCCTTTGTCGTGGCGGGGATCATCGGTGATTCCCCGGGCGCGCTGTCGCGCACACTATCTCACGGGGATGGATCGGCAAATGCCTGAAAAACAACGGTGTCTCGGCGGCGATCGGACGGATCGGGGGCAGCCGGATGCATGAGGCGGAAAGCCGCAATTCGGAGTTGTCGCCGCTTCGCCGGAGGGCGAGGGGCGCGGTCTTCGTCATCCATCTCTTCCCGGCGGTGATGAATGCGGCGGCCGGCTTCGTCTTCTACCTGATCGCCGCGCGCGCCTGGGAAATCTGGCCCGCGCTGCTGCTCGCCCTGTCGATCTTCCTCGTGTCGGCCGCCGTCGGTGGCATGAACGATTTCCTCGATGTCGAGCTCGACCGGACGTCGCGGCCCGAGAAGCCTCTCGTCCGGGGCGATCTCGCGCCGCGAACGGCGTTCGTCATCTCGGCGGTCGCGGCGGTGGCCGGTGTCGTCCTGTCCGCGCTCTTCGGCCAGCCGGTGATGCTGGTCGCGCTTCTGGTGCTGGCGGTCGGGCTTGCCTATGATCTCTGGCTCAAGGACACGCTGTTCAGCTGGGCGCCCTATGGCGTCGGCATCCCCGCCCTGCCGGTCTGGGGCTTTCTCGCGGCGGGCAGCTTCACGCCCGTGCTGCTGGTCAGCTTTCCGCTCGGCGTGCTGATCGCGCTCGCCCTCAACCTCGCCAACACCATCCCCGACATCGAGGGCGATACCGCCTTCGGGATCAAGGGACTCGCCCATCAGCTCGGCGTAGACCGGTCGCTGGCCGTGACGTGGATATGCTTCGCGGTGACGATCGTGCTGCTGGCCCTGACGCCGGTCTATCTCGGCAACGATCCGAAGCTGCTCTTTCCGGGCATCGCGATCGGCGCGGTATTGCTCGCCGCGACGATCATTGATCGGCTCATCAGCCATTCCGCGGCTGCACTTCGCCGCGGCTGGTATATAAGCGCCGTGCTCGCCGGCATCCTCGGCGTGGCATGGGTCGTCAGCCTTCCTGCGAATTGATCACGGGGACACATGGTTTCCACCGACAGCGATCGCGTCATCCTGGTCGATGAGACCGACCGGGAGATCGGAACCTTCGACAAGCTCGACGCCCATCGCGCCGGGAGGCTCCATCGCGCGCTGTCGGTCATCGTCGCGCGCGCCGACGGCAGCCTTCTCCTCCAGAAGCGCGCGGCCGCGAAGTATCATTCGGGCGGGCTGTGGACCAATACCTGCTGCAGCCACCCGCGTCCGGGCGAGGCGGTCGAATTCGCCGCCGTCCGCCGCCTCGAGGAGGAGATGGGCATTACCTGTCCGCTGACGGCGCTCTTCACCGTCCACTATCGGGCGGAGGTCTCCAACGGCCTGATCGAGAACGAGCTCGTCCATGTCTTCGGCGGCCGGTACGAAGGCGAACCGCATCCGAATCCCGGCGAGGTCGAGGACTGGCGCTGGCTCGGTCCCGAGGAGATCCGGGAGGACATCGCCGCGGAGCCCGGGCGCTACTCGGTATGGTTCCGCAAATATCTCGGCGAATTCGGTCGTGAGATCGGCAGCATAGCCGCGGCCGAGCCGCGCTAGTTCGCGGGGAAGACCAGCACGTTCCCGGCCGCGAAGCCGACGGTCTGGCCGGGCGCCGGTGCGTCCGTCGCCGGCACCACGACGCGCAGCGGCCGATCCAGCTCCGGCACCGCGAGGTGAACCAGGACGGAATCTCCGAGGCACTGGCCGGAGATGACAGTGCCGGTCCGATCGCCGGGCGACGGCGCGAAGAGGCGGATTTCCTTCGGACGCAGGCAGACCGTCGCGGCGGCGCCCTCGGCGATCTCCGGCGCCGAAACGTCGCCGAGCGGTGTCGAAACGACGCCGTTTCCGCAGGTGCCGGATATCTCGTTGAGCTCGCAGAAGAAGCGGGCGACCTGCAGCGATCGCGGGTGCTTGTAGAGATCCTCGGCATTGCCGCTCTGCACGATCCTTCCGCCCTGCATCATCATGATGCGGTCGGCGATACGCATCGCGTCGTCGGCGTCATGGGTGACGACAAGCGTCGTCGTACCGCTTTCCCGCAAGACCCCGGAGGTTTCCTCCCGGATGACGTCGCGGGTCCGCCGGTCGAGGTTGGAGAATGGCTCGTCCATCATCAGGAGGCCCGGTCCCGGCACCATCGCGCGGGCGAGCGCCACGCGCTGCTGCTCGCCGCCCGACAGCATGTGGGGGAAGTCGTTCTCGCGGTGGCGAAGCCCGACCCGGTCGAGCGCCGTCCGCGCCCGTGCCATCGCCTCCTCCGCGCGCAGACGGCGCAGTCCGAAGAGCACGTTCTTCAACACGCTGAGGTGCGGGAAGAGGGCATAGTCCTGGAACATCATGCCGATACCGCGGGCTTCCGGCGGCACGAATGCATCGGGTCCCGACACTTCGCGCCCGTCGATCACCACCCGGCCGGCATCGGGGCGGTCGAGCCCGGCGATCAACCGCAGCAGCGTCGACTTGCCGGAGCCGGAATGGCCGACCAGGGCGACGATCTCGCCTGGCGCGGCCGAGAATGACACCGAATCCACCGCCCTGATCGCCCCGAAGGCAAGCGACAGGTCGTCGACAAGCAGTGCCGGCCGCGCCGCGGGCGTCGGCAGCGACGAGCGATCGGGATCGGCAAGCCGCTCCGTGTCCGCCTGTTCCTGGCGCAGCGCCTGATCCATCTTTGCGGAGGGTTTCCTCAGCGCGATAACCTGTCCAGCCGGCTCCCTCGGCCATTCGGCCGCCTCCGGTGCAATACGTCCGTCGGGCCTGTGATGGGCCGGAGCATTGATCGAGGTCAACTGTCAAGCCTTCCTTGCCGGAGGATGGTCGGGCCGCTGAGCCGCGCCAGGAGGATGACGGGAAGGAGGCCGACCAGGACGATGGCAAGCGCTGCCACCGCGCCGTCCTCGTAAGTGCCGCGCGCCGCCTCGCCATAGAGATGGGTGGCGAGCGTCTCGAAATTGAGCGGGCGCAGCAGCAGCGTCGCCGGCAGTTCCTTCATGCAATCGACGAAGACGAGGATGGCCGCGGCCCCGAGCGCCGGTCGGATCAGTGGCAGGTGGATCCGTCGAAGCGTCCCCGTCGCGGTCTCGCCCAGCGTGCGGGCGCTGTGGTCGAGGGTGACGGAGACCTTGCTGAGGCCGGCATCCGCGCCCCCGGCCGAAACGGCAAGGAAACGCGTGACATAGGCATAGATCAGTGCCGCCGCCGAGCCGGAGAGGAGAAGTCCGGTCGAGACACCAAGCATGCCGCGGCTGATGCCATCGACGAGATTGTCGAGCCCGGCCAGCGGCGACAGCAGGCCGATGGCGATGACGGTACCGGGAAGGGCGTAGCCGAGACTTGCCACGCGAAGGAGCACGCCGCCGAGGCGTCCGGGGTCAAGCCGCGCGCCATAGGCAACCACGAGTCCAAGCCCGACCGCGATGGCGGTGGCGGCAGCCGAGACGCCAACCGTGTTGGCCGCCTCGTTGACGATGGTCCCCGACAACCCGGCGAAGTCGATGCGATGGATCGCCCGGATGAGGAGGTGGATCGCCGGCGCGCCGAAGCCGATGAGAACCGGAATGAGGCCGAGGATCAGCGCGAGGGCGGCCTTTGCACCGGTGAGACGCTGGCGGGCGGCCGGCGCGGTGCGCTGTGAGCGGCCGGCAAAGCGCTGTCCGCGCCGGGCCCGGCGTTCGATCACGACGAGCAGGACGACAACCGCCAGCATGACCAGTGCGAGTTGCGCCGCGCCCGGCAGGTTCGACTGGTTGATCCAGGTGGAATAGATCGAGAGCGTCAGGGTGCGGACGCCGAGGAACTCGGAGGCGCCGACGTCGTTGAGCGTCTCCATCAGCGCGAGGCTCGCGCCGATGGCGATCGCCGGCCGCGCGAGGGGAAGGGCGACTCGGAAGAAGACCCCGTATCTCCCGGCGCCGAGCGTCCGCGCCGCGTCGAGCAGTCCGGCCGCCTGCATCAGGAACAACGCGCGGGTCGACAGGTAGACATAGGGATAGAGCACGAAGCCGAGCAGGATGATCGCGCCGCCGATCGATCGGATCTCGGGGAGGCGGAGCTGGCTGGGGCTGGTGAAGCCGAGGACCGCGCGGATCGCCGACTGGATCGGCCCGATCGGATGGAGGAGGTCGAGATAGGCGTAAGCGACGATGTAGGTCGGTACGGCGAGCGGCAGGAGCAGCGCCCAGTCGAGGATCCGGCGCCCGGGGAAGTCGTAGGCGGTCACCAGCCAGGCGGCGCCGGCGCCGATGAAGACGACAAACGCGCCGACCCCGGCCAGCAGCAGCATGGTGTTCAGCGTGGCGGTCGGCAATACGTGGGTCAGGAGATGGACCCACACGTCGCCCGATCCCCGCGTGGCGATCGCCACGAGGGCGATGATCGGCGCGGCGACCAGCACCGCCGCGACAGCCGATGCGATCAGCCAGCCACGCGCGCCGCCGCGCTTCAGCGCGGCGGCGGAATGCCCGAACGTGGCGGCTGTGGCGGACACCGGCCGTCTTGCCTTCCTCAGTCGTTGAAGCCGACCTCGTCGACCAGTTCGCTCGCCGCCTTGCGGTGTGAAGCGATCTCGCTGACCGGGGTCTCGTCGGGAGAGAGCGTGCCGAGCGCCGCGATGATCGGGTCGACGGCCGCGCCGGCCCTCACCGGGTATTCGAAATTCGCCTGGGCGTAAATTTCCTGGGCCTCTTCGGAGACGAGAAATTCGAGCAGGCGGATCGCGTTTTCCTGGTTGGGTGCATGTTTGGCGATCGCCGCCCCGGAGATGTTCACATGGGTGCCGCCATCCTCGAATGTCGGCAGAACGACGTGGATGGCATTGCCCCATTCTTCCTGATCGGGGCCTCCGGCGCCGCTGCGCATCAGGCCAACATAGTAGGAATTGCCGACGCCGATATCGCAGATCTCGCCGAGGATATCCCGCGCGACGTCGCGATCGCCGCCGCCGGGCTGGCGCGCGAGGTTGGCCTTGACGCCCTCGAGCCAGGTACGGGCCGCCTCTTCGCCGTGATGGGCGATATAGGCGGCGATCAGCGCGATGTTGTAGGGGTGCTGCCCCGAGCGAATGCAGACCTTGCCGGCCCATCGCGGGTCGGCGAGGTCCTCATAGGTGAAGCTTTCGATGTCGGTGCGGTCCTTCGAGGCGTAGAGGACGCGCGCCCTCAGCGACAGCGCATACCAGCGCTTTTCCGGATCGCGCAGGTTCCCGGGAACCACGCTGTCGAGCACGGCCGAGGCGATCGGTTGCGTGACGCCGGCTTCGACGAGGTCGGCGAGGTTGCCGAAATCGACGGTCATCAACACGTCGGCGGGCGAGTTTTCGCCTTCCGCCAGCAGGCGCTCCGGCAGGCCGGTATTGACGAAGACCGTATTGACCGCGACTCCGGTTTCCCTGGTGAAGGCGTCCAGGAGCGGCCGCACGAGGCCGGGCTCGCGGGTGGTGTAGAGATTGACCTCGCCATCGGCCAGGGCCGCGGTCGGAGCAAGGGCAAGGCAGGCGACAAGGAACCGACGCCAGATCGGCGCGACAGGGGACATAGGGGATTCTCCTCACTTCGTGCCGGTTCAAGGCCGGCCGACTGTGTTCACACTATTCGAGATATGGAGCGTCAGGCATTTATGCAAGTAAAATCATATATTTAGAACCTGTCTAAGGTATTGCTCCGGGATAAGTCCAATCTGTCCCCGGAGTGCGCGGATGAGACGCCGGTTTCCGATGGGGCAGGGGAGTGCTATGGGTCTGGCCGGGGAAAATGGGCACGAGCGGGCAGGGACGCTTTTCGCTACGATTCCCCGATCCCGGCCACTCTGAGAGAAGCATTTCCGACAAGATGGACATTTCCGAGAGCAAGCCCGCCTTCGATTGGGCCGATCCGCTTTCCCTCGACAGCGAACTCGATCAGGAGGAGCGGCTGGTGCAGGACACGGCGCGTGCATACGCGCGGGAGAAGCTCCTGCCGCGGGTGCTGAGCGCGTTTCGCGACGAACGTTTCGATCGCGAAATCATCAGCGAAATGGGAGAACTCGGCCTGCTCGGGGCGACGATTCCGGTCGATTACGGCGGTGCCGGCGCGAGCTACGTGTCCTACGGAGTGATCGCACGCGAGGTCGAACGGGTCGATTCAGGCTACCGGTCCGCGCTCAGCGTCCAGTCGTCGCTGGTCATGCATCCGATCCATGCCTATGGCAGCGAGGAGCAGCGTCAGCGGTTCCTGCCGCGCCTCGCATCGGGAGAGATCGTCGGCGCCTTCGGCCTGACCGAACCGAACCACGGTTCCGATCCCGGCGCGATGGAGTCGCGGGCGGAGAAGGTCGATGGCGGCTACCGTCTCTTCGGCACGAAGACCTGGATCACCAATTCGCCGATCGCGGATGTGCTGGTGGTCTGGGCGAAGTCCGAAGCCCATGGCGGCCGAATTCGCGGCTTCCTGCTCGAGCGCGGCATGAAGGGATTGTCGACGCCGAAGATCGAGGGCAAGGCGTCGCTGCGTGCCTCGATCACCGGCGAGATCGTCATGGACGGTGTCGAGCTTCCCGAGGCCAATCTGCTGCCCGATGCGTCCGGTCTCGGCGGTCCCTTCGGCTGCCTCAACCGGGCGCGCTTCGGCATCGCCTGGGGGGCGATGGGCGCGGCCGAGGACTGCTGGCACAGGGCGCGCCAGTATGTGCTCGACCGCAAGCAGTTCGGCCGGCCGCTGGCCGCCAACCAGCTTGTCCAGAAGAAGCTCGCGGATATGCAGACCGAAATCGCGCTCGGTCTGCAGGCGGTTCTCCGCGTCGGACGGCTGTTCGACGCGGGCCGCATGGCGCCCGAGATGATCAGCCTGGTCAAACGCAACAACGCCGGCAAGGCGCTGGAGATCGCCCGGCTTGCGCGCGACATGCACGGCGGCAACGGCATTGCCGACGAATTCCACGTCATCCGCCACATGCTGAACCTCGAGACGGTCAACACCTATGAGGGGACGCATGACATCCATGCGCTCATCCTCGGACGGGCGCAGACCGGTATCCAGGCATTCTCCTGACCGGCGGGGCTGACGATGGCGCCGCCGTTAGCCGGATTGAAGGTCGTCGAACTGGCTCGCGTCCTCGCCGGCCCCTTCGCCGGGCAGCTCTTCGCCGATCTCGGCGCCGACGTCATCAAGGTCGAGAGCCCGGCCGGCGATGAGACGCGGCGCTGGGGGCCGCCCGTCGTCGAGAATGCCGACGGGACGACCGACGCCGCCTATTTCCATTCGACCAACCGCGGCAAGCGGTCGATCGTCATCGATTTCCGGATGCCGGCGGGAGTCGAAGCCGTTCGCCGGCTGGTCAAGCAGGCGGATGTCGTCATCGAGAATTTCAAGGTCGGGGGGCTGGCGAAATACGGCCTGGACTACGGCTCGCTCAGCCGGATCAATCCGCGCCTCGTCTATTGCTCGATTACCGGCTTCGGCCAGGACGGCCCTTACGCCAACCGGCCCGGCTATGATTTCATCATCCAGGGGATGGGCGGCGTCATGGCCCTGACCGGGGAGGCGGATGGCGGGCCGGTCAAGTGCGGCGTCGCCTTCGCGGATATCTTCACCGGGCTCTACACGGTGATCGGAATCCAGGCGGCGCTCGCCCATCGCGAAAAGACCGGCAGGGGGCAATATCTCGACATGGCGCTGCTCGACAGCCAGGTCGGCGTGCTCGCCAACCAGGCGATGAACTATCTGGTTTCGGGCGTCTCGCCGCGCCGGCTTGGCAACGCCCATCCGAATATCGTGCCCTATCAGACCTTTCCGACAAGCGACGGGCACGTCATCGTGGCGGTCGGCAATGACGTGCAATTCAGGAACTTCGTCGCGATGCTCGGCGCCGAGGACCTGGCCGACGATCCCGACTATGCGAGCAATCCGGCCCGGGTCGCCCATCGCGAGGCCCTGGTGGCGATCCTCGCGGCCCTTACGGCCAGGCATACCTCCGACGCGCTGATCCACGAACTCGAGGCGGTCGGCGTGCCTGCCGGACCGATCAACACGATCGAGCAGGTATTCGACGACCCGCAAGTCGTCCACAGGGCGATGCGTCTCGACCTGCCGCATGGCGGCGGCGGAACGGTGCCGTCCGTCCGCACGCCGATCACGATGTCGGAGTCGCCGCTTGACTATGACCGGGCGTCACCGCTCCTCGGCGAACATACCCGTGCCATTCTCCTCGAAGTCGGCTATCCCGAGGACGAAATCGAAAGCATGAAACAACAGGGCGTCGTCGGCTGGCGATGAGCCGGAGCCTGTCCGCAGGAGGTCTTTCTTTGCACAAAATCCCGTTTCTGCTGGCTGCGCTCGGCGTTGGCGGCACCGTGGCCCTTCAGCCGATCCTCAACGCGGAAGTCGCGCGGCGGCTCGGCAGCCCGGTGGTCGCCGCCTTCCTGTCGATCATGGTGTCCTTCCTGCTTTGCTCCCTCTACGTCGTGTTCAACCGGCCGACCATCCAATGGGCGGTGATCGGAGCCATGCCCTGGTATCTGTGGATCGGCGGCTCGATCGGATTTCTCTTCGTCATCGGCACGTTGTGGATCGCCCCGGCGCTCGGCGCGGCGACGCTGTTCGGCGCGGTGATCGCCGGGCAGATGATCATGGCGACGGTCATCGACTGGACCGGGCTCGCCGGCTATCAGGGCCACAGCTTCGATCCGATGCGGATCGTCGCCATCCTGCTTGTCCTTGCCGGCGTCCTCATCTTCCAGCGGTCGGCGTGAGGGCGGCCGGAGCCGTCGGGGAAATTCGTTCTAGAGGGCGCTGACCAGGCCACCGTCGACATAGACGATGTGGCCATTGACGAAGCCGGCCGCGTCCGAGGCGAGGAAGACGGCGACGCCCTTGAGCTCGTCGAGCTCGCCCCAGCGGGCGGCCGGCGTGCGCTGCTTGACCCAGGCGTCGAACTTCGGATCCTCGTAGAGAGCGCGGTTGAGCTCGGTCTTGAAGTAGCCCGGGCCGATGCCGTTGACCTGCAGGCCGTGCTTCGCCCAGTCGACGCACATCCCCTTGGTCAGCATCTTCACGCCGCCCTTGGCCGCGGTGTAGGGCGCGATGGTGCCGCGGGCGATCTCGCTGCCGAGCGAGCAGGTGTTGATGATCTTGCCGCGGCCGCGCGGGATCATGTGCTTCGCCACCGCCTGGCCGACGAAGAAGACGCTGTCGAGATTGGCGCTCATCACCATTCGCCACGCCTCGGCCGGGAAATCCTCGAGCGGCGACCGGTACTGGATGCCGGCGTTGTTGAAGAGGATGTCGATCGGACCGACCTCGGCCTCGATCCGCTCGATATTGTCGACGACCGCGTCCTGGTCGGTGACGTCGAAGGCATAGGCGTGGGCCTTGTGGCCGGCGTCGGCGAGCTTGACGCGGGTCGCCTCGAGCTCGTCGGGGTTCCGCGAATTGACGACGACCTCGGCCCCGGCCCCGGCCACTGCCTCGGCAAGGGCGAGCCCGATGCCCTTGCTCGATCCGGTCACCAGCGCGATCCGGCCGGTCAGGTCAAACATTGAACTCATGCAATCCCCCAGCAACGTTGCGGGCGCCGGTCGCGGCGCGCCATAATGGTGGCGTCCTTATCCGAAAGGCGCCGGCAAGCGTCAACTCTCGGGGCGGTCCGGCAGCGACCGTCACGAAAACGGTGTCCGGCACACCGTGGCTATTGCCGAGTGCCTGCCAATGCCGCCATACCTGTCCCTTCACACGGACGGGCCTGCCCGAAGAAACCATCCCGGGGGAAACCATGAGCTATCAACCGTCGGAAGACCGCTATGAGCGGATGAAATACCGGCACACCGGCCGCAGCGGCCTGCAACTTCCGGAGATCTCTTTCGGCCTCTGGCACAATTTCGGTCACGACGCCCTTGCCGGGAACGCGCGCGCGATGTGCCGCACCGCCTTCGACAACGGCATCACCCACTTCGATCTCGCCAACAATTATGGGCCGCCTCCCGGCTCCGCCGAGGAGCATTTCGGCGAAATCCTCGCCACCGACTTCCGCGGCTATCGCGACGAGCTGGTGATCTCGACCAAGGCCGGCTACCTGATGTGGCCGGGGCCCTATGGCGAGTGGGGCAGCCGCAAATACCTGCTGTCGAGCCTCGACCAGAGCCTCAAGCGGATGAAGCTCGACTATGTCGACATCTTCTATTCGCATCGGGTCGATCCCGACACGCCGCTCGAAGAAACGATGGGCGCGCTCGATACGGCCGTACGCCAGGGCAAGGCCCTCTATGCCGGCATCTCGTCCTACAATGCGAAGCGGACCGCCGAGGCGGCGAAGATCCTCCGCGATCTCGGCACGCCGTGCCTGATCCACCAGCCGAGCTATTCGATGCTGAACCGATGGATCGAGGCGGATGGCCTGCTCGATATGCTGGAACGGGAAGGCATCGGCTGCATCTGCTTCTCGCCGCTCGCCCAGGGATTGCTGACCAACAAATATCTCTCCGGCATCCCGGAAGAGAGCCGGGCCGGGAAGGGCGCCGCGTCGTGGCGCGAGGGCTTCCTCAGCGACCAGAACCTGGCCGCGATCCGCGGCCTGGCCAAGGTCGCCGAGCGGCGCGGCCAGTCACTGGCGCAAATGGCGATCGCCTGGGTCCTGCGTGATCCGCGGGTCACCACCGCGCTGATCGGCGCGAGCCGGCCGGAGCAGATCACCGACCTCGTCAAGGGACTCGACAATTCCGCTTTCAGTGCCGAGGAACTGGCTGAGATCGACAAGCTGGCGACCGACGGCGGGATCAACATCTGGCAGCGGTCGAGCGACTCCTGAGGCAGGATGGGCGTCCGACATGAGTGAGGAGAAGAAACACGGCGGCCTGCGCAGCGCGCGCTGGTTCGGGGCGAGCGACCTTCGCGCCTTCGGCCATCGCTCGCGGACGCTGCAGATGGGCTATGCCTATGAGGATTTCATGGGCAAGCCGGTGGTCGCCATCATCAACACATGGTCGGACCTTCAGCCCTGCCATGCCCATTTTCGCGAGCGCGCCGAGGAGGTGAAGCGCGGCGTGTGGCAGGCCGGCGGTTTTCCGGTCGAGCTTCCGGCGCTGTCGCTGTCGGAGACCTTCGTCAAGCCGACGACGATGCTCTATCGCAACCTGCTCGCGATGGAGGTCGAGGAGCTGTTGCGGTCGCATCCGGTCGATGGCGTCGTGCTGATGGGCGGCTGCGACAAGACCACGCCGGGAACCCTGATGGGCGCGATCAGCATGGATCTGCCGACGATCTTCATGCCCGCCGGCCCGATGCTGCGCGGCAACTATCAGGGACAGGTTCTCGGTTCGGGCAGCGACGTCTGGAAATACTGGGCGGAGAAGCAGGCGGGCAAGATCACCGAGGACGAATGGCGGTCGATGGAGGCGGGCATCGCCCGCAGCTTCGGCACCTGCATGACCATGGGCACCGCCTCGACCATGATGTCGCTGGCCGAGAGCCTGGGCATGACCCTGCCGGGCGCGTCGTCGATTCCGGCGGCGGATGCCGGCCACGCCCGGATGGCGACGGCCTGCGGCCGGCGGATCGTCGAGATGATCGGCGAAGACCTCAAGCCGTCCGACATCCTCAGCCGCGCGTCATTCGACAACGCTCTGGTCGTGCAGATGGCGCTGGCCGGCTCGACCAACGCGATCATCCATCTCGTCGCCATGGCGGGGCGGGCCGGTATCGATCTGGATCTCGAGGATTTCGACAAGGCCGCGCGGGAGGTTCCGGTGCTCGCCAATATCCGGCCGTCAGGCGAGTTCCTGATGGAGGATTTCTACTATGCGGGTGGCCTGCCGGCGTTGCTCGCCGAATTGCGCGGCAAGCTGGACCTTTCGGCATTGACCGTGACCGGCGCCGATCTCGGCACCGGCATCGCCGGTGCCAGGGTCTACAATTCCGACGTGATCCGTCCGCTGGACAGTCCGGTCTCGTCGCAACTCGGGATGGCGGTGCTGCGCGGCAACCTGGCGCCCGGCGGCGCGGTCATGAAGCCGGCGGCGGCCGAGCCACGGCTCCTCAAGCATTCCGGACCGGCGCTCGTCTTCCGCGACTATAACGAGATGGCGGCGGCGATCGACCGGGACGACCTCGACGTCACGCCCGACCATGTCCTGGTCCTGCAGAATGCCGGGCCGGTCGGCGGGCCGGGCATGCCGGAATGGGGGATGCTGCCGATTCCGCGCAAGCTCCTCAAGCAGGGCGTGCGCGACATGCTGAGGATCTCCGATGGCCGGATGAGCGGCACGAGCTACGGAGCCTGCATCCTGCACGTTGCTCCGGAAGCCTATGTCGGCGGGCCGCTGGCGGCGGTCCGCAACGGCGACCTGATCAGCGTCGATGTCGAGCGGCGGTCGCTGGAGCTCGAGGTCCGGGAATCGGAAATCGCCCGTCGCCTGGGGGAATGGGTGCCTCCGGACCGCACCTATCAGCGCGGCTATAACCGGCTTTTCGCCGATCATATCCAGCAAGCCGACAAGGGCTGCGACTTCGACTTCCTGGCCGGCACCACGCCGACGCCCGAGCCGGAGATCCACTAGCGACCAGCGGTCCGCGCCGAGCTAGATCCGTTCGAAGACAAGCAGCGTGAACAGGTCGAAGGCCTTGGCGGGGCGCCGGCCGACCAGTTTCAGTTCCGGCCGGCCGAGGACCTGCTCGATCGGGAATTCCGGCCGCCAGCCGAGCCGCGCCGAGAAACGCGACATCCAGCGCTCGACCCAGGCGCGCGGCCCCTTTTCGGCCGAGAAATGGTTGACGAGAATGACATGCCCGCCGGGCCGCACCACTCGGGCGATCTCGGAGAGCACGCGGTCGGGATCCGGCACGACGCTCATCACGAACATCGCCATCGCCGCGTCGAAGGAGCCCGCGTCGAAGCTCAGATTCTCGGCGTCCATCTCGATCAGCGCCTCGACATTGTCGAGCTTCTCCTCGGCGACCCGCTTGCGGCCGCGGTCGAGCATGTCGCGGCTCAGGTCGATGCCGACGATCCGGTGCTTGCGGTCGTAGCGGGGCAGGGAAATGCCGGTGCCGACCCCCACCTCCAGCACGCGGCTTGGCGGCAGGCGGTTCATCTCGGCCAGCGTGATCCGACAGGTGCTGGCAGTGAAGGCGCCGAAGAAGCGATCATAGAACGGCGCCCAGCGCGCATAGGCGGCGATGATGTGCGAATCCTGAAGGTCGGCGAGGGCCGCGCCGGCCGATTGCTGGCCGCCGGATCGTCCGGAATCGGGCAATGACTCGGCCATGCTTCCCCTCTCCCCCTAGAGCGCGGCGACGGCCCGATCCCGGCTGACGAGCTTCCTCAGGGCGGTTTCGGATTCCGCGTCGTGTTCGGAGCGTTCGATCCATCCACCACCCAGCACGCGGGCGCCAGCGCCGTCGCTGTCGTAGAAGACGCAGGCCTGGCCCGGCGCGACGCCGGCTTCGCCGGCGACGAGATCGACATGGACCTTGCCGTCCTCGATGAAGAGCCGGGCGGGCATTGGCGGCCTGGTGGAGCGAACGCGGGCATGGAGCTCGATCCCCCCGGCGGGGATTTCCGCGAGCGGCGTGTCGCCCAGCCAGTTGACCCCACGCAGATGGAGGCGGCCCGTCTCCAGGGCTTCGCGCGGGCCAACGATGACCCGCCGTCCCTCGGGGTCGAGATGAACGACATAGAGCGGCTTGCCGAGCGCGATGCCGATGCCGCGGCGCTGGCCGATCGTGTAATTGATGATGCCTTCGTGGCGACCGAGCACGCGACCGTCGATATGGACGATCTCTCCGGGCTCGGCGGCGCCGGGCTTGAGCTTGCGGATCACGTCGGCATAGCCGCCGCTCGGGACGAAGCAGATGTCCTGGCTGTCTGACTTCTCCGCGATCGGCAGATCGAAGGAACGTGCCGCCTCGCGGGTCTCGGCCTTGGTCATGTTGCCGAGCGGGAAGCGCAGAAAGTCGAGTTGCGCGGGGGTGGTGGCGAACAGGAAATAGCTCTGGTCGCGGTCGAGATCGACCGGGCGGTAAAGGGCGCGATGGTCGCCGTGCTGCTCGGAACGCACATAGTGGCCCGTCGCCAGTGCGTCGGCGCCCAGCCGTTCCGCGGTGCCGAGGAGGTCCGCGAACTTCACCGTCTGGTTACAGGCGATGCAGGGCACCGGCGTCTCGCCGGCCGCATAGCTGTCGGCGAAGGGGTCGATCACCGCTTCCTTGAACCGCTCTTCGTAGTCGAGCACGTAATGCGGAATACCCAGCGTTTCAGCCACCCGCCGGGCATCGTGGATGTCCTGGCCGGCGCAGCAGGCACCCTTGCGATGGGTCGCCTCGCCGTGGTCGTAGAGCTGCAGCGTCACGCCGACGACGTCGTAGCCCGCCTTCTTCAGGAGGCCGGCGACAACCGATGAATCGACGCCACCGGACATCGCGACGACAACGCGGGTCCGGTCCGGGCTGCCGGGAAGGTCAAGGCTTGTACGCATCTGTCTGCTTGCGTTGGCGGACGCGCAACCGCCGGCGCCGCGTTCAAGAATACCGGACTATAGTCGCGATCGTGCCATCTTCAAGGCATCGCGGCGCAAGACGCCCGGTCGTTTTTCCCAAGCCTTTACAAATCTTACCGATTTGTTGCCTGCCACTTAGCCAAATTTTAAAGCCGCGCGCCTAGTCTGGCTGCTGGACGGGTCAGGATCAAGTGTGAGAGTAGAATGACCGAACAGCTTCGTCCGCGTGTGAAGTACGTGATCGGGCCCGATGGGAGCCCACTGACGATCGCAGATCTTCCGCCGCGAGACACAAAACGCTGGGTAATTCGCCGTAAGGCGGAAGTTGTCGCAGCCGTGCGCGGCGGCCTTCTCAGTCTCGAGGAAGCCTGCAGCCGCTATACCCTGACCGTCGAGGAGTTCCTCTCCTGGCAGCAGTCGATCGACGACCATGGCCTTGCCGGCCTGCGGACGACGCGCATTCAGCAATATCGGCCTGGATAAGCCGATTCCGGGCGCGGCAGCCGTTCTGACCGCCGCGCCAACTTCCCTTATAATTCAATCGCTACCCCACGCTCCGGGACGACGACCTCGGTCGTCGAATCCTCCATGCGGGCAACGAAGTCCCCGGCTGTTCCGTGGAGCAGCGGAAAGGTTCCGTAGTGGCAGGGGATCACCGTCTCGAAGCTGAAAAAGCGCTGGCAGGCCATCGCCGCCAGCTTCGGCCCCATCGTGAAGCGGTCGCCGATCGGAACGATGCCGATCTTCGGCCCGTAGATTTCGTTGGTCAGCGCCATGTCGGTGAAGATATCGGTATCGCCCATATGGAGGAGGGTCTTCTCTCCCGGCGCCGCGATCACCACACCGCAGGGATTGCCGAGATAGATCGGCCTGCCGTCCACGACGGTTCCCGACGAGTGCCAAGCGGGCACGAATGACACCGAAAAGGCGCCGAAATCCACCGTGCCGCCGGTATTCATCGGGCTGACCCCGGCAACGCCCTTGTCGGCGAGATAGTTGCAGAGCTCGAAATTCGCGATCAGCATCGCGCCGGTCGCCTGGCAGATTTCGACCGTCGAGCCGGTATGGTCGTCATGGCCATGGGTGAGGACCACATGCGTCGCACCGCGATAGGCGGTCGGGTGGTCGCCCGTGAAGGTCGGGTTGGCGAGGAACGGGTCGATCATGATCGCCGCGCCGTCGATATCGATGCGAAAGGCCGAATGGCCGAACCAGGTGAGTTTCATCGTCTGCTCCATATTTCCCGAGGCGGTGCCGCTCCGACCGCCCGCCAATCGGGGAGCGACAAGTCGAAAGGGGCACGATAATAGACCGGGATGGTCACTCCCTCCGGCCCCCTTGCGATCGAAGAGCTCGCCACGATCCTTCCGCCTGCCGGCGCGCTGGTCGGTCTCGATCTTGGCACCAAGACCATCGGGATCGCCACCTCCGATCCGGGGCGCCGGATCGCGACGCCGCTGTCGGTCGTCAGGCGGACGAAATTCACTGCCGATGCGCGCGAGATGATGGAGCGGATCGCGCCTTTCGCGCCGGTCGCGCTGGTCCTCGGGCTCCCGGTCAACATGGATGGCTCGGAGGGCCCGCGGGCGCAGGCGACGCGCGCCTTCGTCCGCAACCTCGGCCCGATCACCGACCTGCCGGTCGCCCTGTGGGACGAGCGGCTGTCGACGGCCGCGGTGACCCGCACCCTGCTCGAGGCTGATGCCAGCCGCAAGCGCCGCGACGCGGTCGTCGACAAGATGGCCGCCGCCTACATCCTCCAGGGCGCGCTCGACCGGCTGGCGGGGCTTCGTGGTGGCTGAAAGGGCGGCTGACACGCCTCAGCGTGGATGGACCCATTTCGGCAGATAGGAATAGGCGTCGACCTCCATTGCCTTGAATGCGATGCCGTTCCTGGTCAGCAGGTCCTGAAGATACCCCTTGTTGAAGGCGTCGAGCGTCTCGGTGCATCCGCCGATATGCTCGCCGCCGACGAATATCTGCGGGATGGTGGGTGTCGCGATGCGCTCGCGAAGTGCGGCACGGATGTCGCCGCCGCGATTGTCCTTCTGGTACTCCACCGAATCGAGGTCGACCGACCGGTAGGGGATGTCCATCTCCGCGAACATCTTGCGGATCGACCACGAGAATTCGCACCACTCCAGTGCAAACAGCACGACCGGCTGTTCGTTCGAGCCGACCACCTTTTCGACGAACTCCGTCGCGTCGGTGGAAGGCTCGTCGAGCCGGGCGGCCTCGGGCCGGGCGGCGGCGGGCGCCTGCATGTCGAACCGGAACCGCGGAGTCGACGCCGCGATATCCATCTCCTCCTCGGTCATCTCGACGGGGATGTCCTCGAAAAGGGGCGTCGAGAGATAGCGTTCGCCAGTGTCGGGAAGCATGCAGAGGATTGCGGTGCCCTTCGGCGCCTTCTCCGCGATCTGCATCGCACCGGCGAAGGTGGCGCCGGCCGAGATGCCGCAGAAGATGCCTTCCTCGGTCGCGAGCAACCTGGCGTATTTAAGGGCATCGTTGCCCTTGATCGGTGCGACCTCGTCGATGAGACCCGCGGCGATGGTGTCGTTGGCGAGCCTGGGGATGAAATCCGGCGTCCAGCCCTGCATCAGGTGGGGGCGGAAATGGGGATGGCTGACCGCGGGCGAACCGTCCGGCGCGAATTGCTGGGGGATGCCGCTGGCGATGATCGGCGCATTGTCCGGTTCGCAGACCACGATCCTGATGTCCGGCCGCTCCTTCTTGAGGACCCGCGAGACGCCCTTCAGGGTCCCGGCGGTGCCCGTGCCGGTCACCCAGTAGTCCAGCCGCCGGCCGTCGAAATCGCGCAGGATCTCGGGCGCGGTCGTCCGCGAATGCATGTCGGCATTCGCTTCGTTCTCGAACTGGCGGCAGAGGAACCAGCCGTGCTTCGTGGCGAGCTCGACCGCCTTGGCCAGCATGCCGGACCCCTTTTCGGAGGCCGGCGTCAGGATGACCCTGGCGCCAAGGAAGCGCATCAGCCTGCGGCGCTCGACGCTGAAATTCTCCGCCATGGTCACGACAAGCGGATAGCCCTTCCGGGCGCAGACCATCGCGAGGCCGATGCCGGTATTGCCGCTCGTCGCCTCGATGACGGTCTGGCCGGGCTTCAGCGAACCGTCGCGTTCCGCCGCCTCGATGACGCCAAGGGCCAGGCGGTCCTTGACCGAGCCCATCGGGTTGAAGGCCTCGATCTTGGCGAAGAGGTCGATTCCCTCCGGCGCCAGCTTGTTGATCCTCACCACCGGCGTGTTGCCGACGGTGCCGAGAATGTCGGAATAGATGCCGCTCATCTTTCTTCTCCCCGGACTGCGCAAATCGTTCAAGACCACGGGACGTCAGGCCGCAACCGAAAATCCCGGCGCTTGCCGGTGGGGCGCCCGAGGATGGTTCAGGTCGGGTGCCACCAGCGGCCGTCGAGCACGATTCCGCTCGACGCGATCTTCCGGTCGCCGGTCAGCACCTCGCCGACCACGTCATGATAGTCGAAGCGCCCTTCCTCGACGGTATAGATGGTGGCGTCGCCGAGAGCGCCCGGACGCAGCGTGCCGAGGTCGTCACGCCGCATGATCTTCGCCGCATTGATGGTCGAGGCGCGGATGACCTCTTCGAGCGGCACGCCGAGGCAGAGGAATTTCGACATGGTCACGGCCTGGTCGATCGCCGGCCCCTCGAGGCAGAGCTTGTGCAGGTCCGACGAGATGGTGTCCGGCATGAAGCCTCCGGCGAGCATCGCCCGCGCGGTTGCGAAGGCGAAAGAACCCATGCCATGGCCGACATCGAAACGGACGCCGCGTTCGCGGGCTGCGATGACGGAGTCCTTCACCGCTCCCTGTCCGGTCACCGGGGTATTCGGGAAGGGGCGGAAGCAGTGGGTGAGAACGTCGTCCGGCCTGAGTTTCGCGAGCACCTCGTCATAGGTGGGTGGCGGCTCGTCGATATGCGCCATCAGCGGCATGTTCACCTCTTCCGCGAGCTGCAGGGCGATGTCGAGCGGCGCGATGCCGGAGTCGCCACTGGCGTGGCGGCCGACGCGCACCTTGATGCCGACCAGCACGTCGCGGTTTTCCTCGACAACCTCGAGCGCGTCGGCGGGCGCCATCAGGCGCATGTCATCGCTTTCCCCGACCATGATCCGATTCGAAAAGGCGTAGATGCCGGCAAAGGAGATGTGCAGATAGGCGAGGATCCGGGTTTCGCTCGGCTCGATGACGTGCTTGCGGAATCCCGCGAAATTGCCCGCGCCGGCGCTGCCGGCGTCGACGGAGGTCGTGACGCCGCTGGTCCGCGCAACCGCGTCGGCGTCGATACCAAGGGACGTGCCGCCCCAATAGACATGGGTATGCAGATCGATGAAGCCGGGCGAGACGATCTTCCCCGATACGTCGCGGACATCGGTCGCGGAATCGGGAACGAGATTGTCGCCAATCGCGGCCACCCGGCCGCCGGCGAACGCAATGTCTGCTGTCTTGTCCAGATCCTGCGAGGGGTCCAGGATCCGGCCATTCCTCAAAATCAGGTCATACGGCATTTAATCGACTCGCCTTGAGCTTCTGCGGTTGCCCATGATATCCACTCGCCCACGGACTTGCATGTCGGATTGTTCGGGCCGCCCGGCGTTCTTTCCGCGCCAGTCTGCCCTGGAGTTGGATCTGACGTGACGCCTGCGCGCGCATGACCCTCGTTCTTCACATCGGAAGCCACAAGACCGGAACGACCGCGGTCCAGCGGTTCGCGGCCGCGCATCGCGCGATCCTTCGCGAGCGCGGGCTCTGGTATCCGTCCTATGATGAGATCGGCCTCCCGGAGCATTATGCGCATCACCACTTTGCCCATGCCATCGCCGACGCGGCGCGGGGCAAGTTCGATATCGGGGATGCGGAGCGCTTCTCGGCGGCGGTGCGGCGCGGGCGGAGGAAGGGCGAGACGGTGCTGCTCAGCGCCGAGCCGATCTACCGCCACGTGCTCAAGGGCCCCGACGATTATTGGGCCCAGCGCGAGGCCTATGTCGCGCGGCTGAAGGAGATGATCGGCACGGACGACGTGACCGTGCTCGCCGTATTCCGGCGCCAGGACGGGTTCGCCCGCTCGCTGTATCAGGAGAAGATCAAGTCGCGGAAATACGCCGCGCGGTTCCGCCAGTTCCTCGTCGAGCAGCGGCACGAATTCGAATACCACCGGCAGCTTTCGGTCTTCGCGGCGGTCTTCGGCGGCGTCGATCTGCTGATCTACGAGGACCTCCGGCAGCGCGGCCTGATCGATGCCTTCTTCGCGCATCTCGGAATCGACGTGTCCGATCTCGGCCGGAATGCGGCCGAGAACCGTTCGCTGCCGATCGAGCTCGTCGAATACAAGCGCCTGCTCAACGCGACCAGGGCCGGCAAGGGCAAGCTCGCCCATGTTGCCGACCTGCTCGACAAACGCGCGGCTACAGGCGGGCTCCGGGATCATATCGACTGGATATCGCGCCAGGACATGGAGGCATTCTGCGCGTCCTTCGACGCAGAGAACGAGGCGCTGCGGCGGGACTTCGCGAGCGATCATCCGGCGCCGATATTTCCGTCGCTGGAGGCCGCTCCGATTGCCGAGCTGGACGAATATGAGGGCATGTCGGTGCACCGTTTCGCGGAACTGACCGCGGAAATCTTCCTGTGACGGCGGCAGCGGGAAGCCGCGAAGGGATCGGTGACAATGCCGCCCGCTTCGGCGCGCCGCGGACCCGGGTCGCACTGGTCATCGCCAATCTGGCCAATCGCAGTGGCGGCGCCGAGCGGATCTTTGTCGAACTCGCCAATATGCTGGTCGCACGCGGCTACGAGGTCACCTGCATCCATTTCGAGGCGGAGGAAGGCAAGCCCTTCTATCCGCTCGATCGCCGGGTCGAGCTGATCAACGTCTTTCCGCGGTTCAGGTCGGAGCGCCGCTGGCCGTGGAACATGCTCAATTCGAAGCGGCTGCCGGACCGGATACGGCAACCGTCTGAATGGCACCTCAAGAAGGACCCGGTCATCAGGCTGCTGCGGGACTATTTCCGCCATACGCGACCGGATGTGGCGATCAGCTTCCTGCCGCCGGCCAATACGCTGACGCTGCTGGCGAGCATCGGGACGGGCGTCAAGGTGATCCCGACCAACCACAATGTTCCGGCCCGCGACTATCTCGACCCGACGCGGTGGAGCACCAATCCCCATGACCGGGTCCTCCGGCTGAAGGCGCTGCGCCATGCGGCGGCGATCCACGTCCTGTTTCCCGATTTCGGCAAATGGTTCCCCGACGCGCTGCAGTCGAAGATCGTGGTCGTCCCCAACTATGTCTCGCACGACGTGCTGCGCCATCGGCCGGGCGAGCGCGAAAATCTGATCATCGGCGTCGGCCGGCTGGCGCCGGTGAAGAATTTCATGGCGCTGATCGAGGCCTGGGCGCTGCTGGCTGCGAAGCATCCCGATTGGCGGGTCGTCGTCTATGGCGACGGACCGCAGCGGGAGAAGCTCGCGGCACGGATCGAGGAACTGGGCCTCGGCGGCTCCTTCCTCCTCGGCGGGTCCCGTTCCGACATGGGGGAGGTCTATGCCCATGCCGCGATCTTCTGCCATCCGGCCGAGTTCGAGGGCTTCGGTCTTGCTCCGGCCGAAGCCCTGGCGCTAAAGATGCCGGTCGTTGCCTTCGCCGACTGTCCGGGCGTCAACCAGTTCGTCGCCGACGGCGTCAACGGCATCATGGCCGACAGGGCGGGCGGGGCAGAGGCGCTTGCCGCGGCTCTCGACCGCCTGATTGTCGACGGGGCGCTTCGCCAGCGCCTCGGCGACAACGGTCCGGCCAGCGTGGCGACCTTCACTGAGGAGCATTTTGCAGATGCCTGGGTCGAGCTCATTGAACGCTGTCTCGACCGGCGCTGACGCGCTTCCCGCGATCGACGTGCTGGTGCCGCATTTCGAGGCGGTCGACGCGCTCGCCCTGACCCTTCGCTCGATCGACGCGCAGGCTTATGGCGGCGCGCTGCGGGTGATCGTCGCCGATGACGGGTCGTCGCCGGATACGGTCGCGGCCTTGCGCGCGCTGCTCGATTCGCGCGAGCGGCCGGTCGTGCTTGTCGAGAACGGATCGAACCGGGGACGGCCCTATACGCGCAACGTGCTGCTCGATGCGACCGAGAGCCCGTTCACCGCGTGGCTCGACGCCGGCGACGAGTGGTATCCGCGGAAGACGGCGCTGCAGGTCGACAAGGCCCTGTCGCTCGGCGGAGCCGAGAGTGCCGAACCGTTCTGGATCACCTGCAATTTCGACTGGAAGTGGTCCGGCGACGAGTCGTCGCAACGCCGCCAGGCCGTCGATCAGGACCAGGTGATGGGCCTGTTGCGGGGCAAGGACCTTCGCGCCTATCTGTGGACGATTCTCGGGCCGACGCGGACCTTTCGCGATGTCGGCTGGTTCGACGAGACGCTGCCCCGGCTCCAGGATCTCGACTTCTTCCTGCGTTTCCTGATGAAGGGCGGCCGGCTCCATATGCCGGAATCGGCGGAGAGCCTTTGCGTCTATCACAAGTCGGATATCGGCCGGGACGCCGCGCAGGTGCGCGCCTGCCATACCCGCATCTTCGACAAGCACCGGGTGCTCTACACGCGCTACGGACCGAAATTCACCCGCGTGCAGCTCTACAACATGGAAATCCACGCCGCGCGCTTCGCGGCAAGCAATGGCGACCTCGGCCGCCGCCGGGGCTATCTCTGGCGCGCCTTCCGGCATCGGCCGAAGCAGTTCGTCCGGCGCTGGCTCGATGGCGGCTTCCGAAGCGGCAAGGAGACTTCCCGACATGGCGGATGAGCCGATATTCCTGCTTGGCGTGGGCGCGCAGAAATGCGGGACGAGCTGGCTCTACGAGCAGCTCGCGGCCCATCCCGAGATCATGATGTCGCCGATCAAGGAGCTTCACTACTGGGATCGCCGCTTCCATCCCGACTTCTTCAAGCCCCGCGACACCCGGACGATCCTGCGCCGGCTTCTGAAGCAGCATGGAGACCGGATCGTCGCCGATCAGGAATTCGAGCGTGTCGCGATGGATTGCGGCGAGGACTATTACCTCGCCTTCTTCCGGTCGCGGCTCAGGCCGAAGCACCGCGTGCTCGGCGAGATCAGCCCCTCCTATTCGATCCTGTCCACCGAGGAATTCCGCTACATCAGGACCGTCATCCCCTGGCCGACGAAGGCGGTCTTCCTGATGCGCGACCCGGTCGAGAGAATCTGGTCGCAATCGAAGATGCAGGCGAAGAAGGCGACCGGGCGCGGCGGCACCGGCGACGCCTATGCGCTCTTCAGCAAGAGCATCGAGCGCCGCAAATATGTGGAACGGACGGGTTACGGCGCCACCGTGAGGAATCTCCTGGCCTCATTCGGCTCGGACGACACCTTCTTCGGCTTCTACGAGACGCTGTTCGACGACGCGGAGGTGGCGCGCCTCGCGGCGTTCCTGGGCTTCGACGCCTTCGCCTTCGATGCCGAGGCCAATCCCAACAAGAGCGCCGACCTGCGGCGGCCCGACAAGGCGGAGTGGAACAAGGTCCGGGAGGCCTTCGCCGACATCTATGACGTCATCTTCGCGGAGTTCGGCGACAGGGTACCGGACGCCTGGCGAGCCGCCTGACGAGGCGGCGGTCGCATCGTTCAGAGGCCGTATTTCCCGGGCCATTCGAGGGCGGGGCCGCCAAGAGTGTCGGCGGCGCCGCGAATCTCGTCGGCGAAGAGGGGAATCAGATAGTCCCGGACCTCGTCGGTCATCTCGACCTTCGCCTGTTCCTTCTTGCGGTTGAAGTCGGTCGCCAGGCCGCCGCTTTCGCGATCCGCGTCGGCTCCGAGAAATGCGAGGATCCGGCTGCGCAGGGAAACCGGATCGGTCTTGAGGTCGTCGAAGAAGAAGACCCGGAAGCGGTCGTCGTCCTCCGACGTCCGCCAGCGCGCGACGACCTCCCGGATGCTCGAATGGCGGAGGCCGTTGCCGGAGGTTGCAAAAGACCGGACCTGCTCGATTCCCGCCGGGTCCGCCCGCTCGTTTCGGCGCAGGAGCATGCAGTATTGCGACCAGAAGCGGGCAATCGGCTCGCGAACCAGATAGACGATGCGGGCGGCGGGAAACCGCTCCCGGATCGCCTTTGCCCGCTCGTCCGGGATGATCGCATATGGCGGGCAGATGTCGCCGGCGAGGCGATTCGAGCGCGGATTGAACAGGCGGGCGTAGCGGTCGAAGTCGATCGGCCTGCCGTGGAGCCAGATTCGCGCGGCCAGCCATTCGACGTCGACAGCCTCGAGGCGGCGCTCGTAGGCGCGCTCCCGGCGTCGATTGGCCTCGGCGAGGCTCGCGCTTGCGCGCTGGTAAAGCGGCCCGGCCTTCTTGAGGAACCGGTTGCTCCGGTCGAAATAATGCAACTCCTTGATCGGCGGCATCCAGAACTGGGGATGGTGGTCCAACTGGTCGAAGAGCCAGCGTGTGCCGCCCTTCTGGGCCCCGATGCAGATGAAATCCGGTCCGCGGGTGTCGCTGGTGGCGAGCAATTCCGGCATTTCCGGTATTTCGGGCGGGTTGGACATGCCCGCTTTGGCTTTTCGTTTGTCCGGACGCAACAGGTCTGTCCCTCGATCATGGTCGACGTTGGAGGCCGCTACATCCGCTTCGCGGCGGGCCCGTGTCAAGCCGGGCATGGCGGCCCTTGTGGCCGTCGGCATGTCCGTCCTAAAAGGTCGCTCCGGGCAGTTGACCCGGCGAGAGACGCAGGTTCGACCACTAAGCACGGCTGGATTGAATGACGTTCCAAACGACCGACAACGGCACGGCCGAGCGAACGGAAGCGACGTTCGGCGAAGAGGCGGTCTACAAGAAATTCATCGGCTATGTGCGCCGGCGGCAGACCTATGCGCCGGAAGATCTCGATATCCGCGACTATGTCGACCAATGGCGGTCGAAACCGGTCTCGATCGGCTTTCCCGAGAACTATCTGAAGGTCACCTTCGGAACCAGCCTGCTGCGCATGTTCCCATCGGCGACGGCGATGGACGAAGCGGGCTGGGAGGATGCCGACCACTTCGTCGTCGGTGGATCGATCCTGCCGCCCGGTTACCATTCGCATCCGGGCTGCGCCCGCGTCTTCCAGACGATCGAGGGCTACAGCTCGGTCCTGCTGATGGATACCGGCTATCTGGCTTCGGTCGCGTCCTGGACGGCGTCGTTTCGCGGGCAGGACCCCCGCCACGCCTGCCTCGGCTATGTCTATGACGACATCGCCCACTATTTCATGAGCGATTACCCCGGCCGGATCGCGCGCAAGCTGAATTCGCCGGCCGAGCTCTCCCATGCCGAGGAGGAGCGGGCGCAGCGGTCGATCGAGCGAATCCTCGCCGAGAAGATATCCAAGTACAACAATCAGCCGTTCAACCTGCCCGTCTTCTCGTCGGCCTTCAGCCGTCGCGTGCTGGTCGTCGACCAGTCATTCGCGGACGCGTCCACCATTTACGGCCACGCGGATGAAGACATCTTCCAGGAAATGCTGCTCGCCGCGATCCGTGAGAACCCGGACGCCGAGATCATCGTCAAGACCCACCCGGATTCGCTTGAGCAGAGAGGCAAGCGGGAGGGATTCTATTCCGGGATGGTCGATACCGGCCGGGTCCGGTTCCTGCGGCGACCGGTCAATCCCTTTGTCATCTTCGACGTCGTCGACAAGGTCTACGTCGCCAGCAGCCAGATGGGCTTCGAGGCGGCGATGGCCGGCAAGGACGTCGTGTGCTTCGGAACGCCGATCTACTCGGGCTGGGGCTTCACCGACGATCGCCAGCCGGTTCCGCATCGCCATCGAAGCCGAACGATCGTCGAGTTTTTCCACTACTTCTATATCTGGTACACGCGCTACTTTACGCCGGATTCCGCCGACGAAGCTTCGGTTGAACAAGTCCTGGATTACATCGTGCGCCACCGCTCGCATCAGCCCAATCCGATCGTGGAGACCGATACCCCCGAGGTTTCGGTCATCATCCCCGTCTACGGGGTCGAATCCTTCATCGAGGAGTGCATCGGGTCGATCCAGTCGCAGACGCTGCGCAATATCGAGATCATTCCGGTCAACGATTCCAGCCCGGACGATTCCCAGGACATCATCGATCAGCTGGCCGCGGACGATCCGCGCATCCGGCCTATCACGCTGCGCCAGAATGTCGGCCAGGGCTTTGCCCGCAACCGGGCGCTCGAGGCGGCGCGGGGCACCTATGTGCTGTTTGTCGACGGCGACGACTATCTCCAGGACCCCGACCTGCTCAGCCGGCTGGTATCCCTCGCCCGTGAGGACAAGGCCGACATGGTGCGGGCGGGCAAGTCCTTCGAACAGGTGGAGAAGGAGAACGGTGCGCCGGTCCGCCAAAGGCAGGACAAGGTGGAGAAATATTTCGGTGATGCGCTGCACGGCGTCACCTTCGTCGATCATGCGGAGATCCTGCACAATCGGCACTTCTGGAATTTTCTCTATCGCCGCGATTTCCTCGACGACCACGACATCCGCTTCACCATGACGCAGTGGGAGGAACGTCCGTTCCTTCTGAAGGCGCTGCTCAATGCCTCGTCGATTTCGACGTCGCCCGACAGGGGGCTCGTCTACCGGGTCCGCGTCGGGTCGACCGCGCGGCGGGCGAAGTCGGTCGGCGATGTCGAGAACCATACGCGGAACTTCAGCGAGGTCATCGGCCTCTTCCGGGAGAAGGGGGCGGCCCGTCGCGACAATCCGCTGAACCACCATTACCGCTTCACCTTCTCCCAGTATATCCAGTACGTCTTCCTCGGCTTCCCCTTTGCGACCGTGTCGCAAGGCGACCGGATGACGCGCGACAAGTTCATGTCGCGGTGGGCCGACATCGTCCGGGAAAGCGGCCTGACGAGCGCGGACCTGATCAAGGATCCCGAAGCGGTCGACAACGTCCTTTTCGACGAGGGGGTCTACGGCCTGATCGTCGAGGGGCTGCGCCACGGGCGGCTCGATCTGGTCGCCGCCGCGGCCGAAGGCAGGCCCCTGGCCGCCGAGACGGTCTACGGGATGTTTCTGAGCGACGACGATCCGCTGCTCGTCGCGGCGGTCAACCGCTACGCCCAGCACCGGCCGACGCTGCCCCAGCCGCCGGCGAAGGCGAGGCAGCCACGCAATCCTTCCCTGCGGCTGATCATTCACGCCGGGGCATCCAAGACCGGCAGCAGCTATATCCAGCATTTCCTCGACCAGAACCGGCCGGCCCTGATTCGTCGGGGCGTCTGGGCACCGGAATTCGGCGTCTACCGGCAGCCGGGACGACCGCACAAGATCGGCGGGCACAGCCAGTTCTTCAAAGCCGCGCGACGGGACCAGCCGGAGATGCGGCTCGCCCTCGAGAACGGGCTCGCGCTGCTGGGGACCGGCATCCACACGATCGTCATCAGCAGTGAAGGCAGTTTCCTGTCTGGCGGGACCGAGGCGCTCGTCGACTATCTGCGCGACTTCAATCCCGAGCTGCTGGTGTTCTTCCGGCGTCAGGACGACTGGGCGAATTCCCAATATGCCGAATTCGCCGGCGGTGGTGCTCTCGGTCGCATCTCGTCAATGCCGGCGGACTGGCTGGCGACCCGCTGGACGCAGGAACGCCTGGACTACGAGAGCTTCCTTCGTCGCTGGCTCGAGAAACTGCCCAAGGAAAGGGTTCATGTCCGTGCCGTCGAGCGCAGCGGCATCCGGCAGGGCGTGATCCTCGACGAGTTCATCAGTGAACTCGGGATCGAGAAATCCGGATTGGTCGAGCCGACGGCGGCGATGCGCAACGAATTGAAGCTGACCAAGGCCCAGGTCGAAACGCTCCGGTCGTTCAACGACCTGCCTTTCCCCGACGATGCCGCGTATCTGGCTTTCGTCCAGAAGGCGCATGACATCTTCGCCGAGAGCGAGATGCCGAGCGACCGGTCATACAATGCCTCGATCCTGACTCCGCAGCAGCGTCGTGCGATCCTCGACAGTGCGAGCGAGGGCAATGCCTGGATCGCCAGGGAGTTCCTGAACAGGGATGCGCTGTTCTCGGAAACCGACATCGATCCGGCCAACGGCGACCAGGGCCCGGAACTGCGCGCCGAGGAAGTGGCGGCGATCGTCGCCGCCTATAACGAGATTGCCAGGCCGGGGCTGCCGACCGACCCTGGCGTCGATCAGGCGGCCGCCGCCTCCGTGGCGCCGGCGGACCGTGAGGCGCCCGTGCTCGTCGGTCAGCGCGGTCCCGGCGGCGACCGTTCGGCCGGCTTCGTGGAGATCGACGGCCGGCGAATCGAAAAGCGGCTCGAGGCCATCCGGAATCTCCCCAATTCACAGATCGTCGCGGTCGGCCTGCTGCTCGCCGAGGGGCATGTCGATCCGCGCAAGCTCGAAGTCGTGAAGAAGGAAGTGGCGGGCAAGCGCCTCAGCAAGCGCCGGATTCTCGCCTATGTGCTCAGGCGACACGGGCGAGGCGTCCTGCGGGCCAACATGCCGGCGCGGGACCGCATCATGCTGCTCTTGCGGGGATAGGGACGGCGCCCTGTCCAGCCGGTCTAGACCAGCTAGGCCTCGCCTTCGGGGCTCCTGCGGGCGAAATAGGAGCTTGGCCCATTCTCCAGGGCCGAGCGGATCGCCACCCGCGATACCACCGACCCGGCAATCTCGCGAAGATGCCTCGACTGCGGGTGGGTGAGGGCGGCGCGCTGGATCAGCGCCTCCCAGCGATCGAGGATCAGTTCCGGCGCGAACATGGAATCGTAGCGCGCCTTCGCCGCCTTCCCCATCGACGCCCGGAGGTTCGGGTCGGACATCAGCTTGCGGATGGCATCGGCGAGGCTGTCGACCTGGTCTTCGCGCTCGACATGCAGTCCGGTGACGCCGTTTTCGATGAGGATCGGGATGCCGCTGCAGTCGCTGAAGCCGATGCAGGGGAGGCCGTGCGCCATTGCCTCGAGCGGAACAAGCGGCAGCCCTTCCGCATAGGACGGCAGGACCACGAGCTGTGCCTTCTCGTAGAACGGATAGGCGTCTTCCTTACGACCCTCGAAAATGACTTTCGAGCCGAGGCCCAGCATCTCCGCCTGGGCGCGGAGCTGATCGAGGAGCGAGCCATAGCCGACGATCCTGAGGCACCAGCCGTCGTCGGGCGTCGTCGCCTTGCCGAAGGCGGCAACCAGCGTGTCGACATTCTTGCGTGGCACCAGCCGGGCAACGCAGAGGATCGTCTTCCGCGCGGCATCGTGTCCCGCCGGATCGGCCTGATGCGCCGCCGGGGCGACCGTGTTGGGGATCACCGTCGCCTTCGACCTCAGGTAAGAGGGCAGGTCGTTCCGGAATCCGTCGGTCAGGAGGTGGATGTGGTCGGCGCTGGCAAATATCCGTTCGCGTTCGCCGCGGAGCAGGGCTCCGGTCTCGTCGGCGAAATCCGGATCGGTATGCTCCGACAGCAGGACCGGGCAATTCAGCTTGTAGCCACAATATACGTAGCGAAAGCAGATGCGGTTCATATGGAGCCCGACGATCACGTCGGGCGATTGGAGGGTCAATTCCATCAGGAGCTGGCTGTCCGAGGATTCCGTGTCGGTCTCCGGATGCCAGCTGATGGTGATCTCGGGGCGCAGGGGCCATGTCGGCTCGCCGCGATTGTCGTCGAAGGTGTGGATATTCACGGAATGCCCCCTTTCGGCCATTCCGTTCGCGACCATCGCGCCAATGCTCTCCGTGCCGCCGCGGCCCTTTGTGATCCAGGGGACGAAAAGCGCTATCGACAAGGGTTTGTCGCTGACGACCCGGGTCGGCAGCGAGGCGCCGGAGGTCGATCGTTTCTTCCCCTTCTGGCCGCGTCCGAAACGGCTCGAATCGTCCCGTGCGTAGCCGAAGGCTTCGAAGTCGCTGGCGTAGAATTCCTCTATGCGCTGCAGCGTGCGCTCGGTCGCGCTGATCTCGATCGGTGGGCTCTTGCGCTGATGGACATCCTCCTTCGGCGGCTCGATGTCGAGGCGGGCGGCCACCCGGCCGATGATATTCCGGATGCCTTCCTCGAAGCGGAACACCTCGATGCCGGGCAGGATGAACTCCGTCTGCGGCCGGATGTGGTTGTCGTGGACGAACTGGTCCGCCGGATATTCGGAGAATATCCGCTCGACCCATCGGTCGAAATCCTCTTCCGACCCGGTTCGCATGATGTATTCGCTGGCCAGCCGGTCGAAGGGATTGCGGACGATGCAGAAGGAGTAGTCGTAGAAGCTTTCCGGGAGGATCTTCTCGTAGATGTCGGCGTGGATATGCTGCGGGGTCATGCTCATCCCACGGATCTTCCGTCCGTGCAGCAGCGCTGTTTCGCCGGCGGCGGAGAGGAAGCGCTCGACGCTCGTCCCGCCCGCCTTCGGGATATGGACGAAAAGAACCAGGCGGTCGAAGACCCTGAAGAGTGGCATTGCAAAAGAACCCTGTTCAGGGACCTGCTATCGTTTATCCCTTGGGGAGCGTCAAGCGGTGGGCTCCGGTTTGCCCCGCCGATCAGGACGGGCAGACGCTGTTCGGGTCGTAGCCGAAATTCTCGAAGTCGAAGGTGAACCTGGCGCGCACGATGTCGGCCGCCCGCTTGTCGTAATAGTCGGCGGCGGCATGCTCCTTGTGCAGTCGCGATCCGGACTTCCACCTGGGGAGCGAATTCAGGTCGAGCGGCACGCCGATGGCTTCCGACACCGCCGCGACGCCTTCGGCCAGCTCTTCGTAGCGAACGAGCAGACAGTCGATCCTCTGGCCCCTGATCTGATAGAAGCCCTCGTCGGTGTTGAGTGACGGACGCATCTTGATCCAGTCGCGAAACAGCGAACGGGCATCGGCGAAGTCGTTCGCGACACGCTCCTTCGTCTCGTCCGGCATGACGTGCCAGTACCACGAGACCACCTTGTCGAAGGGGTCACGGACCGGAAGAATCTTCGTGTAGGAGTCGAAAACGCCTCGCGGCAGCGCCTTCTTGATGCGCTTCGCCGACATGTGGGCGGTGAACGACCGTCCGCCCTTGCCGCTTGCCCTTGCGCCGACAATGCCGGCGGGCGTGACGATCTCGTCGACGGCATGCTGGACGACATGGCCTTCGGGCACGCAAAGCGGCTCAAGCAGGCCTTCGAGGCTCGAACCCGCCGTCTTGCGGGTCTTGATCAGAATGAAGCGATATCGATGCGAAACGAGCATGACGACACTTGGTGGCCGGGAAAGGCTGCTCTTACGAAGAATCGCGACCCTTATCAAACCATCGGAGGGCAGGGCAGGTTGCGAAACACGGCAAGACGGCTTGTATTGCGGTTTGCGTGGTGGCGACGAGGGTGATTTTGGAACTGGTTCTGCATATCGGGACGACGAAGACGGGAACCTCTTCGATCCAGAAATTCCTGGCCAATCATGACGCCCGGCTGATGGAGCATGGGGTTCTGTATCCTCGTGCGGGGCGGGTGCATGGCGAGCGGGTGGTGGTGCGCCATGTCGGGCTGACGCTCTCGATACTGCCGGTCGATCGATCCATGACCGGCTTCGATCGCATCCTCGGTCTCAAGTCCCGCGAGGAGCGGGAGCGTTTCCGGGATCGGTTCCTCGAGGAATTCGATAGCGAGTTGCGGCAGACCAAGGCCCGGCAGATCGTCATTTCCGACGAGGCACTCTACATCTTTCTGAAGGACGACCAGATAAGGGAGCTGAAGGCGCTTCTCGACCGCTATTTCGACCATGTCCGGGTCGTCGCCTATGTGCGGGACCCGGCGAGCTTCGCGGAAAGCGCGTATTCGCAGCACCTGAAGATGGGCGGTACGAAATCCCTCGACGAATTCGTCGCGGCACTCGGCCCGACGCTTTCCTACTGGACGAAACTCGCGGCGTGGCGCAATGCCTTCGGCCCGGATTCGGTCGACCTCCGCGAATTCAGCCGCAAGCGGCTTCGCGGCGGTGATGTTGTCGAGGACTTTTGCGCCACCTTCCTCGACATGGATGTCTCGGCGAGTGCCGATCAGCGTGTCGTTTCCGCCAATCGCTCGATCTCTCCGCTCGGTCAGGCCCTGCTGCTCAGGATCAACCGGCACTACGCGGCGCGGGAAGAGCGGCGGCCGGTGTTTTTCCGGACCTACGTATCGAAGCGATTTGCCGGAAAGGGCGAGCGGCTGAGCGCCGGACAGCTGGCGGACCTCCATGGAGCGCTTGCCGACGAGATCCGGAACCTGTCGGCCGACTTCTTCGATGGCCGGGAGATATTCGAATCCTCCGCTTCCGCCGCCCCGACCGAAAGCCTCGACGACGGCGCGGTGGCGGAGGCGGCGGTCGCGATGGCCGCGGCGGCGTTTGTCCGGGGGGCGAAGGAGCAGAAGAAGGCCCTCCGAAAGGGCCGGCCGGCGGAGCGTCGCGGCAGGAAGCGCGGGCTGCTAGGGCTGATAGCCAAGTAGGTCGAACGTCCGGCGGTGACGCTCGTAGATCACCTTCTTCTGTGCGGGGCTGAGGATGTCATGCGCCGAACGGCGGTCCGCGCGATGCGCGCCCTTGGCGTTTGGCAGCGTCGCCGGGAGGTCGAGGCCGAGCCTGTCGGAAATGCGCATGAGGTCTTCGGCCAGTGTCTCCTGCCGCAGGATCTCGTCGACAACGACCTCGCCGTCGATCGAGTAAAGGCGGAGATCCTCGGGCCGGATCGCCACCTTCTCGTCGAGCAGCTCGACCATGTTCTTCTCGGTCTGGTGGCGGCTGCCCCAATAGACCCCGGAGACGACTTTCTCGTAAGGGTGGCGTTCGATCGTGAACTTGAAGGCCTTGTCCCAGAATTCCCGCGGTATGGCGTTCCTGATCTTCGAGGCGGAGGAATGGTTGGTCAGCGCCCCCTGGCCGATCGCCTGCTTCCGCAGCTTCCGGAACCGGCCCGGCTTCCGTTTCAGGATGGCCCGCTCGATTCTGGTTTCGAGGCCCCGGTCTCCGACATAGTTGCGCGCCGCGACCCGTCCGTCCTGAAGCCGCAGATGCTCGTCCTCGAGGGTGATAAGCGAGAGGATGTCGTCGGGGCCGCATGACGGCGTCAGCGCTATTTCCACGCTGGTTCCGCCCGTCTTGCGGGTCTTGATGAAGATGAAATTCTTCTCGTAGCTGACGATCATCGAACCGGGTGTCTTGTTCTGGGCTGGCCGTCGGCCGGAATGGAGGCGGCGGCCGACGGGCCTTCGTATTCCGGCGCCCTGCCATGTGCAATCGGTGCGGGTCGGATTTCCGCCACTGCTTCCAGCGGAATCCGCGGGAACAGGCACGAGCCCGACGCCTCCCGCCTTGTAACGCCACGGCGAGTTTGGCAGATTGCAGCCGCGAGTGAGCCGGGTCTCTTGCGCCAAGGTGTTGATCTTAATGAAGAAAAGCTACGAGAAGAATCTGCGGCTGCAAGCGGCTCGCTCGAAGCGGAGTGGCTATCTTCATATCCCGAAAACCGGAGGCTCGGGGATCGGCCAGTTCCTCAACAAGCTGACGCAGACGATCGGCGCGGAGAAGGTTCCGACCAAGTTCAATCATCCCTGGACCGTCGAGCATATTCTCCAGCAATTTCCCGAGATCAGCATTCATGTGGTGATCCGCGATCCGGTCGAGCGCATGGTCAGCGGGTTCCTGAGCCGGATGCGGATGGGGCGACCACGCCGCAACCACATCTGGAACACGCCGGAGGCGATCTCCTTTTCATTTTTCAGCGAGCCGCAGCAACTGCTGCGGGCCCTCGTCTCCGACGACGAGAGGCTCAAGTCGGCCGCGCTGTTCGCCTATGCCGGTATCCGGCATCTGCGCTGGAACTACGTCTACTATTTCCAGTCGCCCGACTATGTCGACCGGATCGAGAAGAATATCGGCGTGGTCAGGGAAATCGATGACACCGACGCCTTCCTCGGTGAAATCTGCTCGGTGTGTAACGTCGAGCCGGCGATGGCGGACAAGCTCTATTCCAAGGTCCACGTCTCCAAGGTGTCGCCGCGAAGCATCACATCGGTGATGGACGAGGACGAAATCGCCAGGGTAAAGGCGGCGCTCGAGCCCGAATATGCGATCTATCGCCAGTTGCAGGCGATCGCACGGCGCCAGTCCGCCGCCTGATGGGAAAGCCCGCAGCATCGCGCGCCGACGCCGTCTTCCCGTCGACCTCGGGGCCGCGGCTCTGGTCGGCCCTGACGCGTCGCCGTGTCGTGCTGCTCGCCGGCAGCGCGCCGGAAGCGGCAGCGCTCGCCGATGTCGATCTCGACGGCCTGGTGAGGGTGGCGATCAACAATGCCTGGCGGATCAGGAGCGACTTCGACTATGTCGTCTTCCCGCGGAATTTTCCCGATGAGAATCGCCCGCCGCAGGACTATCCGGCGGACCTGGTCCGCGAGGTGAACTACCTCAAGCATGTCAGAAGTGCCGGCGGACTGCTCTTCTCGGGGTCGACGATGGCCTTCAACGCCGGTTACTGGGCGGTGCGGTATTTGACGCCCGCGATGGTCGGCTTCTATGCCTGCGACATGATCTACGACGACAAGGAGACGCATTTCTACGGGAAGGGGGAGGCCGATCCGCTGCGCGGCAACCTCACCCTCCGCAGCCTGGAGGCCAAGAGCGCCCGCCTCTTCGCCTACGGCCTCGCGGCGGGGACGATGGTCGTCAACTTCTCGACGCGGCCACGTTCGCGACTGGTGTTTCCCCGGTTGCCGCTTGCCGCGATCCGCCAGCGTTCCCCGGTCAGGCGGTTGTGCTCGGAAGCCGTTCGAAGCATGGAGGCCCGCCGGATCGTCGCCACCGCGCGCGAGATCGCATCCATGGAGGCGTCTCCGCCTTTCGCCGCCGACCCGAATGACTACTGGTCGCTGGTCGGCGACGAGACGGCGATCGCCTATCTCGACGACGTCGACAGGCGCTGGCTCGCCATCGTT
The DNA here is from genome assembly GCF_020442045.1 of Bauldia sp. Classification (GTDB taxonomy): domain Bacteria; phylum Pseudomonadota; class Alphaproteobacteria; order Rhizobiales; family Kaistiaceae; genus Bauldia. The sequence continues at coordinate 10,913 of NZ_JAGRLA010000083.1, read as the reverse complement.
CCGGAAATCGCCGCGCTTGGCGCGGCGATCGAGCGTGGCGTGTCGGGCATGGGCTGAGTGATCGGGGCGCGACGCGGAATGAGATGCGTTCTTCACATCGGCGCCGAGAAGACGGGCACGACCTCGATCCAGCGTTCGCTGACGAAGAATGGCGGCCTGCTCGCCGCCCGGAAGATCCATTATCCGGAGCTCTTCCACGGCCAGAGGCACGTCAAGATTTCCTGCTTCGCGATGGACAATGACCGGCTCGACATCCGCAAGCGCCGGCTCGGCCTGACTGACGACGCGGCAATCGAGAAGTTCCGCAAGGGCTTCCGCCGCGACTTCGCGAAGGAGATGGAGACCTGCCGCAAGCGAACAGGAACGGTCGTCATCGTCAACGAGCATCTGTCGCGGCTCCAGAATGCCGCCGAGGTCGAGCGGCTGAAGGCATTTATCGAGCGTTTCTTCGAGGCGATCGACATCCACTTCTACATCCGGCGGCAGGACCTGCTGATGCGCAGCATGTATTCGACCGTCATCAAGGTCGGCGGGATCAGGGAGAATGTCTTCCCGCCTTTCGAGGAAGGAGGGCGCGACTTCCTGGCTTTCGACTTCCATCGGATATTCCGGCTGTGGACATCGGTCTTCCCGATGGAGTCGTTCCACATCCATCGCTTCGATCGGTCGGCATTGCTCTCCGGCGACGTGGTCGTCGACTTCCTGTCCCGTTCCGGCCTGTTCGAACAGGCAGCAGCGGAGGCCTTCAGGATCGAGGCGGAGAACGCGTCGCTCGATCCGATCGCCCTCGAGGTCCTGCGGCAATTCAACCTTGCCTGGGGGCAGCATGGCTATGAGAAGGCCGGCCTCAGGGGAACGGGCGCGCTCGCCGGCGAGCTTTTTCCGGGGCGGGGCAAGCCGGTCAGCCGGGCGGAGGCGGAAACGTTCCTTTCGCATTTCGAGGCCGGCAATCGCGCGCTGGCCCGGGCCTGCTTCGACAGTGATGAGCTTTTCGATACCTCGGACATCGCTGCCTTGCCCGAGACGGTCGATCCGCCGCGGCCCACAGCCGAAGATACGGCAAGGGTCCTGTCGGCGATCTGGAACCTGAAATTCTCGCGGATGTCGAGCTGACGGCCGGGATATCGCGTCGAGGAGGAGGGCGAGCTTGCCAGGCGCATCGATATCGCGAGACACTTCGCGACCTGACCGAAGGCCGTGAGATACCGCAGTGAAGATACTGATCAGCGGCGCCGGCATTGCCGGGCCGACACTCGCATACTGGCTTCTGCGCTACGGACATGAGCCGACGCTTGTCGAGCATGCATCGAACCTGCGGACAGGCGGCTATGTCATCGACTTCTGGGGCGCCGGCTACGACATTGCCGGGAAGATGGGGCTGACGCCTCATCTTCGCGACATCGGCTATTTCGTCGAGGAGGTCCGTTTCGTCGACGGTGAGGGCCGGCGGAGCGGCGGTTTCTCCGCCGAGGTCTTCAGCGAGGCGACCCGCGACCGTTATGTCAGCCTGCGCCGCGGCGACCTGGCCTCCGCCATCTACGGAACCATCGACGGCAAGGTCGAGGCGGTCTTCGGTGACAGCATCGCCGCGATCGAAGAGACGCCGGAGGGCGTCGATGTCTCCTTCGCCCGGAGCGCGCCACGTCGTTTCGATCTGGTGATCGGCGCCGACGGCCTGCATTCGAGGGTGCGCGAGCTCGCCTTCGGACCCCAGGACCGGTTCGAGGATTATCTCGGCTACAAGGTCGCGGCCTTCGAGGTTCCCGGCTACCGGCCGCGCGACGAACTCGTCTATGTCATGTACACCGAGGTCGGGCGTCAGGTGGCGCGGTTCGCGATGCGTGGCGACAATACGCTGATCCTCTTCGTCTACATTGACGAGGATCGGCAAATGCCGGCCGATGTCGACGATCAGAAGGCGGCAATCGCGGCCCGTTTCGCCGACGGCGCCTGGGAGTGCGGGCCGATCCTTGCCGCCCTCGATGCGGCGGACTCGCTCTATTTCGACAGGGTCAGCCAGATCCGGATGGATGGCTGGCATTCGGACCGTGTGGCGCTGGCCGGCGACGCCGCCTTTTGTGCGTCCTTGCTTGCCGGCGAGGGATCGGCGCTGGCGATGATCGCCGCCTACGTCCTTGCCGGGGAGCTTCACCGCGCCGACGACGACCACGTCGCGGCCTTCTCACGCTACGAGGCGCTGATGCGCCCATTCATCCTCGAGAAGCAGAAGGCGGCCAGGGGCTTCGCTGGCGCGTTTGCGCCGAGTTCGGAGCTCGGGCTGTTCCTTCGCAACCAGATATCGAAGATGCTGGGCATTCCGTTCATCGCCCATCTCGCCATCGGCCGGGGGCTCAGGGACAACATCGCGCTGCCCGACTACGAAGCGGATGCGGCGTAGAGATCGGCGAGGCGGTCGCGCAGCAGGTTCTTCTGGACCTTGCCCATGGTGTTTCGCGGCAATTCATCGACGAAGATCACCCGCTTGGGCTGCTTGTAGCGGGCGAGCCGTTCGGCCAGCGGCGCGCAGACATCGGCTTCCTCCAGATCGACGCCGGTTTCCCGCACGACGACCGCCGTGACGGCCTCGCCGAAATCGGGATGGGGCAAGCCGATCACGGCGCTCTCGACCACGCCGTCGATCTGGTCGATCTCGGATTCGACCTCCTTCGGATAGACGTTGAAGCCGCCGCTGATGACGAGATCCTTGCCGCGCCCGACGATCGACACATAGCCCCTGTCGTCGATCCGGCCGAGGTCGCCGGTGATGAAGAAGCCGTCGTCTCGAAATTCGGCGCGGGTCTTCTCGGGCATCCGCCAATAGCCGGCGAAGACGTTGGGCCCCTTCACCTCGATCATGCCGATCTCGCCATCGGCGAGTGGCGCGCCGGTCTCCGGATCGGTGACGCGCAGCGCGACGTCGGGGAGCGGAAAGCCGACCGTGCCCGCGACCCGCTCTCCGTCATAGGGGTTCGACGTGTTCATGTTGGTCTCGGTCATGCCGTAGCGCTCGAGGATGGCGTGGCCGGTCCTCTCCCGCCAGGCGGCGTGCGTGTCGGCCAGCAGCGGTGCGGAACCGGAGACGAAGAGCCGCATATGCGCTGCCGTTTCACGGGTCAGGCCCGGCTGCTGCAGCAACCGGACGTAGAAGGTCGGAACGCCCATCAGGCTGGTCGCCCGCGGCATCGCCGCGAGAATCTGATCGGCATCGAAACGCGGCAGGTAGATCATCGACGCGGCCGCGAAGAGGATCGTATTGGTGGCGACGAAGAGGCCGTGGGTGTGGAAGACCGGCAGGGCGTGGATCAGCACGTCCTCGCCGGTGAAACGCCAGTAGTCGACCAGCGTCCGGGCATTGGAGGCGAGGTTCTCGTGGGTGAGCATCGCCCCCTTGGACCGGCCGGTGGTGCCCGAGGTGTAGAGGATGGCGGCCAGGTCGTCGGGGCCGCGGGCGGCGTCCGCGAAGTCGGGAGACAACTGGGCGGCGCGTCTGGTCAGCGATCCCTGGCCGGCGGCGTCGAGGGTCTCCACCGTCGTGGTCGGCGCGACCGAACGGATATCCTTCGCCATCTCGGGATCGCAGACGATGAGACGCGGTTCGGCGTCGCCGAAGAAATAGCCGAGTTCGCTGAGGGTATAGCCGGTATTGAGAGGCAGGAAGGCCGCGCCGGCGCGGACGCAGCCGAGGTAGAGCAGGATTGCCTCCGGGCTCTTGGCGACCCGGGCCGCGACCCGGTCACCCGGTTCGACCCCGGCCTCGACGAGCGCATTGGCAAGGCGGGCGGTGTCGGCAAGCATGTCGCCGTAGCTGAGAACGCCCCGGCCGAAGACGTCCATGAACGGTTTCGCCGGCTCGGGCATGCGATCGCGAATCTGATCAAAGAGGTGGTTCACGGCGTCTCTCTGTTAGGTTGGGATTCGAAAGAGGGAGGGATGGTGCCATGACGCACAAGGTCGTCGCAATTCTCGGGACGCTCGACACCAAGGGCGAGGAATTCGCCTTCCTGAAGCAGCGGATCGAAACGCAGGGCGTCTCGACCCTGGTGATCGATGCCGGCATTCTCGGCTCTCCCTCGTTCAGCCCCGATATCCGGGCGGCGGAGGTGGCGGAAGCCGGCGGCGCCGACCTTGCGCGGCTGGTGGAGGAACGGGACCGGGGCCGCGCCGTCACGGTGATGAGCGAGGGCGCCGCGGCGATCGTCGCACGGCTGTATGACGAAGGCCGGATCGACGGCATCGTCTCGATGGGCGGCGGCGGCGGTACGGCGGTCGGCACCGCGGCGATGCGGGCGCTTCCGGTCGGCGTGCCCAAGCTGATGATCTCGACTCTCGCCTCCGGCGACGTCAGCGCCTATGTCGGCGCCAAGGACATCACCATGATGCCGTCGGTGGTCGACATTGCCGGCATCAATCGCCTGTCGATGCGGATCCTGACCAACGCCGCCGGGGCCATCGCCGGGATGGTGAAGGCCGAAGCCCCCTCCGGCCTCCACGACAAGCCGCTGATCGCAGCCACCATGTTCGGCGTCACCACCCCTTGCGTGACACGGGCGCGGGAGGTGCTGGAGGAGGCCGGCTACGAGGTGCTGGTCTTCCATGCGACGGGGACCGGCGGACGCAGCATGGAAGAGCTGGTCAGCGCGGGTTTCATCGCCGGAGTCCTTGACCTGACGACGACCGAACTGGCGGACGAGCTGGTTGGCGGCGTGCTCAGCGCCGGCCCTCGAAGGCTCGAGGCGGCTGGCGCCGCCGGCGTCCCGCAGGTCGTTTCGCTCGGCGCGCTCGACATGGTCAATTTCGGGGCGCCGGAGACTATCCCCGACACGTTCAGGGACCGGACCTTCTATCGCCACAACCCGCAGGTCACGCTGATGCGCACGACCGTCGAGGAGAATGCCGAACTCGGCCGGATCATCGGTGGAAAGCTCGCCCGCGCCAAGGGGCCGACGGTTGTCATGGTGCCGAAGAAGGGCGTCTCGCTGATCGACGTCGAAGGACAGCCCTTCCACGACCCGGCCGCGGACGAAGCGCTGTTCGACGCCCTGAAAGCGGAGCTCCACGGCAATGTCGAGGTCGTCGAAATGGACCTCGACATCAATGCGAATGCCTTTGCCGAGCGCGCGGCGGAGCTCCTGTTGGCAAGGCTCAAAACATGAGCCGGGCGGCCGCCTGATGCGCGGGCCCGGCTCTCCGTCTAGTCCTTGACCTCCGTCTCGGGCCGATCATTGCCGGCCGCCAGCTCGTCGTGCCACTTGCCTTCCTTGTCTTCCCAGGAAATACCGGTCGTGTTGCCCGGCATCCGCTGCTCCATCGCCGCCTGGCGGGCGGCATCGAGCGCATCGTCGCGGGTCTGGAAGGTTTCGGAGAAGACATCGCCGACCTTGTAGGCCCAGCCACCATCATGTTCGACGATCTCGTAGGTCACCTTCGTCATCGCACACTCCCTGACTTGCAGCGGCGCCGGCTGCCTGTTCAATCGGCCGCGTCGCGGCTGATCTCGAAGAGGAACCAGATGCGGCGCTCGGTCTCGTCGATCCAGTTCTCGATCAGGCTCGCGGTCGCCACGTCGCCTAGCTCGTCGCAGACCGCGTGGGTCTCGCGCAGGAAGGTCGCCAGCTGCATGTTGTCATCGCGGAGCTCGGCGACCATGTCCTTCGCCGTGACGAAGTCGGCGTCGTTGTCGGGGAGGCGCTGCAGCTTGCTGATCTGGCCGACCGACTTCAGCGTCGGCCCGCCGACCTTGCGGGCCCGCTCGGCGATGTCGTCGGTCATCGCAAATATCTGGGTGCCGTGTTCGTCAAAAAGCAAATGAAGATCCCGGAAGCGGGGGCCGGAAAGGTGCCAATGAAAATTCTTTGTCTTGATGTAGAGGGTGAAGACGTCCGCGAGCAGCGTCGTCAGGGCGGCGGCGATGTCCCTGGTGGCGTTGGCGCCGAGTCCGGATGGCGTGCGCAGGGGGGCCGCGCGTTTGGTCTTTGCAGATGAGCGCTTCATTACAGTCTCCTCGGGGGTTTGCCAGCTTACTGCGGGGAACTCGCCCGTAGCATCGGCCGGCCGGGGCAGGGTCTCTACGGAGAAATATAGCGAACGATCGCCGGGCCGCCAGTCGCGGGATACATCCCGTTTGCGATCGGGGCCGATGCGGACGGGATCGCCGCTCAATCTATCGGAGCCGGTTGGGTTCGTGATAGCCAGACACCTGCACCGGCTGCCGGATTTCGGAGACGGAGAGGGTCCGACAAGAGGGGAGATGGAATGACGGTTGCGCCGCGGATAGTGGAAGTCCTGCGTTTCCTGGTGGAACGCCCGGGGTACTTGAGGGAAATGAGGGGAGGGCCGGTGCAGGCGCACCAAGCGGCCGTCGCAGGGGGGACGAAATGCTACTGGGCGTGATTGCCGACGATTTCACCGGCGCAAGCGACATCGCCAATACCCTCGCCAAGGGCGGGATGGTGACGATCCAGTTCGTCGGCGTGCCGACGAGGCCGGCGCCGCAGGACTGCGAAGCCGGAGTCGTTGCCCTCAAGACGCGCTCGATCGCGGCGGACGAGGCGGTGGCCCAGTCGCTTGCCGCGCTCGAATGGTTGAAGGCGCAGGGCTGCGAGCAGTTCCTGTTCAAGTATTGCTCGACCTTCGATTCGACGCCCGAGGGCAATATCGGCCCGGTGGCGGAGGCCCTGCTCGAGGCGCTCGGTGGGGATGTCGCGGTGGTGTGTCCGGCCTTTCCGACCACAGGCCGCACGCTCTACCAGGGTCATCTCTTCGTCAACGGCCGGCTCCTCAGTGAATCCGGCATGGAGACGCACCCGCTCAATCCGATGACCGACCCGGATCTTGTTCGCTGGCTGGGGCGTCAGACAAGCCTCGGGGTCGGCCTCGTGCCCTATCCGGCGGTACGAGCCGGCGCCGGCGCCATCCGTTCGGCACTCGCGGCGGAAGCGGCGGAGGGCCGTCGGCTTGCCGTCGCCGACGCGATCGTCGACGACGACCTCTTCGCGCTTGGCGAGGCGCTCGATGGCGCGAAGCTGATCACTGGCGGGTCGGGGATAGCGCTTGGCCTGCCGCGAAATTTCGCGCAACGCGGGCTGCTTGGCGGGACCGCGACCAGGGTTCCGGCGGTGGCCGGGCCCGGCTGCGTGCTCTCCGGCTCGTGTTCGACCGCGACGCGCGGGCAGGTCGCCCGCTACGCGGAGAGCCATCCGGCCCTCACGGTCCTTCCCGAAGACCTGGTGGAGGGTCGGACGACGGTGGCCGGCGCTCTCGATTTTGTCGAGAGCCATTTGGCCGAGCAGCCGATCGTCACCTCGACCGCCGAGCCGGAGGCGGTGGCGGCGGTGCAGGAGCGTTTCGGACGCGCCAGGGTGGCGGAAGCGGTCGAAAGCTTCTTCGGCGAGCTCGCGAGCCAGCTCGTCGCGCGTGGCGTAAGCAGGATCGCCGTGGGTGGCGGCGAAACGTCCGGCGCGGTCATCACCGCGCTCCATCTCGACAGCCTGCGGATAGGCGGCGAGATCGATCCCGGCGTCCCGGCCCTCGTCAGCGACGGTGATCCTGTGCTTGGGCTCGCCCTGAAGAGCGGCAATTTCGGCGCTCCCGACTTCTTCGACAAGGCCCTCAGGGCGATGGAGACCCCATGAGCGAAGCTGCGATCCGCGCCGGTATCGTCAAATGGGGCCGCTCGATGTTCGAGCGCGGGCTGACCGGCGGCTCGTCCGGCAACATCTCGGCCCGGCTCGACGACGGCTATATCTTCACGCCGACCAATTCCTGCCTCGGCTTCCTCGATCCGGATCGGCTCTCCAAGCTCGACCTGAATGGCGATCCGGTTTCCGGTGACAAGCCGACCAAGGAACTGCCGCTGCATTTCTCCTTCTACGAGTCGCGTCCCTCGGCCCGGGCCGTGGTCCACCTCCATTCCACGTATGCGACCGCGCTCTCCTGCCTCGCCGATGTCGATCCGGAGGATGCCCTGCCGCCGATGACGCCCTATGTCGTCATGCGGGTCGGACGCGTCCCCGTCGTGCCCTATACGCGGCCGGGTTCGAGCGACGTGATCACGCTGATCAAGGGAACGGCGCCGAGCGCCGCCGTGCTCCTCGGCAATCACGGTCCGGTGGTCTCGGCGGGCGATCTCGATCGCGCCGTCTTCGCCATCGAGGAGCTGGAGGAGGCGGCCCGGCTTGCGATGATCACCCGCGGGCTTGCCGTCCGCTACCTCGATGCCGCGCAGGTGGCCGAGCTCAAGCCGAGCTAGGTCAGGCGATGCATTCCCCGCCGTCGACGACCAGCGCGTGGCCGGTCATGAAGGACGACCGGTCGGAGGCGAGGTAGAGGATCGACTCGGCGATCTCGTCGACCGTCGCGAAGCGGCCTAGCGGAATCTGGCCCCGGATGTATTCCTGCAGCGCCTCGCGTCCGCCCATCTGGCGGGTGAAGGCGTCGTTGAAGGGGGTGTCGACCCAGCCCGGGCAAAGCGCGTTGACCCGCACGCCGTATTTCCCGTAGTCGATGGCGATCTGCTTCACCATCGCCACCGCCGCATGCTTCGAGGTCGCATAGGCGATCATCTCGTGGTCGTAGAGGACGCCGGAATTCGAGGAGGTGACGATCACCGAGCCCTTGCCGGCCTCCCGCATGATCGGCATGACCAGCCGGATCAGCCGGAAATGGGCCCGCACGTTGATCTGCCAGGAGAGGTCCATGCCTTCCGGATCGACCTCCTCGAGCGGTCCCTCGACCTGTACGCCGGCATGGCTGTGGAGGATGTCGATGCGGCCATAGACCTCCATCGCTTCGGAGACCAGCCGCTCCTGGTCGGCGTCCTTGCCGGCATCCGTCGTGACGGCGAGCGAACGCCCGCCGGATTCGGTGATCGCGCGAGCTGTCGCCTCGCCGGCTTCGGTGTTGCGATCGGCGACGACGATCGCCGCGCCTTCACGGGCCATCAACAGGGCACCGGCGCGGCCGATGCCCGAGCCGGCGCCGGTTACGATCGCAACCCGTCCCTCGAGAATCATGGTCTTTCCTTCCGTTTTCCGGGGTGCCCCGAAACCCTCTCCCTTGGTGTCAATTCCTTCCCCGCTTGTGTCAAGTCGGTGCGGGGAGGGGGGCCTAGTGTCCATGGCGTGGAGAGGCCCGCGCGCCTGGTGCGGGCGACAACCGAACGGGAGATGGCGTCGTGAGCAAGGCCAAGGACGACTTCATCGCCAGGACCATGCAATACTGGAATCCCGGCAAGACGCTGGAATGGCAGCGCGTCGGGGTCGATCTCGTCATCGATCGCCGCGAGGCCTATTACCTCTACGACATGGATGGCCGCCGCCTGATCGATCTTCACCTCAACGGCGGCATCTACAGCCTCGGGCACCGCAATCCCGAGGTCATCGCCGCCGTCAAGGAGGGGATGGAGCATTTCGACATCGGCAACCACCACTTCCCGGCGCTGATGCGAACCAAGCTCGCCGAGATGCTGGCCAAGCACACCCCCGAGGGGCTGCATTACTCGATGTATGCCTCGGGTGGTGGCGAGGCGATCGACATCGCGCTGAAGAGCGCCCGCCACGCGACCCAGCGCAAGCGCATCATCTGCCTGCAGCGCTGCTATCACGGCCATACCGGCCTCGCGGTCAAGGTCGGCGACGACCGTTTCTCCAAGCTCTTCCTCTCCGAGGCGACCGAGGACGAGGTCACCAAGGTGCCGTTCAACGATCTCGACGCCATGGAGGCCGAGATCATGAAGGGCGACGCCGCCTGCGTGATCATCGAGTCGATCCCGGCGACCTACGGCTTCCCGATGCCGATCCCCGGCTACCTCAAGGCGATCAAGGAGATGTGCGAGAAGGTCGGCACGCTGTTCATCGCCGACGAGGTCCAGACCGGGCTGATGCGGTCCGGCGAGATGTGGTGCATCGACACCTATGGCGTGGTGCCCGACATGCTGGTTACCGGCAAGGGCATCTCCGGCGGCATCTATCCGATCGCCGCGGTGGTCGCCAACGAGAAGTCGGCCGCCTGGCTCAACGAGGACGGCTGGGGCCACATGTCGAGCTTCGGCGGCGCCGAGCTCGGCTGCATCGCCGCCCACAAGGTGATGGAGATCGTCTCGCGGCCCGAGACCCGGTCGCAGTGCCACTACATCGCGCATTACCTCCGTCAGGGCCTCAACGACATCCAGGCCCACCATCCGGATTTCTTCGTCGGCATCCGCCAGCGCGGCCTGATCCTCGGGCTCGAATTCGATCACCCGCAGGGCGCGGTCGAGGTCATGCGGAGCTGCTACGCGAACGGCATATGGGCGATCTATTCGGCGCTCGATCCCCGCGCCCTCCAGTTCAAGCCGGGCCTCCTCCTCGACAAGACGCTTTGCGATGACGTACTGAACCGGCTCGATACCGCCGTCGGCCAGGCGCGCGCGACGCTGCTCGGGCCGGCGCGCCGTTCCTCAAACGGCCGCCGCGAGGCGGCGTAAGCCGCGCGGCGAGCGACCGATGACGCCCTTTGACGATCTTCCCCACGAGGAGCAGCTCCGTCACCTCGCGGATCTTGCCGCCGCGGCGCTCGCTAGCTGGGGCATCGCGGCGCGCGAGCCGCCGGCGCTGATCAACCTCTCGGAGAACGCGACCTATCGGGTCGACGATGCCGGCTCCGATCGCCGCTGGGCAATGCGGGTCCATCGCGAAGGCTACCATTCGCGGAACGCCATCGCGTCCGAGCTCGCCTGGCTGATGGCGCTGCGCAGCGACGGCGTGGTGGTGACGCCGGCTCCCGTCCCCGGCCGCGACGGCGAACTGATCCAGTCCGTTTCCCATCCGACCATGGCCCGGCCGCGCCAGGTCGTGCTGTTCCAATGGGAGAGCGGCGAGGAGCCGTCCGAGAAGGATCATCTCACCGACAAGTTCCACATCCTCGGCGAGGTGACG
>NZ_JAGRLA010000082.1 GCF_020442045.1 Bauldia sp. | reverse complement strand
GTCGGCGCGGCGCTGCGCAGCGGTGCCGGCACGACCCATGCGGGCTGCAACGTCGAGAACGCATCCTATCCGGAAGGCTGGTGCGCCGAGACCTCCGCCATCGCGGCGATGGTCTGCGGCGCCGGCACCGCCGAGGGACGCCGGATCGAGGAGGTCGTGGTGGTCGCCGAACCTGTCGACGGCCGGATGGTGTCGCCATGCGGCGGCTGCCGCCAGCGTCTCGCCGAATTCGGCATGGCCGGGACGGTGGTCCATCTCGTCGATCCGGCCGGCGAGCGGACCGAGACCTACCGGCTCGGCGAATTGCTGCCGGCCGCCTTCGCCATGCCGGACGAACCGTGAGCAACGAGAAGGCCGCCGAAGCGGCCGCCATCATCCGTGAAGTCGCCGACCTTCCCTATTCCACCGGCCTGGTGCTCGGCTCGGGGCTGGGGGCGATCGCCGACAGCGTCATCAACCCGGTGCGGATTCCCTATGCCGACCTGCCGGGATTTCCGGTGTCGCGGGTCTCCTCGCATAGCGGCGAGCTGATCGCCGGGTGGCTGGAGGGCGTGCCGGTGGTGGTGCTTGCCGGCCGGGCGCATTTCTACGAGACCGGCAATCCCGGCTCGATGCGCGTCCCGATCGCGACGCTGGCCGCGCTCGGCTGCGACACGCTGATCCTGACCAATGCCGCCGGCTCGCTGCGCGACGAGGTCGGGCCCGGCGAGCTGATGCTGATAACCGACCACATCGCCTTTTCCGGCATCAACCCGCTGATCGGCGAGCCGAGCGAGGACCGCTTCGTCGGCATGACCGGCGCCTATGACAAGCGTCTCAGGGGCGCACTGCATGGCGCGGCCGAACGCGAGGGCATCGCGCTCGCCACCGGCGTCTATATGTGGTTCTCGGGACCTTCCTTCGAGACGCCCGCCGAGATCCGTTTCGCGCGTGTCGTCGGCGCCGACGCGGTCGGCATGTCGACGGTGCCGGAGGTGATCCTCGGCCGCTTCTTCGGGCTCAAGGTCGCGGCGATCTCGACCATCACCAATTTCGCCGCCGGGATGACCGGTGCCGAGCTCTCCCACGAGGAGACCAAGCGGCTCGGGCCGGTCGGCGCGGTCAAGCTCGAGCGCATCCTCCGCCGCTTCTTCCAGGACCGCGGGCTGGAGTGAGGCCGATGCTGCTGCCGCAGGAGATCATCCGCAGGAAGCGCGAGGGCCAGCCGGTCGATCCGGCCGATATCGCGGCGCTGGTCGAGGGGCTGACCCATGGCTCGGTGACCGAGGGACAGGTCGCCGCCTTCGCCATGGCGGTCTTCTTCCGCGGCATGAGCCGCGAGGAGGCCGTGGCGCTGACCCTGGCCATGCGCGATTCCGGCGCGGTCCTCGACTGGACCGGCCTCGAGGGCCCCGTCCTCGACAAGCACTCGACCGGCGGCATCGGCGACAACGTCTCGCTGATGCTCGCCCCGGCGATCACCGCCTGCGGCGGCTTCGTGCCGATGATATCCGGCCGCGGCCTCGGCCATAGCGGCGGCACCCTCGACAAGCTCGATTCGATCCCCGGCTACACCACCCAGCCCGATCTCGAGACCTTCCGCCGGGTGGTCGAGGCGGTCGGCTGCGCGATCATCGGCCAGACCGCCGACCTCGCCCCCGCCGACAAGCGCCTCTACGCGATCCGCGACGTCACCGCGACGGTCGAATCGGTGCCGCTGATCACCGCTTCGATCCTGTCGAAGAAGCTCGCCGCCGGGCTCGACGGCCTGGTGCTCGACGTCAAGACCGGCTCCGGCGCCTTCATGGCGACGATCGAGGCGGCCCGCGAGCTTGCCGGCAGCCTCGTCTCGGTCGCCAACGGGGCCGGGTTGAAGACCAGCGCGCTGATCACCGGCATGGACGAGCCGCTGGCCTCGGCCGCCGGCAACGCCGTCGAGGTGATGAACGCGGTCGACTTTCTCACCGGCCGCCATCGTGACGCGCGCCTCCATGACGTCGTGGTCTCGCTCGGCGCCGAATTGCTCGCCTCGGGCGGTCTCGCCGCCGATACCGGCGAAGGCCGGGCGAAGATGGAGGACGCCTATGCCTCCGGCCGCGCGGCGGAGCTCTTCGGCCGGATGGTCGCGGCGCTCGGCGGGCCGGGCGACTTCATGGAGAAGCCTGGGACCTATCTCAAGGCGGCGCCGGTGGTGCGCCCGGTGACGGCGAACCAGGCCGGGATCGTCGACGCCATCGATGGCCGGAAGATCGGGGTCGCCGTCGTCGAGCTCGGCGGCGGCCGGGCGCGCGAGGCCGACACGATCGACCATGCGGTCGGCTTCACCGCGCTTGCCGGGCTCGGGGCGACGGTTGGGGGTGACGACGTGCCGCTTGCCATCGTCCATGCCCGGACCGAGGCGCATGCCGAGCGTGCGGAAGCGGCGCTGCGGGCCGCCTATTCGGTCGGAGACGGTCCGGCCGAGCCATCGGCGGCGGTGCTTGAGCGGATCGGGCCGGACGCTAGCTGAGCCCCCGTTTCGCGGCCGAGGTGTCACCGACAGGCGGATTCATACCCCCCAAAAACACCGACCGCCGCCCGGCGGGGGGACCGGACGGCGGCGGTATCGGGACTGAGGAGACGCCTGGGCTTGGGGTGGCGGGGATGGCGTCGTCAGGTGGGGGGAACCTGCCCAGTCCGTTGGGAATTCAGTCCGTCACGATGATCTTGGTGTTCCACTTGCCGTAGGCCTGGACGACCTTGAAGAAGGTCGCCGCGTTCTCGGTCGCCAGCCGGACGCAGCCGTGGGAGGCGCGCTGGCCGAGCTTCGCGGTCGCCTGCGTGCCGTGGACCGCGATGCCGTCGACGAAGAAGACCGAATAGGGCATGGGAGCGTCTTCGTATTGGGAAGACTTGTGGTCCTTGTCGAGCCAGGTCGGACGATAGTGCCCCTTCGGGGTGGCGTAGCCGGCGGCGCCGGTCGAGACATTCCAGACATAGCTCGTCCTGTGGCCGCGGTTGTCGGTGACGTTGAGATAGAGCTTCTGCTGCGACAGGGAGATTTTCGCGACCACCGTCGGCTTCGGCTGGAAGGCCGAGAACAGGCCGGCCTCGGAAGGCGTGGAGATGCCGATCGCGGCGGCTGCGAAAGCGGCGACGGCGATGATCTTTGCGAAGGCCTTCATGGTCCTGACCCCTCACTTGCTGCGGCCAATGGCGCCGCGTTGTTCGATGAACGGAATATGGGGGGAGGGGTGGCCCACCGCAGTGACGACCGTCACAAATCCGCGGTGATCCGGTTCACAATGATTTGAATAATGCTGGAAAAACAGTGGCTTCAGGCGCCAGTGGCGGCCGCATCGACCCGCTCGAGAAGCGTCTCGCGGGTCTTGTCGTCGACAAAGGCGGCCTCGATCGCGGTGCGGGTCGCCTGGAGCAGCGCCGCATCGCCAAGCCCCTGGTCGCGGCCGAGCAGCTCATATTCATGGCCGAGGGAGGTGTGGAAATAGGGCGGGTCGTCGGAATTGACCGTCACCCGCACCCCCGCCTCCATCAGCCGGCGGAAGGGATGGCGGGAAATGTCCGGATAGAGGCCGAGCGCGACGTTGGAGCTCGGGCAGAGCTCCAGCACGATTCCCTCGGCGGCAAGCCGCTCGACCAGCGCCGGATCCTCGATCGCCCGCACCCCGTGGCCGATCCGGGTGACGCCGAGATGGTCGAGCGCCGCCCGCACGCTCTCCGGCCCGGCGAGCTCCCCGGCATGGGCGGTGAGCCCGAGGCCGGCTTCGCGGGCGACGCGGAAGGCGTCGGCGAAATCGCGCGGGTGGTGCATCGTCTCGTCGCCGGCGATCCCGAAGCCGGTGATGCGGGGATGCGCGACCGCGGTTTCGGCGAGTGCGCGGACCCGCGCCGGGCCGAGGTGGCGGACGCCGGTGAGGATCATCCGGGTGACGATGCCGGTCTCGGCCTCCGCGGCGTCCATGCCGTCATCGAGGCCGGCAATGTAGTCGGCGGCCGGCACGCCGCCGGCCTCGGCGATGTCCGGGGCGATGAAGATCTCGCCATAGATCGCCCCCTCGGCCGCGATCGACGTGAAATAGGCATGGGCGAGGTCGCGGAAGTCGGTGCCGGAGCGGAAGAGGGCGGAGACCCGGCCATAGGTGTCGAGGAAGCTCGCGAAATCGTGCCAGGCGTAGCCGCCGCGGTCGTCGAGGATGCCGGCGGTATCGACGCCGTAGCGGCCGGCGAGACGGCGGACGAGGGCGGGCGGCGCCGCGCCCTCGATATGGCAGTGGAGCTCGGCCTTGGGCAGCGCCGTCACAGGAAGGACGTCCCGTGCCGGCCGGGCGCGAGCCCGAGATGCGCGGCGATCGTCTCGCCCATGTCGGCGAAGGTGTCGCGGCGCCCGATCGCGCCGCCGCCGACGTCCGGGCCGAAGACGAGGATCGGGACGTGCTCGCGGGTATGGTCGGTGCCCCGCCAGGTCGGGTCGTTGCCGTGGTCGGCGGTGATCATGACGAGGTCGCCCGGCTCCAAGGCGGCCTCGAGCTCAGGCAGGCGCCGGTCGAAGGCCTCGAGCGCCCCGGCATAGCCGGCGACGTCGCGGCGATGGCCATAGAGGGAATCGAACTCGACGAGGTTGATGAACATCAGGTCGCCGTCGCCGAGCGTCCGCAGGGCATCGAGCGAAGCCGTGAACAGCGCGTCGTCATCCGGTCCCTTGACGACCTCGGTGATGCCGCGATGGGCGAAGATGTCGGCGATCTTGCCGACGCCGACGACGCGCCTGCCGGCTTCGACCGCCCGGTCGCAGAGCGTCGGCTCCGGCGGCGGCACGGCATAGTCGCGGCGGTTGGCGGTGCGCTTGAAGTCGTCCGCGTCGTGGCCGAGGAAGGGCCGCGCGATGACCCGGCCGATGTTGAGCGGATCGCAGAGCCGCCGCGCGACGAGGCAGACCTCATAGAGCCGGTCGAGGCCGAAGGCTTCCTCATGGGCGGCGATCTGGAACACCGAATCGGCCGAGGTGTAGCAGATCGGCTTGCCGGTCCTGAGATGCGCGGCGCCGAGCTCCTTGATGATCTCGGTGCCGGAAGCATGCCTGTCGCCGAGGATGCCCGGCAGTCCGGCCTCGCGGATCAGCGCCCCGGTCAGCGACGCGGGAAAGGAGGGAACGGTGTCGGGGAAGTAGCCCCAGTCGAAAGTCACGGGTACGCCGGCGATCTCCCAGTGCCCGGACGGGGTATCCTTGCCCTTCGAGGTCTCGACGCCATAGCCCCAGCGTCCCTCCACCGCGTCCTCGTAGCCGAGCGGGGGGATCGGCGCTCCGACCGAGGCGGTCGCGGCAAGGCCAAGGCCGAGCCGGTCGAGATTGGGGAGGTAGAGCCGCCCGCTCCTGAGACCGGGCCGGTCGCCGCCGCCTTGGGCGCAGGCTTCGGCGATATGGCCGAGCGTATCGGCGCCGGCATCGCCGAACTGATCGGCGTCCTCGGCACCACCGATGCCGACGGAATCGAGGACGAGGAGGATGGCGCGTCTCATGGGTGGCCTGCCAATCACGGTGGCCCCGAGAATAGGAGAGGCGCCAGCCTGTGGATAGTCCGGCGGATTTGACACGGAATCGTTGGCCGGCAGCCTCTTTGCATTGGCCTCCGGCGCCGTGGCGGCTAGTTTTGCCGGCAACGGAGCCCGGAACGACAACCAGAGACAATCGGATGGAAGCCATGGAAGGCGTGACCCTCGTCGATCACCCGCTGGTCCAGCACAAGCTGTCATTGATGCGGGAGAAGTCCACCTCGACGGCGAGCTTCCGCCAGTTGCTGCGCGAGATCGCGCTGCTCCTCACCTACGAGGTCACCCGCGACCTCAAGCTGACGACGATGCGGATCGACACCCCGCTGGCGGCGATGGACGCGCCGATCCTCGAGGGCAAGAAGCCGGTCTTCGCCTCGATCCTGCGCGCCGGCAACGGCCTGCTCGACGGGATGCTCGACCTCGTTCCCTCGGCCCGTGTCGCCCATGTCGGCATCTATCGCGACCCCGAGACGCTGGAGCCGCACGAATATTACTTCAAGGCGCCGGAGGACCTCGGCGACCGGCTGGTGATCGTCGTCGATCCGATGCTCGCCACCGCCAATTCGGCGAGCGCCGCGATCGAGAAGCTGAAGGAGCGCGGTGCCCAGGACATCCGCTTCGTCTGCCTGCTCGCGGCGCCGGAGGGGATCGAGCGGTTCCGGAAGCTCCAGCCCGGCATCCCGATCTACACCGCGGCGATCGACGACTACCTCAACGACCACGGCTATATCGTCCCCGGCCTCGGCGACGCGGGCGACCGGCTCTACGGGACGAAATAGGGGCCGGCCGGCGGGCAGCTCCTTCCCCGCCATCCTGAGGGCCTGCCCCCGGCTCGATCGGGGGTGCGAGGCGGAGCCCGAGCAACGCTCCAACACGCCCCTCCCCGTCATCCTGAGGTGCGAGGGCGGAGCCCGAGCCTCGAAGGACGCAATGTCCTCTGACGAGCGTGCTGT